>JALYSZ010000373.1 GCA_030854525.1 Chloroflexota bacterium | reverse complement strand
CGCCCGCGGTGTCGCGATCGGCCTCGGCCTCGACGCGGCCGATATCTCGAGCCCGACATTCATCATCATGCGCGAGCACGGCGGCGGTCGGCTGCCCTTCTTTCACATAGATCTCTACCGCCTCGAGGGCGTCGACCTCGCGAACACCGGATGGGAAGAATGTCTCGACGCCGGCGGCGTCACCGTTATCGAGTGGCCCGACCGCGCCGGTCCGCTGCTGCCCGACGACCGCCTCGAGGTGAAGCTCGAGCACATCGCGGACACAAAGCGCCGCATCGTCGTCGCGGCCACCGGTCCGCGCTCCGCCGAGTTCGTTGAGGAGCTTCGGGCGAGTGTTATTAGCGCTTGACACGTCGACCGACTGGGCGTCGGTGGCGCTCTTCGACGGCCGCGACGTCCTGGCCGAGGAGACCTGGCGCGCACCGCGGCGGCAGGGCGACGAGCTCTTCCCGGCGATCGAGCGCGCTCTCCTCTCGACCCGGACCGCCCTCTCGTCGGTCGATCGCGTCGCGGTCGCGGTCGGGCCTGGATCATTCACCGGCCTCCGCGTGGCTATCGCGGCGGGACAGGGGATCGCTCGGGGGAACGGCGCCGCGCTCGTGGGCATATCGACGCTCGATGTGCTCGCGTATCCGCACGCGCCATCGAAGCAGCGGACCTGCCCGTTGCTGCGCGCGGGGCGCGACACGTTCTACGCCGCCTTCTACCAGGAGCGGAACCGCAAGTGGATGCGCCGCTCGCCGTTCCTCTTCGCGACCCTTGACGAGATCTGCCGGCAGATCGGTACGCACACCCTTTTTGTCGGGGAGATCGACGCCGAGACCGAGGCGGCGCTCCGTGACCTGCTCGGCCCGAAGGCGCTCTTCGCTTCCCCCGCGTCGCGGGTTCGTCGCGCGGGTTACCTCGCCGAGCTCGGCTGGCGCGAGCTCGAGACGCGCACGCAGGTGAAGATCAGCGAGATCGAGCCCCTTTACGTGCGGCAGCCCTCGATACGCGTGTCCTTCGAACAACCCTTCGCCTCGCCGCCGTCGGACGAGCGCGCGCTCGGCCTCCCCAAGCGCTCCTGATAGTTTCAAGAGGATGGTTGCCACATTTCCGATCGTCATCGAGGACATGACCCTCGACGACATCGATGGGGTGCAAGAGGTTGAGCGCGCCTCGTTCCCTGTCCCGTGGCCGGCCAACGCGTTCCGGCACGAGCTCACACAGAACAAGAACGCGCGCTATCTCGTCGCGCGCGACGGCGGCCGCATCGTCGCGTACGCCGGACTCTGGCTGATGGTCGACGAGGCACACATCACCACGTTCGCTGTACATCCCGACCACCGCCGCCGACGGATCGGCGAGCGGCTACTCGTGCGCGTGTTCGAGATGGCGGCGGCGCTGAACGCAGAGTGGCTCACCTTGGAGGTCCGCGCCTCGAACCTCGCGGCGCAGAAGCTGTACGAGAAGTACGGCTTCCGCCGCGCGGGCGTCCGTCGCCGTTACTACTCGGACAACAATGAGGACGCGCTCATCATGTGGACCGAGCGGCTTCGCGAGCGACTCGTGCGCGACCGCCTCGCGAAGCTGAAGGCAGACCTGCAGGAGACGGGTTGAGGATCCTCGCGATCGAGACGTCGTGCGATGAGACCGGCGTCGCGATCGTCGAGGACGGGCGGCGGATCCGTTCGAACATCGTCGCATCCCAGCTCGTCCATCAGGACACCGGAGGCATCGTGCCGGAGGTCGCGGCGCGGGAGCACCTCCGAACCCTCGACGTCATCACCGAGAAAGCGCTGCGCGACGCGGGTCGGCAGCTCTCGGAGATCGACGCGATCGCCGCGACCGTCGGGCCCGGACTCATCGGCTGCCTTCTCGTCGGCGCCAACTACGCGCGCGGCCTCGCGCTCGCGGCTGGCCTTCCCTTCGTCGGTGTGAATCACCTCGAGGGACACGTCTACGCCAACTGGCTGTATGAGACCGAGGACATTCCCCCAGAGCCCGAGATCCCGGCCATCGTCCTCGTCGTGAGCGGCGCGCACAGCGATCTCGTCCTGATGGAGGCGCACCGCCGCTTCCGGCCGCTCGGTCGCACGATCGACGACGCGGCGGGGGAGGCGTTCGACAAGGTCGCGCGGCTGCTGCACCTCGGTTTCCCCGGCGGCCCGGTGATCGAGCGCATCGCGAAGGATGGCAACCCGGACGCGTTCCCGCTGCCGCGCGCCCTTCCCGCGGATCGTTTCGACTTCTCGTTCAGCGGCCTCAAGACCGCGGTGCTGCGCCTGGTGCGCGACCTCGAGAAGAAGGGAGAGGTTCCGGTCGCCGACGTCGCCGCCTCCTTTCAGAAGGCGATCACCGAGATGCTCGCCGAGAAGACGGCGCGCGCCGCCGCCGAGCACGCGGTGGAAACGGTCCTCCTCGGTGGCGGCGTCGCCGCGAACATGGTCCTCCGCGAGGCGATCGCGAGGCGCATCGGCCACCCCCTCCGCGTGCCACGCCCCGGCCTCTGCACCGACAACGGCGCGATGATCGGCGCGGCGGCGTTCTACGTGCTGCGGCATCGCGGGACCGAGATCCCGGTCGCGGCGCGCAGCGATCTCAAGCTCGCTTGACATGACGAAAGAGGAGCTCTCGGCGGCGCTCGCCGAGGCGCAGACGCTCGCGAAGACGGACGGATCCGGGAACGACGTCCCGGAGCTGGTGCTGCGCATCCTCACCGCGGCGAGCCAGACGGACGCGGTTCGCGATGCGCTGAAGGACGTGAAGGCCGGCCGAGCGCTGCTCCGTTTCACCGACATCGGACGCGCGATCGAATTCAAAGCCGGGGGGGGCGAGCTGCACGCCGAGATGGCCGATATCAAAGGACCCGGACCGAAAGTCGACGCGACGAGCCTCACCTGGCTCGGTCTCCTGGGCGGGACCCTCAAGCCGTGGCTCGCATTCACGCGCGGCATGGTCGTGTGCCGCGCGGGACTGCTCGAGCTGCGCTGGCTCCAGCAGGTCGCGGAGCGATTGCAGAAGGCGTACTCGGAGTGAGGACGCCGGATTAGAGTTCGTCCGATGAGCGACGCGATACAGGCCCCGCGACCGGGCCCCGACGACACCAATGTCCCGGACGAGCAGAAGAAGATGCACCGGTCCGAGACCAAGACCCGCACGCCTGTCGAGGCGAAACGCGAGGGCCCGACGCTGGACGTCATCAAGGCCGACGAGCGGGTGAAGGTGTTCATCCGCTCCGCGAACCAGCAGACCGGCGCGATCGGCTACACCGAGCACGGCGAGCGCCACGCGAACACGTCGGCCGATGGCGCCCGTTTCATCCTCAAGTCGCTCGGACACGATGCGCGCCGGTGCGAGATCGCCGCAGTCGCGGCGTACCTCCACGACATGGGGAACGTCGTGACGAGAGAGAAGCATGCGCAGACGGGAGCCCTTCTGGCGAAGGACATCCTGGTCGACGTCGGTTTCCCCCTCGAAGAGGTCGCCACGATGATGGGCGCGATCGCCAATCACGAGGAGGACGAGGGCGGCCTGCCGGTCAGCGCCGTCTCCGCCGCGGTGATCATCGCCGACAAGAGCGACGTGCACCGAAGCCGCGTGCGCAACCCAAAGTCGACCTCCTTCGACATCCATGACCGAGTGAACTACGCGGTCACGGCCTCGGAGATCAAGGTGAGCCGCAAAGAGAAGCTCATCACGCTCGAGCTTTCCGTCGACACCGAGGTGTCGCCGATCATGGAGTACTTCGAGATATTCCTGCCGCGCATGATGCTGTCGCGGCGGGCCGCCGAGTTCCTCCACTGCAACTTCGCCCTCGTCATCAACAACACGCGGCTTTTGTAAGCAGCTCGGCTCCGCGGCCCAGCCGCGTCGCCTCGCCACGGGCTCAAGGCTGGTTGAGTCGCTCCTCGCGGGTAAACCGCTCGTCGCTCCTCTTCTTTAGCTAGACTCGCCTTCTCACGTTCCCGGGAGGATCCGCCCATGCCGACGATCCATACCCGCCGGCCTTCACGCGTGCGTGACGCGATCGCGGCAGGCGGCGTCGTCCTTCGCGACCGAGACGGTACGCGCGAGGTCGTTCTCACCGGCCGCCACGCCGACGGCAGGTGGGTATTTCCGAAGGGGACGCCGGACAGAGGCGAGAAGATTGAGGACACCGCGCTCCGAGAAGTCGAGGAAGAGACGGGTCTCAAGGTCCGCATCCTCCGCGACATCGGAACGACCGATTACTGGTTCGCGGCCCCCGGCGAGCGCGTCCACAAGTTCGTGCACTTCTTCTTGATGGAGCCGACCGGCGGCGACACGTCTGCCCACGATCACGAGTACGACGAGGTGCGCTGGGTCCCCGCGGACGAAGCGCGAAGCCTGCTCTCCTTCGATACGTATCGGGACATACTCGATCGCGCGCTCGCGGCGGCAGGCGAGGCAGCATGATGGCGACCGAGGCGCCGACCATGCGGCGCACTCCGCTGTACGACAAGCACCTCGCGCTTGGCGCGAAGATCGTGCCATTCGCCGGCTACGAGATGCCGATCCAGTACGAGGGCATCGTCGTCGAGCATCGCGCGGTCCGCTCGGCCGCGGGCCTTTTCGATCTCTCGCACATGGGCGAGTTCCTCTTCAGGGGTCGCGGCGCGGGCGCGCTCGTCGATCGTCTCGTCTCGAGCGACATTGGCGGCCTTGAGGTGGGCCAAGCGCGGTACGGGCTCCTTACCAACGAGCGCGGGACGATCGTCGACGACGTCATCGTCTATCGAACCGCAGATGCCGAGTACCTCATGGTCGTGAACGCGGCCAACATCGCCAAGGACCGGGCCCACGTCCTTGCCCACCTGTCGAAGGACGTCGTGTTCGACGACCGGTCGCTCGACACGGCGCTCGTCGCGATCCAGGGGCCGCGCGCCGCGGAGATCCTCGCATCGCAGACCGACGCTGACGTGCGATCGCTCCCGTCCTTCGGGGTAACGCAGGGCCGCGTGTCCGGCACCCGCGCGACGCTCGCCCGCACCGGGTACACCGGCGAAGATGGCTTCGAGGTCTTCGTGCCCAACGCCGACGCGGCCAAGGTCTGGGACGCGTTGGTCGCGGCCGGGCGCGAGGCCGGGATCAAGCCGATCGGCCTGGGCGCGCGCGACACGCTCCGCCTCGAGGCGCGGTTCTCCCTCTACGGCAACGACATCGACGAAACGACCGACCCGATCGAAGCGGGCCTTGGCTGGACGTGCAAGCTCGACAAGGATTTCACCGGCCGCGACGCGATCGCCGCGAAGAAGGCCGAGGGACCGAAGCGGAAGATCGCCGGTCTCGTGGTCGAGGGCGGCGTCGCCCGCCACGGCCACGAAGTCACGCAGAACGGGGATGTCGTCGGCCGGGTGACGAGCGGCACGTACGGGCCGACGGTTGAAAAGAACATCGCGCTGGCCTACGTTCCGACGCCTCTTTCGAAGGTCGGAACGGCCCTTGCGGTCCGCATCCGCGGTAAGGACGTTCCCGCTACGGTAGTGAAGACACCTTTTTATCGGAGGCCCGAGTGAGCACCGTTCCCGACGACCTCAAGTATTCAAAGGAGCACGAGTGGGTGCGTGCCGACGGCGGCGTGGCCACGATCGGCATCACGCACTTCGCCCAGGAGCAGCTCGGGGACGTCGTGTTCGTCGAGCTACCGGAGAAGGGCGCCACGGTCCGGCAGTTCTCGAGCCTCGGAGTCGTCGAGTCGGTGAAGGCGGCGTCCGACATCTACGCGCCGATCTCGGGTGAGGTGGTGGAACGCAATGTGAAGGTCATGGAGAAGCCCGAGCTCGTCAACAGCGCGCCGTACGGTGAAGGCTGGTTGATCAAGGTGCGCCTCGCCGACAAGGGCGAGCTCGCCCAGCTTCTCTCGCCGACGGACTACCGCTCGCACATCGGCGAGACCGCCGGCGCCGGCGGGGATTAATTGAATGAACCGAGCGACGAGCGTTGTGCGCCGCACTCAGGGGCCCCTGCCCCTGCCCGCGAGGAGCGAGACCGTCAGCCGTGAGCGTGTCTCCTCGGCGAAGCCGAGAGATTGAATAAGAACCCCTACTCCTCGCACACCGAGGCTGACCGCGCGGCCATGCTGGAGCGCGTCGGCATCAAGAGCGTCGACGACCTCCTCACGGCGATCCCGAAGGATGCGCTTCGACCGAAGCTCGGCCTTCCCACAGGGATGTCCGAGCTCGAGATCCAAGCGCACCTCGAGTCGCTCGCCGCGAAGAACCGGACGGCTGGTGCCGGACCGTTTTTCCTCGGCGGGCCCGTGCAACGTCGCTACATCCCCGCGGCGGTCCCGGTGCTCGCGCTGCGCGGCGAGTTCCTCACCGCGTACACGCCTTACCAGCCCGAGGTGAGCCAGGGAACGTTGCAGTCGATCTTCGAGTACCAGTCGCTGATCGCCGAGCTGCTCGCGATGGACGTCGCGAACTCGTCGATGTACGAGGGCGGCTCCGCGGTCGCGGAGGCCGCGTTCATGGCCGTGCGCTCCACCGGGCGCAAGAAAGTCGTGATCGCGAGCGAGGTGTACTTCGAATTCCGTCGCACGGTCCGTACATACGCGAAAGGCCCCGACCTCGAGATCGTCGAGGTGCCGGCGCGCGACCTCGCGTCGGCCGCTCCAGGCGCGGCGTGCCTCATCGTGCAGCACCCCGATGCGTTCGGTGGTCTGGTCGATGTGCGTCAGGTCGCGGACGCGGCGCACGCGGCGGGCGCGCTCTGCATCCAGGTGACCGAGCCGCACGCGAACGCCCTCCTCGAGCCCCCCGGCGCGCTCGGCGTCGACATCGCGGTGGGGGAGGGCCAGCCGCTGGGAATCCCCATGAGCTTCGGCGGACCGTACCTCGGCATTCTCGCGTGCCGCACCGCCCTGGTCCGCCAGATGCCCGGCCGTGTCGTCGGCGAGACGCGCGACGCGCGTGGGATGCGCGGGTTCGTCAACACGCTGCAGACCCGTGAGCAGCACATCCGCCGAGAGAAAGCAACGAGCAACATATGCACGAACGAGGCGATCGCCGCGATCACCGCGGCCGTCTACCTGGCGCTCATGGGACCGGAAGGCTTGAGGGCCGCCGCACGGCTCGGCGTCGCGAAGGCGCACGCGCTCGCGCACCGTCTCGCCGCCCTGCCGGGTTGCTCCGTTTCGACCGAAGGCGATTTCTTCGATCGGTTCGCGCTGCGCGTGCCGAGGCTCGCCGCGGGCGGAGATGGCAGCGGATACGCTCTTCGCAACGCGCTCCTCGTCGACAACGTGCTCGTCGAGGCCACCGCCGCGCACTACGGAGACCGCGACGATCTGATCATCCAGTGCACCGAGATGACGACCGACGCCGAGATGGACGCCCTCGTCGCCGCTATCGAGAGCATCGCCGCGAGCGTCCGCGAGACAGTGACCGCCCGATGACCATCCGGACGCAGGTCATCCCGGACTCTGGCGTAACGACGGCCGCGCCCGCGCTCGAGCCGCTTCTCGTCGAGATTCACGAGGAGGGCCGCGCCGGCCGCCACGTCCGCGGCGGAGAAGAGGCCGACGCGCAGATCCCGGCCGCATTCCGCAGGCGAGCGCCGCTCGGTCTGCCGGAGCTCACCGAGCCGCAGGTGGTGCGCCACTTCACCCACCTGGCCCAGCTCAACTACGCCGTCGACACGGGCATGTACCCGCTCGGCTCCTGCACCATGAAGTACAGCCCGAAGATCAACGACCGCGTCGCGTCGCTTTTCGCGGACCTGCACCCGATGCAGCCGCAGAGCACCGTCCAGGGCGCCTTGACTCTGCTCGCCGAGCTCGAGGTGATGCTCGCCAAGCTCACCGGCATGGACGCGGTCACGCTCCAACCGGCCGCCGGCGCTCAGGCCGAGTTCACGGCGATCCTGATGTTCAAGGCGTACCACCAAAAGCGCGGGGAGGGCGCGAAGCGCCACCGCGTGATCGTGCCGGACACCGCGCACGGCACGAACCCGGCGTCGGCCGCGATGTGCGGGTTCGAGGTCACGACCGTCAAGAGCGACGCGCACGGCAACATCGACCTGGCGTCGCTGAAGGCCGCGCTCCGAGACGACGTCGTCGGTCTGATGCTGACGAACCCGAACACGCTCGGCCTCTTCGAGGAGCGCCTGCGCGAGGTGTGCGATGCGGTGCACGCCGTCGGTGGCCTCGTGTACGGCGACGGCGCGAACATGAACGCGCTGCTCGGCGTCGCGCGGCCCGGTGACCTCGGCTTCGACTGCATCCACATCAACGTGCACAAGACCTTCTCCACGCCGCACGGCGCCGGCGGTCCGGGGGCCGGCCCGCTCTGCGTGAAGGAGCCACTGCGCGTGTATCTACCGAAGCCGTGGATCGTGCGCGACGAGCAGGGCCGCTATCACCTCGACACGGCCCGAGACGACCAGCCGCCCGCCGGTCTCGGCGATTCGATCGGACGCGTGCGGACGTTCCTCGGGAACTTCGGCGTGCTCGTCCGCGCGTACACCTACATGCGAACGCTCGGCGAAGAGGGCCTCGCCGAGGCATCGAACGACGCGATCTTGGCCGCGAACTATCTGCTCGCGCAGCTGCGGGACTCCTACGACGTCGCGTTCGACCGCCCGTGCATGCACGAGTTCGTGCTGTCGGCGGCGCGGCAGAAGAAGCAGGGCGCGTCGGCGCTCGACATTGCGAAGGCGCTCATCGACGAAGGGTTCCACCCGCCGACGGTGTACTTCCCGCTTGTGGTCTCCGAGGCGCTGATGATCGAGCCGACCGAGACCGAGCCGCGCGAGACGCTCGACGCCTTCGCCGCCGCGATGATCAGGATCGCCGAGCGCGCGAAGACGGAGCCCGCATCGGTGAAAGCCGCACCCAAGAACGCGCCGCTCGCGCGACTTGACGAAGTGAGCGCCGCACGCAATCCGAAGCTCAAATGGCATCGAGAGCGACCGGCCTAGTTCGGACGTCGACGCGTGTCGCGATGGTCGCGCCGCCGAGAGCCCTCATCACCGTTGGGATCGCCGATCTGCGAGCCGAACCCGTGGAGGCCTCGGAGCTTGTCGACCAAGCGCACCTCACCGAAATGCTCGCGGTCCTTGGGGAGCGTGATGACTGGCGTTACGTGCAGGGACCGGATCAGTACTTGGGATGGATTCGAGCCGCGCACCTCTTCGAGATTCCCGGATCGAACAGCGCGGGGATCGTCGCCGTGCTCCTGGCCGACGTGCACGAGCGCGAGTCACGCGATTCCGCCGTCATCGAGAGGCTTCCGGCGGGCACGCGACCGCCGCAGATGTTCAAAGCGGTTGGGCGCGAGGGCAACGCTCGCTCGGAGTGGGCCGAGATCCCCCTGCGGGGCGACCGGACGCGGGGTCCGCGGTCCGGATTCCTCGCAGTAGGCGATACCACACGCGCCGGCGAGGTCGCGAGCCGCTACCCGACCGCCGACGACTACCTGAAGACCGCCGAATCGTTCATCGGGGTTCCTTACGTATGGGGCGGTACGACGGCACTGGGCCTGGACTGTTCCGGATTCGTCCAGCAGGTGTACCGTTTAAACGGGGTGGCCCTGCCGCGGGACGCGGATCAACAGGCCATGCTCGGCCGAAAGGTGGAAGAGGCTCGAGCGGGTGACCTCATGTTCTTCGGGGCCGTGTCGGTCACTCACGTCGCTCTCGCCACGAGCGCGACCGAGTTCATCCACGCGCCGATGAAGGGTGGCGTGGTCGAGCGCGGCCGGCTCGGCGGCGATCGCAAGCTCCTGGGGATCCGCCGCTATCTTCCGGACGTTTCCACCGCATGAAGCTCGATGCCCGGCGCGACCCCACGCTAGGGGATGCCCGCACCGATCACGACCTCGTCTACGCGGCGCGGGACGGCGACACCGTCGCGTTCGATGCGCTCTTCTACCGCTACCGCGACGGCATCTTCCGCCTCGGGCTCGCGATCACGAAGGACCCCTCGGCCGCGGAGGAGATCGTCGTCGACACCTTCGCCCGCGCCTACCGCGCGCTTGCCCGTCTCGAGCCGGACGCCTCACTGCGTCCCTGGCTCTATCGAGTCGCGGTCAACCTTTCGTATAACCGGCGCCCGCGCAAGGGCCTCATCCTGTCCTCTCTGGACGACGCCGTCGAGGAGGCGCTCGCGAACGAGGACGGCTCACCCTCGCACGTCGCGGAAAAGGCCGAGCTCCGAAAATTTGTGCTCGGCGCGGTCGACGAACTCGGACCAAAGCACCGGCTCGTCGTGATGCTCCACTACCTGAACGGCCTGAACCTCGCGGAGATCGCGGAAGTCGTGGACTGTCCGGTCGGCACGGTGAAATCGCGCTTGCACTACGCGCTCCGGCGCCTCCGAACGCATCTTGCGGCACACCCGGAGCTCGGCATCGAACCGTCCCGACCGCTGATGGCTACAAGTCTTCGGGCACCTAAGCCGGTCCATGCACCTGTGCCTGTCGAGGGCGAATGAAACTCTTCACGCGCGATTGCGGATCTCGTCAGGCCGCGTACCTCACTGCGGCCGATCGGCTCGGAGCGCGCGAGCGGATCGCCCTCGAGGCGCACGCCGCATCGTGCGCAGATTGCGCGGACGCGCTGCGGAACACCCGACCCGTCGATGTTGCCCTTCGCGGGGCCTTCGCGCCCCTTCGCGAGCGCCGGACGATGGTCGCGCCCGGACGCGTGCGCCTCGCGGTCGGACCGAAGAGCGCCACAGCAACGAACCCGTGGCTTCGCGCGCCACGTCTCTTTGGTCGCCTCGCCGAGGTTTCGGTCATGGTAGGCGTGACGCTCTTGGTGGCAGGAGGCTCCCTCGAGCCCAGGCAATCGTCCTCGATTACCTCGACGCCCTCGGTGGTGCAAGATTTCCGCACGCGGCAGCTCACGAGCAGCGACTCCGTGATCACTTCTTCTGACACCGTGCCGATCCGTAGAGGCAGCCGTTTTGAGAGCGACGCGGTGGAAGTCCAGAAAGCCTGGGGGGCGTTGCGCTTCTGACCCCGCGAGGCGCCAGAGCGCTCGCGCTCGTCGTCGTCGTGCTCGTAAGCGCGTGCTCGGCACCTCCTCCGAGTCGGCGTGACGTCGTGGTCGGCCTCGTTGGCGAGCCGCGCACGGTGTTCGACGACGATCCTTCCGCGCGCTTCGTCGCGTCTGCTGTCACCGAAACGCTCGTCCGCCGTGACGCGCACGACGAGCTCACTTCGCGACTCGCCGAATCGGTCCCGACGCTCGAGAACGGAGGTCTCCGCGTGGTGACCGACGACCCCGCCGCGCCCGACGGTCGCCTCGTCGCGACGTTCCGGCTGCGTGACGCGAAGTGGCAGGACGGCGAACCGATCACCTCCGCGGACGTGCGGTTCGCGTGGCAGCAGGACGCGGCCACGACACCCGGCACGCTGGCGCGCTGGACGGCGGACAGGATTACGGACGTCCAGGTGCTCACGGCACGCGACCTCCGCGTCCTGTACCGAAACGGAGAGCGCTGGGACGACTACGCGCTCGGTCCTCACGTCATGCCCAGCCACCGGCTCGCGCAGGCCACGGCCGCGCAGCGCGTCGCATACGGACGTGAGCCGGTGCATGCGGGCGCGTTCGCGATCGCGGCATGGCTCCCCGGGAGCATCACGCTCTCGGCGTATCAGGGTTACGTGCTCGGGACGCCGAAGCTAGGCCGGCTCGAGATCCATTTCTTTTCGACGCGCGCCGCCGCGCTCCAGGCGCTCTTGCGCGGCGACATCGACATCGCGCCGTGGCCCGTGCTCGAGGCCGATCTGGCGAAGACGCTCGACCGCTTCGCCGACGGCACGCACCTGCTCGCTCACTACGTCCCCACCGAAACGGGCACGTTGCTCCGGTTTGGATCGGACCCCAAGCGCTTCGGCGATCCGCTCGTGCGAAAAGCGATCGAGCTCGCCATCGATCGCCAGTCGATAGTCGACGACGTCTTTGTCGGTCGCGCGCGGGTGCCGCGCACGTACCTTCTCCCGCCTCAATGGGCCGCGGCCGAGGATGCGCCACCCGCGCGGCCTGACCAGGGTCGCGCCCGCGCACTCCTCGCGGAGGCGGGTTTCACCAAAGGTCAGTTCGGGATCGTCGAACGCGCCGGCGAGCGCATGACCGCGACGCTCGATATCGCCGCGGGCTCGCAGGCCCGGCTCGACGTCGCGAGAAGAGTCGCCGGTGAGTTGGCGGCGATCGGAATCGCCGCTGAAGTGCGCGAACGAACGCTGCCGGATCTTCTGACCGAGGTGCGCGCGGGCAAATTTGATCTGGCGCTCACGTCCGAGGAAGCGGCCGACCCGCAGCTTGCCTCGGAGCGGTGGGCTGGCCTTGTGGACCCGTGGTTCGACGCGCTCGCGGGACTCGCCGCCCAGACTCCGGATCGGACCGAGAAACGAGTGATCTACGCCGAGATGCAACGAATGTGGACGCTGGCGCTACCCGCCCTGCCGCTATACCAGGAGCTGCGCGTGGATGTCGCTCCTCAGGGTCTGGTTGGCATCCAGCCCACTCCATCGGGTTCGGCGCTCTCCTGGAACGTGTACGAGTGGAATTTCTCGGCGCGCTGAGACCGTGCTGGGGGTAGCGATGGTCCAAAAGATGGGCCAGAATCGAGCCATACCCCAACACATAGACAGGGAGGCCGAATTTTGACCCAAGGTCGCAGTCGCATCTGGCCGCTCCTGAGTCTCCTAGCGCTGGTCGCTCTGGTGATCGGCGCCTGCACCCAGCAAAGCGGCGGAGGACCTACCTCGGATTCGGCCGAGGCTGACCCGAACGGCGAGTTCAGGAGCAACATGGTCGCTGAACCCGACACGATCGACCCCCAGGTGGAGTCGTTCGTCGACGAGATCGGTGTCACGATGCAGGTCTTCGAAGCACTGATGACCTTCGATATCAAGACCGGCAAGCCGATCCCGGCGGCGGCTAAGGACCAGCCCAAAATCAGCGGTGACGGGTTGACCTACACATACACCCTCCGTGACGGTCTGAAGTACTCGGACGGCAAGCCTGTCACCGCGAGCGACTTCAGATACGGATGGCAGCGGCTATGCGATCCGGCGACCGCGGGGAACTACTCCTTTACTGGTTACATCGTCGCTGGCTGCGAAGCCTGGAACACTATGGACGTCAAGAGGGACGACCCGGCCAAGCTCGCCGCCGCCAAGGCGACGTTCCTGAGCAGCATCAAGGTGAGCGGCAACGACATCTCGTTCACCCTCACCGAGCGGGCACCCTACTTCAACTCGATCGCCGGTCTCTGGGTCGGCGTGCCGACCCGCGAAGACATGGTGACTAAGGGCGCGGAAAAGTGGACCGAGCCCGCGACATACATCGGGAACGGCCCCTTCATCTTCAGCGAATGGAAGCACAACTCGAAGATGGTCTTCGTTCGGAACCCCAACTTCCGCACACCCGTCAAGCTCGCGAAGTGGACGAAGGTCATGATCAACGAAGGCTCGGTCGCGTTCGCTGCATACCGCAACGACGAGCTCGATGAGTACGGCATCGCGGGTGAGGACCTCCGCAGCATCGAGGGCGATGCGACTCTCAAGTCGCAGATGGTCGAAGGCCCCGGTTCCTGCAGCGCCTACATCGGCTTCAACCTGAAGAAGGCGCCCTTCGACGACAAGAACGTCCGCGTGGCGTTCGCGAAGGCGTTCGACCGGGAGGCGTACATCAACGACGTCCAGAAGATCGGCAAGGCCTCGACCTCCTTCATCTCGCCCGGCATCCCCGGCTACGACCCGGGCGACACCTTCCAAAAGTTCGATCCGCCGGCGGCGAAGGCCGCCCTCGCGCTCGCGACTCCAGCGGCGCAGGCCGCCCTCGCGAACGTCAAGATCACCTATAACGCGAGCGCGCGTGCGAAGACGCGTCTCGAGTGGTTCCAGAACCAGTGGAAGACGAATCTGGGTGTGAACGTCTCACTCGATCCGGTGGACTCGACGACGTACAGCCAGCTGCTCAAGAAGTTGGAGACGTCCCCGCAGGCCTTCTTCATCAGCTGGTGCGCCGACTACTACGACCAGCAGGACTGGCTGACCACAGTGTTCCACTCGAAGTCGACCCAAACCCCGACCGGCTACAACAACCCCGTGTTCGACAAGCTCGTTTCAGACGCGGACAAGGAGCCCGACACGAAGAAGCGCGACGATCTCTATCTGCAAGCGTCGCGGCTTCTATCTCAGGAGTCGCCCGTCGCGTTCGTTTACTACAGCACCACCAAGATCCTCGTGAAGCCATGGGTCAAGAACCTCTACATCACCCCGCTCGGTTTCGAGGAACAGGGATACATCGACCTCTACGTGACCAAGCACTAGCTCCGACGCGCGGCACGACGTAAGAGGGCCGGCGATGAGCCGGCCCTCTCTATTTGTCGGTCGCTCCGTCGCTAAGATTTCGGGTTATACACTCGGCCACAGCCAGTGCTGAGCTACGTGATCCGCCGCCTCCTCCTAATCATTCCGACAATGTTCTTCGTCGCGCTCATCACGTTCACGCTCGCGCATGCGACGCCGGGAAGTCCGTTCGATCGGAACGAGAACAAGCCGCTGCCGCAGGCGACGATCGACCGGCTGAACCGGTATTACGGCGTAGACCTGCCCATCCACGAGCAGTTTGTGACCTACCTGGCGAATCTCGTCCGCGGCGATCTAGGTACGAGCTTCACGCGGGGCCGACCGGTTGTCGACATCATCGGCCAGGGAATCGGCACCAGTATCCAGTTAGGGGTGCAGGCGTTGCTCCTGGCCCTCCTATTCTCGATCCCGCTCGGAATCATCAGCGCGCTGAAACAGAACACACCTGTCGATTACCTGAGCCTCCTGGTGGCAACGGTGGGCACCACGATCCCGTCGTTCGTCACAGCGATCTTCCTGATCTACATCTTCAGCGTCAGGCTTCACTACTTCCCGATCACTGGGTGGGGGACCTGGCAGAACGAGGTTATGCCGACGGTCGTCCTCGCGCTCGGGCCCGGTGCTTTCCTGACCCGCGTCACGCGGGCCAGCATGCTCGAGGCGATCGGCCAGGACTACGTGAGGACGGCCCGAGGCAAGGGCCTACACGAGCGCGCCGTCGTCCTCGGCCACGTGCTCAAGAACGCGCTCATCCCGATCGCCACGATCCTCGGTCCGGCCACGGCCGGCCTCATCACCGGCTCCTTCGTCATCGAGTCTCTGTTCAATGTGCCCGGTGTCGGCCGGCTGTTCGTGATCAGCATCGAGCAACGCGATTACCCGACCATCATGTCGGTCACGATGCTCTACGCGTTCATCATCATGATCGCCAACATCACGGTCGACATCATGTACGGCGTACTCGACCCGCGGATCAAGATCGCCTGAGCTGGCGACCGCGGTGACGACCCGCGAGCCGCGCACCGGCGACGTCGTGATCAGCCGTGAGCAGCGGTCGCTTTGGGGCGACGCTCTGAGGAGGCTGCTGCGCAATCGCGCCGCTGTCGCCGGTCTCGTCGTGATCGGGATCGCGGCCGTTGTTGCCATCTTTGCCGAGGTACTCGCCCCATACGATCCGCTGGCCCAGGACCCTCCAAAGCAGCTGATGGAGCCTCTCTGGATGAAGGCCTTCGGAAGCGAGTACACGGATCCGGCCTACCTCCTCGGATCGGACGCCCTCGGCCGCGACATGCTGAGTCGATTGATGTACGGGTCGCGCATCGGGCTCGTCGTCGGAATCGTTCCGGTCACCGTGATCTTCGTGATCGGCCTAACGGTCGGGATGCTGGCCGGATACCTTGGAGGATGGGTGGACAACGTCCTGATGCGCCTTACCGATGTGATCTACGCGTTCCCCGACCTGCTCTTCGTCATCATCATCGTGGCGATGCTCCGGAACACGAGCGCAGGTGAGCTGATGGGGGGACTTCTCGTGATCTTCCTCGGCATCGCGGTCGTGAACTGGGTAGGCTTGGCGCGGCTTGTCCGCGGGCAGGTGCTGGCGATGAAGCACCGCGAGTTCGTCGTGGCGGCGCGAAGCGTCGGCGCCAGTCCGGTTTGGATCATGACACGGCACATTTTCCCGAACATCCTCGCGCCGGTCATCGTGTCGGTCGCGTTCGCGGTCCCCGGCGCGCTGCTGACCGAAGCCACGTTGTCCTTCATCGGTATCGGTATCAGGCCGCCGACGCCGAGCCTCGGAACGATGATCGCCGACGGGTTCGTGGTGTTCTCGGCAACGCCCTGGCCGGTTCTCCTTCCGGCGCTCTCCATTTCGGTACTCTTGCTCGCATTCACGTTCGTCGGCGACGGGCTCCGGGACGCGCTCGACCCGCGGTCGAAGACGTGATCGCGATGACGCAGCCTGGGCAAGCGTTGCTAGACTCCGCGCAACCTACGCGAGACTAGGGGGAGACCGGGTGGCTCAGCAGCTTCTAGAGGTCACGGACCTCCACACGCAGTTCTTCACGCGCGACGGGGTCGTCCGCGCGGTCGATGGTGTGTCGTTCCAGGTCGAGGCAGGGGAAACGCTCGGCATCGTCGGCGAGTCCGGCTGCGGCAAGTCCGTGACCGCGCTCTCGCTCATGCGTTTGATCCCGCAGCCGCCGGGCAAGATCGTCAAGGGTTCGATCATCTTCGATGGCGCGGATGTCCTGAAGATGGACGACGATGAAGTGCGCGGGATCCGCGGCAACAACATCGCGATGATCTTCCAGGACCCCATGACGAGCCTGAACCCGGTGCTCACGATCAGCCGCCAGATCACGGAGGCGCTCGAGCTCCATCTCAAGATGGACAAGAGCGAGGCGCGGAAGCGAACGGTCGAGCTCCTCGACCTTGTCGGCATCCCGAGCGCGAAGAAGCGCATGGACGACTACCCGCATCAGTTCTCAGGTGGCATGCGTCAGCGCGTGATGATCGCGATGGCGCTCTCGTGCAATCCAAAGCTCATCCTCGCGGACGAGCCGACGACCGCGCTCGACGTGACGATCCAGGCGCAGATCCTGGATCTCTTGAAGAACCTCGCACGGGAGTTTCGCACCGCGTTCATCCTCATCACCCACGACCTCGGCGTTGTCGCGGGCATGACACAACGCATCCACGTCATGTACGCCGGCAAGATCGTCGAGAAGGCCGATACCGGAGAGCTCTTCGCCAATCCGAAGATGCCCTACACGTGGGGCCTCCTGCGTTCCATTCCGCGCCTCGACGAGCGTCGCAAGGCGAAGCTCGTGCCGATCGAAGGCCTTCCGCCCGACCTGATCGCGCCGCCTCCGGGTTGCCGCTTCGAGCCGCGCTGCCAGTACCGGCGCGACGTCTGCCGCGAGAAAGAGCCGCCCCTCGAGCACATCCCGAACTCCAAGCCCGACCATGAGGCCCGGTGCTGGGGTACCCAGCAAGGCGGCTGGCTCGTCGAGACCGACTGGCGCAAAGAGATCGGCGACACGGCGGTCCTCGAGGTGATCAAGCAAGAAGTCGCGCAGCTGCCGCCCGAGCCCAAGGCCGGCGATGTCCCGCCCCCGCCGACCGCCATTTAAGAGGTGCAGAGATGGCCGTAACCACACCGACGAAGCCAGCCGATCCGGACTACGTCCGGATCCGCAGCACGGCGACCGTCGACAGCGGCAAGAACCTTCTCGACGTCAAAGCCCTGAAGATGCACTTCCCGCTCACGCAGGGGATCATCTTCCAGCGTCAGGTCGGCGCCGTCCGCGCGGTCGACGGGATCGACTTCTTCGTCGAGAAGAGCGAGACGCTCGGCCTCGTCGGCGAGTCAGGCTGCGGCAAGTCGACGACCGGACGCGCGATCCTGCAGCTCTACAAGCCCACGGCCGGTCAGGTCGTGTTCGACGGCGTCGAGCTCACCAAGCTCGGCGGCGAGCAGATGCGCAAGATGCGCCGCCGGATGCAGATGATCTTCCAGGATCCGTACGCGTCTCTGAATCCGCGCATGACCGTGGGCAACATCATCGGCGAGCCGCTCGAGGTCCATAGCCTCGCCAAGGGCAAAGAGAAGACCGAACGCGTGCAGGAGCTCCTTCGCGTCGTTGGCCTCAACCCGTACTTCACCAACCGCTACCCGCACGAGTTCTCGGGTGGCCAGCGCCAGCGCATCGGGATCGCGCGCGCGCTCGCCGTCGAGCCTGAGTTCATCGTGTGCGACGAGCCGATCTCCGCGCTCGACGTCTCCATCCAGGCCCAGGTGATCAACCTTCTGGAGGAGCTCCAGGACCGCTTCAAGCTGACGTACCTGTTCATCGCCCACGACCTTTCGGTGGTGCGGCACATCAGCGACCGAGTCGCGGTGATGTACCTCGGGAAGATCGTCGAGCTCGCTGACCGCGTCGACCTCTATGAGCACCCACTTCATCCCTACAGCCAGGCGCTCCTCTCCGCCGTCCCGATCCCCGATCCGGCGATCGAGTCCAAGCGGAAGCGGATCATCCTGACTGGCGATGTCCCCTCGCCGGTGAATCCACCCTCCGGCTGCCGTTTCCACACCCGTTGTTGGAAAGCACAACAGATCTGTTCGGAGGTGGACCCGGAGTTCATCGAGCACGAGACCCGACACTGGGCCGCGTGCCACTTCCCCGGCGCGTAGGCAACACCCACTTTTGAGGTGGGAGGCGCCACGCGTTACGCTCCCGCGCGATCGCGACACTGAACATGCGGGCGCTCCAGCCGGTAAAGACGGTGGGTGAGTCCGGCCCGCGGTCAGAAGCGTCTGCGGGCAGACCGAATTAGCAGCCGAGGAGGCAGTTTTGGTGATAGCCACGCGCAAGCTCTCGCGCCGTCGTCTCTTGCAGGCGACAGGGATAACGCTGCTCGCCGCAGCCTGCACGCCCGTTTCGACTCCGGGAACCTCCCCGACGCCGGGGACCAGCGTTTCGGCAGCCAAAAAGGGCGGGACGCTTCGCGCGTCGACGCTCGGAGGCCTGCCCAAG
Organism: Chloroflexota bacterium; assembly: GCA_030854525.1. The sequence continues at coordinate 14,474 of JALYSZ010000373.1, read as the reverse complement.
GTGCTGCATCCGTACCCCGAAGCGCAGAACTACACGACCCCGTGGTCGGACGCCAACACGCTCATGTGGGCCGGCCTGATCAGCGTCGACTTCGACAAGCTGGACTACGTCGCCCACCCGCAGAACGACCTCGCCAAGGATCTGCCCAAGATCAGCGCCGACGGCAAGACGTTCACGTTCACTCTCAAGGACAACATCAAGTGGAGCGACGGCAAGCCCATCACCTCGGCGGACTTCCTGTTCGCCTGGGAGCAGGCAAGCAAGGAGGCGAACAACTACATCGGCTACGACGACCTTGTCGAGCGGATCGCCTCCTACAAGACCCCCGATGCCAAGACCATCGAGGTCACGCTCAAGGAGAAGCTCGCGCGCTTCGTCGCGCTCGGCCAGGTCGCGGACATCTCCCCGGTCCCGAAGCACATCTGGGAGGGCAAGCCCTGGCTGGATGCGACCGCCAACCCCGAGGTCCTCAAGCCGACGGTGGTGCCTGGGCCGTTCATGATCAAGGAGCTCACGGCTGAGCGCGTGACCTACGCGCGAAACGCGAACTGGTGGGGAAAGCAATCGAACCTCGATGAAATCACGTTCATCGGCTCGAACCCCAACACCGTGCTGGAGCTTCTCAACACCAAGCAGGTCGAGTGGGCGCAGAGCTTCCCGCCGGCGCAGTACGCGACGGCCAAGGCCATCCCGCACGCCACCGTCTACGAGTGGTCCGGCGCGACCGGCAGCTACCGGGTCATGCAGTTCAATCTGGCCCGTCCGAACATCAAGGAGAAGAAATTCCGCGAGGCGCTTTCGCGCGCGATCCGGCGTGAAGACCTCCTCCAGTTCGAGGAGAACCTCGCCGTTCCCCAGTACGGCTTCTACACCCAGGGCAACAAGTGGCGCTCCGACGCAGTCGAGAAATACGAGGCCGACATGACGAAAGCCAAGCAGCTCCTCGCCGACGCCGGTTACAAGCTCAGCGGCACGACGCTCATGGACCCGGCGGGCAAAGCGGTGAAGATCGACGTGCTCTGGCCGACCACGAGCGTGCCGAGGGGCAAGATAGCGGCGTACGCGCAGCAGCAGTGGAAGCAGCTGGGCATCGACGCCGTCGTCACCGGCATGGAGTTCAACGCGTTCGTCGATCGGTACTCACGGCAGAAGGACTTCGATGTCGCGATGGGTTCGTTCTCGGCCGGGCTCGACCCCGATGGTCCTAAGGAGCAGATCAAGACGGGCGGTGCCCAGAACGCCCAGAGCTACAGCAACAAGCGGGTCGACGAGTTGCTCGTTCTGGGTGTGCAGGAGCAGGACGACGCGAAGCGCAAGACGATCTACGACGAGATCCAGAAGATCGTGATGGACGACCTGCCCATCTACTACATGATCACGCTCAAGGTCTTCACGGCGTTCGACAAGAAGGTGAAGGACATCGTCCCCCTCAAGGGCGGCGACATCTTCCGTCAGAACAACCGTCAGTTCATGGACTGGTGGCTCGAGGTGTAGCGATCGCCGTCACTCGGAGGTAGCAATGGTGTAGGGCGGGACGGACCGCCCCTACACTTTCGGTCCTATGCGGAATTTCCTGATTCGCCGTCTCATCCAATCCGCCATCCTGCTGCTCGTGCTCATGAGCTTCACCTTCGTCCTCACGCGGATCACACCCGGCGGCCCCGAGGCGGCTCTCGCCGAAGCCCCCAACGTCCAGCCCGCCGAGCTTGTGCGCATCCGCGAGCGGTTCGGCCTTAACGACCCGCTTCCGGTCGCGTACGTGAAGTGGATCGTGAATGCCGCCAAAGGCGATTTCGGCCGGTCGTACAGCTACCTGCGCCCGCCCTTCGAGATCATCAGCGAGCGGATGTGGCCGACGATCCAGCTCGCGATCGTCGCATACGTCATCGCCCTCATCGGGATCTTCCTCGGCGTGGTGGCGGCCTACAACCGGGCAAAGCTTCCCGACTATCTCATCCGCATCTTCACCGTCGTGGGCGATGCGACGCCGCACTGGTGGATGGGCCTCGTCATCATCGTCATCCTTGCGAGCACCGTCGGCTGGTTCCCGCAGGGCCAAGGGCAAGGCGACGTGCTCACGTGGTTCAAGCACATCATCGTCCCCGCCACGATCCTCGGACTGAGCGGGCTGATCGTGTACACGCGTTTCGTCCGGAGTCAGGTGCTCGAGGTGCTCACGCAGGACTACGTGCGGACCGCACGTGCGAAAGGCCTGCGCGAGAACGTCGTGGCCCGCTCGCACGTGCTGCGCAACGCGCTCATCCCGGTCGTGACGCTTCTCGGATCACTGCTGCCGTTCCTCATCTCAGGAGCAGCGATCACCGAGAGCATCTTCAACTGGCCGGGTCTGGGGCGCCTGTTCCTCGAGGCCGCGGGCACCCGGGACTACCCGCTCCTGCTCGCGCTCCTCACGATGGGGACGGTCGCGACCATGGCGGGCACCCTCATGGCCGACCTCCTTTACGGGACGGCCGACCCGAGGATCCGATATAGCTAGTGCGGTGGTGCCGGTCGCGGGTCGGCTCGCGCCGTGAGCATCTGAATGGCCAGGGCTAGCGAGGCCGTACCCGCACGCGCCCCGGCGACGATCGCGACAAAGGGCGAACCACCTCCTCTGGCATCCAGCCAGGGGATGTATGCCCGGGCGTGGCACAAGCTTCGCGGCGACCCGGTCACCATCGCCGCCGCCTTCGGACTGGCCGCGATCATCGCGGTGACCTTGCTCGCGCCGATCATCGCGAGTGAGATCCTGCACACCAACCCTGACGAGATGATGCGCGACCCGGACACGGGCCGGTTCGCGATCCTGAAGCCGCCGGGAGGAGCGTTTCCGCTGGGGACGGACGATCTAGGCCGCGATGCGTTGACCCGGCTGCTCTATGCGGGGCGGGTCTCGCTGAGCATCGGTTTCATGGTGGCGGCCATCTCGATCGTCCTAGGGACGGCCCTCGGCATGCTTGCCGGATATTTCGGCCACTGGGTGGACGACATCGTCAACGCGGTCGTCCAGTTCGTCTTCAATGTCCCGTTCCTGTTCGTCCTGATCTTCCTATCCGTGCTTCTCCGGCCTGACGTGCTGATGCTCGCGCTCATCTTCGGCTTTTTCAGCTGGCCCGGGACCGCGCGCCAAGTGCGCGGGGTGGTGATGTCGGTGCGAAACCTCGACTACGTAACGGCAGCCACGGTCCTCGGGGCGACGAATACCCGAATCATGGTTCGGCATCTGCTTCCGAACGTCGCGAACATCATCCTCGTCGTCGCGGGCTTCGCGGTGGCGGGCGCCATCCTTGGCGAGTCGGCGCTCAGCTTCCTTGGCTTCGGCGTCCAGGTCCCGCAGGCGAGCTGGGGCAACATGCTGAGCGGGGCGCAGGACATGTTCCGCCGAGCGCCGTGGCTGGTCTATCCGCCCGGCGTGATGATCTTTTTGACGGTGCTCTTCGTCGTCCTCATCGCGGATGGCCTAAGAGACGCCCTCGACCCTCGAGTCAAGTAATCGCCCGCCACGCTGCTCTGATCGGCCGAACGACCTAGACCGTACGCGGGTATAGCGGCGAGGGGGTCGATTCAGCCCGGCGGCCGTGCCTTTGCCTAGACTCGCGAGGTTTTCGCATTGGGAAAGGAGCCACAGAGGGCATGACGAAGCGTTTCCGATCGCTCGTCGCGGGCTTCGCGGGTGTCGTGCTCGTCGCGACGGCTTGCACCCAAGGTGGGGGTCCGCAGACGGGCCAGACACCTGCTGCGTCGGAGAAGCCGCAGCAAGGCGGGAAGATCATCGAGGGCGAGTCCAGCGACATCGCGACGACGAACCCGATCCTCGTGAACGACACCCGTTCACGCCGCATCGCGCAGCTCATCTACGACGACCTCATCCAGGCCGACCCCAAGACCGGTGAGCCGAAACCGCGCCTGGCCACGTTCAGCGTCTCGCAGGACGGTCTCATCTACTCGTATGAGATCAACGCGAAGGCGAACTGGTCGGACGGCAAGCCGATCATCGCGCAGGACTGGCTGACCGGTCTCCAGGCCGTCGGCAAATCACAGCTGACCGTCCGCAAATCGAGCTTCAAGGACATTCAGGGATTCCTTGATTACTGCGTCGGCTCGGCGTCCTCAGGCTGCAAGGGGACGGCGAAGACGATCTCCGGGGTGACGATCGACTCCGCGAACCCCAAGAAGTTCAGCGTGACGATGAGCAAGGTCACGTGCTCCGCCGCCATCGACCTGAACGGCTACATCCTGCCGACTCAGGTCTTCGGGAAGTACGTGACGGATACATCCAAGGACGAGATCGACACCGCCCCCGAGAACGTGAGGCCTCCGGTCTCCAGCGGTCCGTTCAAGTTCAGCGAGTGGCGAAAGGGCGATCAGATCATCCTGAACAAGAACGCCGATTACTGGCAGGGCGCGCCGAACGTCGACCAGTACATCTTCAGGATCGTCGCGAACGCGACCGCGGTCGCGAATGGTCTGAAGACCGGTGAGATCACCTTCAGCACGCTGCTCCAGGCGAAGGACCTCACCGACATGCAGACCGTCGACACGGTCAGGATCACCAAGTACCCGAGTCTCGGTTACACGTTCATCGGCTGGAACACCGCCAGCCCGCAGGCGCCCGGCCTCGCTGACAAGCGCGTCCGGCAGGCGCTCGCGTACGGACTCGACATGGACCAGATCATCAAAGCCGTCGTCTTCGGCGAGGCCACGGCTCACGTAGCCGACCACGTTCCGGTGCAATGGGCGTACCCGAGCGTCGCCCTCGAGCCGTACAAGTACGACAAGGCCAAGGCCCAGCAGCTTCTGAAGGACGCCGGTTGGACGCCGGGGCCCGATGGCATTTTGGTCAAGGACGGCAGGAAGTTCGCGCTCACGATCTCGACGCATAGCGACGACCAGCAGCGGGTGACGATCTCGCAGGTCGCGGCCGAGCAATACAAGCAGCTCGGTATCGACGCCAAGGCCGCGCCGGAAGCGTTCCAGGGCCTCGTCACGAAGCTCACAACCGGCGACCCTGTCCTCGACGCGACGATCATTGGCTGGTCACTCGGCACCGAGCCCGATCCATACCAGCGCTGGCACTCGAGCCAGATCCCGGACCGCGCGAAAGGCACGACCGGCTTCGGCTTCACGTTCTTCAAGGACCCTGACATGGACAGGGCGATCGAAGCGGCCCGCAACCCGACGAACGGAGACTGCTCCATCGCTACACGGAAAAAGAACTACGAGACCTTCAACAAGATCCTGAACGACCAGCAGCCTTACAACTTCGGCTTCGTCCCGAACACCCTGGCGGCATCGCAGAAGACCCTGCAGAACTTCAACCCGGCGCCGTTCGCGACCGTGTACAACGTCCACGAGTGGTGGATCAAGCAATAACGGTCTGAGGTCGGGGGGAGCGCCGTCGGGCGCTCCCCTCCTCCGATGGAGGAGCGTTGCGCGACTTCATCATCCGACGGCTCCTATACGCGATCCCCACGCTGATCGGGATCTCGATAATCACGTTCGCGATCGCGCGGCTCGCGCCCGGCGACCCGATCCGCCTTTTCACGTTCGGCGTCAGGGATTTCACGCAGGCTGACTACGAGCAACTGCTTCACGTCTATGGCCTCGACAAGCCGATCCCGCTCCAGTACATCGACTGGGTCACCAACGCCCTGCGAGGGAACTTCGGCGAGTCACTCATCTATCACCGCGAGTCGTTCGGCATGCTGATGGAGCGCGTTCCGGCCACGCTCCAGCTCGCTGCCGCGGCGCTTCTCCTCCAGGTTCTCATCGGGGTGCCGCTTGGCGTCATCGCGGCTCTGAAGCGGGGGACCTGGATCGATGGGGCGATCCGTGTGTTCGGCGTGGCCGGTCACGCGGTGCCCGCGTTCTGGCTCGGCCTCATCTTGATCATCGTCTTCGCCGTCCAGCTGCGATGGCTGCCCGCCATCGGGATGCTCAGCGTCGGGCACGACCAATGGGACATCCTCGACCGGATCAAACACCTCATCCTCCCATCGTTCGTCCTCGCGCTGACGGGGATCGCGAACTACTCGAGGATCCTCCGTGCGGAGACGATCGATGTGCTTGCGCAGGATTTCGTCCGCACCGCACATTCGAAGGGCCTTCGCGAGCGCACCGTGGTCTTCACGCACGCGCTGCGCAACGCGCTCATCCCGGTCGTCACCGCGCTTGGTGGCGTCCTGGCGGCACTGGTCGGCGGCGCGCTGGTGATCGAACAGGTCTTCAGCTGGCCCGGAGTCGGACAGTTCACGTTCCAGGCGGCGATCGCGAAGGACTACCCGATTGTCCAAGCCGGCGTGATGTTCACGAGCACGCTTCTCGTGATCACCTACCTGCTTCGCGACCTTGCGTACGCGATCGTCGATCCGCGGATCAAGGTGGGCTAGTGGTCACGACTGCCGCGACGGCGCGGGCCGTTCCGGGTCCGTTCGCGGCACGGCCGTCGCGGAGCCTGTGGGACAACGCGCTGTGGAAGCTGCGCCGCGACAAGCTCACGATCGCCGCGTTCTGCGTCCTCGTCGTTCTCGCGTGCCTCTCGCTCGCGGCGCCGCTCTTCTCCGAGTACGTCTTCCACTACAAGTTCGAGCAGCAGGACCTCCTGCACACGTACGAGAAACCGACCTTCGCGAACCCCGCCTACCTCCTTGGGTCGGACGAGATCGGCCGAAGCCAAGTCGTGCGGCTCCTCTACGGAGGCCAGATCTCGTTGCTAGTCGGATTCGTCGCGGCGCTCGTCAACCTCACCATCGGGGTCACCCTTGGCCTCTCCGCCGGCTACTTCCGAGGACCGCTCGATGACGCGATCACCTGGATCATCACGACGCTGAACGGCATTCCGCAGCTCTATCTCCTCCTCATCATCGCCGCGCTCTGGACGCCGGGACCGCTCACGCTCATCGTGATCATCGGCCTGCTGAACTGGACCGGCATCTCCCTCTATGTGCGCGGGCAGACCTTTGCGTTGCGCGAGCGGGAGTTCGTCACGGCCGCGCGGACGATCGGAGCTCGTGATCGCCGGATCATGTTCCGGCACATCCTGCCGAACGTTCTCCCGCTGATCTTCGTGCTTGCCGCGATCGACGTCGGCGCGATCATCCTTCTCGAGTCAGCCCTTAGCTTCCTCGGCCTCGGCATCCTTCCGCCAACGCCCACGTGGGGAAACCTGCTGACAAACGCCGTCTCGTACTTCGTTCGCGCCTGGTGGCTCGTGGTGCCGCCCGGTGCCATGATCTTCCTCACCGTGCTCTGCCTCTATCTCATCGGCGACGGCCTGCGCGACGCGCTCGACCCCCGCCTCAAGACGCACTAGGGCCCTCGTGCTTCGCGTCCCGGCCATCGCGCTCGTCCTTCTATTCGGCACCGTCTGTCAGGTGCCGCCGTCGACCGCGACGCCGGCGCCGACTGGGGCGCAGGCCGGCGGCACGCTTCGCGTCGCTCTCCCGGCCGAGGTCACCTCGTTCGATCCTTGGAACGCCGATCCGGCGTCGCTCGTCGCGACTCGTCAGATCTTCGAAACACTTGTTGAGCTCGACCCGGTGACCTCACGGATCACGCCGGCCCTGTCCTCGTCGTGGCAGATGACGAACGACGGCGCGTCGTGGACCTTCACGCTCCGTGAAGGGGTCAGTTTCCACGATGGCAATCCCCTCGACGCGCCCGCCGTCGCCGCGAGCTTCGAGCGAGGACGCCGCGCGTCTGCATACCGAGCGCTCTTCGACGATCCCTCCGCCATCCTCAGCGTCCAGGCGGTCGACTCGCGCACGGTGCGCTTCGACCTCCGCGCGCCTCTAGGGCCATTCCTCGCGCACCTCGCGTCTCCGCAAGCCGCTATCGCACGCGCCAACGGTGCCGGGACCGGTCCCTTCGCGGCTTCCGCGGCGGCGCTCGCGCCGGACGGGACGCTCACGCTTCGCCGGAACGACTCGTACTGGCGTCGCGACGCCTCAGGCAAGCAGCTCCCGTATCTCGACGGGCTCGTGCTGCGGCCGGTGCGTGACGCCACGTCGCGCCTCGCCGAGTTGCGGGCGGGACGGGTTGAAGTCGCGCTCGATCTTCCGATCGCGCAGGCCTCGAGCGCGCGGAGCGACCCGAGCCTCGTGCTCAGTCCAAGAAAGGACGCGGCCCTCGCATCGCTCGGCATCGACACCACCACTGCGCCGTTCGATCGAGCCGAGGCCCGGCACGCGGTGGCGATGGCGGTCAACCGAAGCGCTCTCGCTGCGATCTATGCGGGCACCTCGCGACCGGCGACCCAGGTCGTCCCGCCGGGCTCGCTCGGCCACGACGACAGCGTGGTCGAGTTCGCGGCGCTCGACGTGGACGCCGCCCGCAAGGCGCTCGCCGACGGGCACGTACCGACTCCGGTCTCGGCCGAGCTTGCCTACCCGAGCGCTCCGACCGCGGCGTACCCGGATCCGCAGCGCATCGCGCAGTCGATCGCGGCGGACCTGGGCAAGATCGGCATCGTCGCTCGTCTCCGCGCGGTCGACCCGACCGCGATCCGCGACGCGAAGGCAACATTCACGCTCGACACGACGGTGATCGGGCTCGATCCGGACGATGTCTTTTCGCCGCTGTACGGTGGCGACGATCGGTCGGGCGCCTCGCTGATCGTCGGCCTGGTCCGGAAAGCCCGCGCGGATGCGGATCCGACCAAGCGCGCCGAGCTGTACAAGCAGGTCTCCAAGATCGCGCGGACCGATGTCCTGCGTGTGCCGCTTCTGTTCGCGGACCGTCCCAACGCCGCAACCGCGCGTCTGGTCGGTTTCACCGGAATCGACTATTTCGGCACAGTGTGGCTGCGGCCCTGACGCCGTCCGCTAGCGTGTAAGGAAGGAATGATGATCCCTATGGGCGGCGGCGGCGTCCACATGTTCATGTGGGGCCAGCGCGGCGACGCTGCGAAAAAGCGGCCGACGATCGCGATGTACCGCAGACTCCTGCGATTCGTCGGACCCTACCGGCGGAACCTCGCGCTCGCTGCGCTGCTGCTCCTCATCTCCACCGCGCTTGGGCTGGTGTGGCCACAGATCGTCCAACGCGTGCTCGACCTCGGCCTCAAGGAACCGGGGCTGCTCGATCAGCTCGTTGTCGTGCTCATCGCGGTCCTTCTCGTGCGCGCGGTCGTCGACGGCGTGCGCCAGTTCGTCATGGCGTGGACCGGTGAGAAGGTCATCTTCGATCTGCGGATGGCGATCGTGAACCATCTGCAGTCGATGTCGCTCTCGTTCTTCAACATACGCAAGACCGGCGATCTCATGTCACACGTGACGAGCGACGCGACACTGGTCCACGGCGTCGTCACGCAGACGATCATCCAGGTTCTCGGTCAGGTCCTGACCTTGATCGGCGGCATCACCATCATCTTTCTGATGAACTGGAGGCTCGCGCTCCTCACGCTCGTTGTCGCCCCGCCGATCGGCATCATCGGTCAGTATCTGGGCCGCCGTATTCGGGATATCTCGCGCGCCGCGCAGGACGCGCAGGGCGAGGCCGTCGGAGTCTTGCAGGAGGCCCTCGCCGAAGTGCGCGTGGTGCAAGCTTTTACTCGCGAGGACTACGAGGCCAAGCGCTTCCACGAGAAGCTCCTCGTGATGTTCCAGAAGAGCATCGACCGCTCGCGCATCGGGGCGATCATGTTCCCGGCCATCGGTTTCCTCGGTTTCGCGTCATCGATCGTCGTGCTCTGGTACGGCGGTCACCAGGTCGCTACCGGCGAGCTCACAGCGGGCCAGCTGGTCGCGTTCCTCCTCTACATGGGGATGGTCGCGGGACCCGTTGGGGGCCTCGCCAGCCAGTGGACCGGCATACAGCAGGCGTTCGGCGCCGCGGACCGCATCTTCGCGCTCCTCGACACGGAGCCCGACGTCCGCGATCTGCCCGGCGCGATGCCGATCGGCCCGGTGCGCGGCGAGATCGAGTTCGACGCGGTGTCCTTCAAGTACGGGGAGGCAGGGGGAGGGGCCCCGGGGGTAGGGGCCCCCGACCGCGAAGCGGCACGCGGAGCGGAGCGCGAAGCGCCCTTCATTTTTGAGTCGCTGTCGACGGTCTTCGGCGAGGGCAAATCGACCGCGCTGGTGGGGCCGTCGGGCGCCGGCAAGACGACTCTCGTGAATCTCGTCGGCCGCTTCTACGACCCGGTAGGTGGACGGGTCTGCGTCGATGGGCGAGACATTCGCGAGGTCACGCTTCGGTCCCTGCGCGAGCAGATCGCGGTCGTCCCGCAGGAGCCGATCCTGTTCGGCGACACGATCCGCGAGAACATCCGCTACGGACGGCTCGACGCGACGCAGGCGGAGATCGAGGCTGCTGCGGAAGCCGCGAACGCGACGGAGTTCATCTCGCGAACGACGAAGGGCATGGAGACGATCGTCGGCGAGCGCGGCGTGCGGCTCTCGGTCGGACAGCGCCAGCGCATTGCGATCGCGCGAGCGATCCTCCGCGACGCGCGGATCCTTCTCCTCGACGAGGCCACGAGCTCGCTCGACAACGAGAGCGAGTTCCTGGTGCAGCAGGCGCTCGACCGCCTCATGCGCGGCCGCACGACGATCGTGATCGCGCACCGGCTCTCGACGGTCGAGCGCGCTGATCGGATCCTCGTGCTGGACAAGGGCCGCATCGTCGAGGAGGGCACGCACTCTGAGCTCCTCACGCGCGGCGGCCTGTACCACCGTCTTTACACGCGGAAGTTCGTCGACGAGAGCGCCGTTCCGCCGACGGGGCCACCGGTGCCCCCGGAGCTTGCCGGCGTGCGTATGCGGCGGTTCGGGCCGGGCTAATACAGCTCGGGATGCAGGAACGGCGCGCAGGCCATCGCGACGAGATAGGCGAACGCGTCCGTCCGTGACATCGCGCCCTCCGTGAGGATGCCGATCGCGCCAGCCTGACGCTTGGACTCTTTGCGCGCGAAGAGGTCGTCGATGATGTCGCCGAGCTCCTCGCCGCCACGCAGTCGCTCCGCGGCAACGCGCGGCAGCAGCATCCGTCCCCACGCGGCCTCGCCGAGCTTGCCGTCGTGCGTCACCGCGACGACGTGACCGGTAAGCCATGCGCCTCGAGCGTCGAGGATCGCGCCACCCTCGAGCCCGAACGCGACCTCCGCGCCGGTCCGCTCGAGAGCCGCGCGCGCCCGCGCCTCCGCACCCGCCCGCACCTCGGCCTCACCGAGCGGCATCGCGCCGACGCCACTCTGAACGTCGATCGCTTCCAGGGCGCAGCCCGGCGCCAGCTGACCGAGGATGCGCCGCACCGCCTCGACCTTCGCGGGATTGGTTGATCCGACCGCCGCCCTGCGGAAGGAAAGGGGCATCCGCGGACCCTAATCGAGGCCGATTCGAGGGGTTTCCGCGGTGGTATCGAACGCGTACAATTCCGAGTGAAGTGCTCGGAAATTCAGCGACAGCCTTCCATGTATCCACGCGCGGCGAATACGGGATGCGTCTCATGGTCGACCTCGCAAGGCATTGGGGCCAGGGGACCGTGTCTCTGCACGCCGTCGCGCTGCGCGAGGACCTGCCCGAGGCGTACCTCGAGCAGCTCGTCGCCGCGCTTCGCAAGGCCGGTCTCGTGAAGGGCAAGCGCGGCGCTGGCGGCGGATATGTCCTCGCACGCGAGCCGCGCGACATCACGGCCGGTGACGTCGTGCGCGCGCTCGAGGGTCCGATCGAACCACAGATCTGTACCGCCGAGGGCGAGCCGATCGTGAACTGCGTGCGTGAGCCCGACTGCGGAACGAGGGCTGTGTGGCTCAAGCTCCAGGACAGCATCGCGAAGGCTCTGGATGGCATGACTCTCGCGGAGATAGCGACGACCACGACGCGGGAGCGTGTGAATGTCTAGCCTCGAGATCAAAGACCTCGTCGTGAGCGTAGAAGGCAAGACCATCCTCAACGGGATCGATCTCGTCGTCGAGAGCGGTTCGGTGCACGCGATCATGGGACCGAACGGTTCCGGCAAGAGCACGCTCTCGCTCGCGATCATGGGCCACCCCAAGTACAAGGTGGACCGCGGCAAGGTCCTGCTCGATGGCGTCGACCTCTTGAAGCTGCCCGTCGACGCACGCGCTCGCGCGGGGGTCTTCCTCGCGTTCCAGTACCCGTCCGCGATTCCCGGCGTCTCGGTCGCGAACTTCCTGCGCACCGCGATCAACGCGCGCCGCGCCGCGCCGAACGCCGACGGCACGGGCGAGGTCAAGAAGAACGACATGCCCATCCCGCAGTTCCGCAAGCTCCTCGCGGAGAAGATGAAGCTCCTCGGGGTCGACGACTCCTTCATCACCCGCTCGGTGAACGACGGGTTCTCCGGCGGAGAGAAGAAGCGGCTCGAAATTCTGCAGATGCACATGTTCCAGCCGCGCTTCGCCATCCTCGACGAGACCGACTCAGGCCTCGACATCGACGCGCTCAAGGTCGTCGCGGAGGGCATCGACGCGATGCGGTCGCCCGAGGTCGGGATGCTTCTCATCACGCACTACGAGCGGATCCTTCGGTACGTGCACCCCGACTTCGTGCACGTGCTCGTCGACGGCCGCATCGTCCGCACTGGCGGCCCGGAGCTCGCCGCCGAGCTCGAGTCGAAGGGCTACGAGTTCGTGCGCGAAGCCTTGTACGCAGGACGAGCCTGATGGCGGTGACCGTCAAGACTCCGACCGTCACCGCGGCGTCGCTCGACGTCGCTCGTATCCGCAAAGACTTCCCGATCCTCGCGCAGACCGTGCGGGGGAAGCCACTCGTTTATCTCGACAACGCGGCGACCAGCCAGAAGCCGAGACAGGTGATCGACGCGATGTCACGCGTCTTCGAGGAGCACAACGCCAACATCCACCGTGGCGTGTACGAGTTCAGCGAGCGTACGACCGCCGCGTTCGAGGAGGCCCGCGCCAAGGTCGCGCGGTTCATCAACGCCCCGAGCGAGCGCGAGGTCATCTTCGTCCGCAACGCGACCGAGGGCTTGAACCTCGTGGCGTACGCGTGGGGCCGGGACAACATCAAGCGCGGGGACCGCATCGTGACGACCGTCCTCGAGCACCACTCCGACTTCGTTCCGTGGCAGCAGCTTGCCACCGAGGTCGGGGCGGAGATCGCGGTCGTCGACATCGACGACGACGGCCGGCTGCGGCGCGACCAGATGTCCGCCGAGCTCCGCAAGGGAGCCAAGCTGCTCGCGATCACCCACACCTCAAACGGCCTCGGAACCGTGAATCCGGTCAAGGAGATCGCGGCCGAGGCGCGCGCCGCGGGCGCGACGGTCCTCGTGGACGTCGCTCAGGCGGTGCCGCACACGCCGGTCGACGTGCAGGATCTCGGGGCCGACTTCGTGGCTTTCAGCGGCCACAAGATGCTCGCCCCGCCCGGCTCCGGCGGGCTCTGGGGCCGCGCGGAAATACTCGAGAAGATGCGCCCGTTCCTGTACGGCGGCGACATGATCAGCCGCGTCACGGTGAAGCTCACCGAATGGAACGAACTTCCGTGGAAGTTCGAGGCCGGCACGAGCTCGTACGTCGACGCGATCGGTCTCGGAGCGGCGGTTGATTACTTGAGCGGTGTCGGCGTCGCGAAGGTCCACGCGCACGAGCTCTCGCTGGTCGCGTACCTGCTGCCGCGCCTCAAGGAGATACCGGGCATCACGGTCTACGGCCCCAAGGACCTCGAGTCACGAGTGGGCGTGGTCTCGTTCAACATCGAGGGGATCCACCCGCACGACGTCGCGACGATCTTCGATCGCGAGGGCGTCTGCGTGCGCGCCGGGCACCACTGCAACCAGCCGCTCATGAACCGGCTCGGTGTGGCGGCGACGACGCGCGCGAGCATGTACCTGTACAACACGACGGGCGAGATGGATGCTCTTGTCAATGCCATCCATGCGGCGAAGAAAGTGTTCGGGGTCTAGTCATGGACGATATGTACCGGGACTACATCCTCGATCATTACAAGAATCCGCGGAACTTCGGCGAGCTCGAGGGCGCGACGCACACGTACCACGACTCGAACCCGCTCTGCGGTGACGAAATGACGATGCAGCTCCGCATCGGCGACGGGCACGTCGACGACGTGCATTTCACCGGTAAGGGCTGCGCGATCAGTCAGGCCTCGGCGTCAATCCTCACCGAAGAGGTGAAGGGGAAGACACTCGAAGAGGTGAAGGCCATCGACCGCGATCACGTGCTGGCGAATCTCGGCATTCCGATCAGCCCGGCGCGCATCAAGTGCGCGCTTCTCGGGTTGAAAGCGCTGAAGGGCGCAGCGTGGGGACTCACGGCGTGGCCCGGCGAAGAGGTGAAAGCGAAATGAGCACCCAAGTTCAAGATCTCCCCAAGGACTACCAGTACGGCTGGGAAGACAAGGACGCCGTCTACCGGAACAAGAAGCACAAGGGCCTCTCGGAGGACGTCGTCCGCGAGATCAGCCAGACCTACAAGCAGGAGCCGGACTGGATGCTCCAACGGCGCCTCAAGGCGCTCAAGCACTACCGCA
>JALYSZ010000060.1 GCA_030854525.1 Chloroflexota bacterium | reverse complement strand
GCGCGACCGCCTCGATGAGGAACTGGTTGAGGATGTCGCCACGCCGCGCGCCGACGGCCTTGCGGATGCCGATCTCACGCGTCCGCTCGTTCACCGACACGAGCATGATGTTCATGATCCCGATGCCGCCGACGAGCAGAGAGATCCCGCCGATCGCGCCCAGCAGGAGCGTAAAGGTGCCCGTGACCGAGCCGAGCGCGGCAAGCGTGTCGTTCTGGTTTGTGACGGCGAAGTCGGCGTTGGCGGGATCGGCGATGTTGTGGCGTACGAGGAGGATGTTGCTCACGTCGCTCGTGGTGATGTCCATCGTCTCGCTAGACGTTGCCTTGATCACGATCTGATTCACGCGATTCAGCTGGCCGGTGAGCACGTGCTGCGACGTCGTGAGCGGCACCAGGATCTGGTCGTCGCGGATCTGTCCGAACGTGCTCCCCTTCGTGCCGAGCACGCCGACGACGCGGAAGTTCAGGATTCGCGCGCGCTGCGCGGCTGCGCCCTGACCCCCGCCGCCGCCCCCGAACGCCTGCCGGAGCTGGATCGTCTGTCCGATGGGGTCGATGTCGCCAAACAGGTTCAGCGCGGTCGTCGATCCGAGCACGGCGACCTGCGCGTTCACATTGAGGTCCGATGTCGTGAAGAAGTCGCCGCTATCGAGGCCCCAGTCCCGAACGATGGGATAGTCCTCGGTCACGCCGGAGACCTGGGTGTTCCAGTTCTGTCCCGCGATGGTGACCTGCCAGCGCCCGGCCTGCTGCTCCGCCTCGGCGGCGGCGATCGTGTCGCCGAGCTGGTCCTTGATCGAGCGCATGTCCTCGACCGTGAGGCTCTGCGCCTGCGCCCCGGCTCCGCGGAGGCCTTGATCGGTCGCGTTCTGCGGAGTGACGGTCACGAGATTCGAGCCGAGGTTGAGGATCGTGTTCTGGACGCTCTGCGACGCGCCGTTGCCGACGCTGACCATCGCGATGACCGCGGCGACGCCGATGATGACGCCCAGCATCGTGAGCGCCGAGCGCAGCTTGTTGACGACGAGGGATTGGAGCGCCGAGCGGAAGGAGTCGTAGAGCTTCATTCGGCCGCGCCGATGCCGACGGAGAGCTCATCCTCTGCCCGCCGCGGACGTGGCACAAGCTCGTCGCGGGCGATGAGTCCATCGCGCATGCGCACCACCCGTTTGCAATGCGCGGCGACGTCTGGCTCGTGCGTGACCATGACGACGGTCTTGCCGAGGTCGTTGAGGCGCTGGAAGATCGAGAGGATCTCCGCGCTCGAGCGCGAGTCGAGGTTCCCGGTCGGCTCGTCCGCGAGGATCATCGATGGGTCGTTGAGCAGCGCCCGCGCGATGGCCACGCGCTGCTGCTGACCGCCGGAGAGCTCGCTGGGCCGATGATGGATGCGGTCCCCGAGACCGACCTGCTCGAGGGCCCCAAGCGCGCGCTGGCGCCGCTCTTTGCGATCGCCCCCGTAGATGAGCGGGAGCTCCACATTCTCGATCGCGTTCAGCCGCGACAGCAGGTTGTAGGTCTGAAACACGAAGCCAACGTGCTTGTTGCGGATCGAGGCGAGCTGGTCATCCGACAGCTTGTTCACGTTCTGGCCCGCGAGGACGTATGTCCCTCCGTCCGCGACGTCGAGACACCCGAGAACGTTCATGAGCGTCGACTTTCCCGAGCCTGACGGGCCCATGATCGCGACGAACTCCGCCGGCCGGATGTCGAGATCGACTCCGCGGAGCGCGTTCACCGTGATCTCCCGCCCGATGCGGTACGTCTTGGTGATCCCGCGCAGCTGGACGACGCTTTGGATCATCGACCGACGAGGACTCCCGGCGCGCCAAGGCCTGGGCCGCCCGCACCTGGCCGCGCCGTCGCGGTCGCGCGTGCCGCCGGCAGGACCACGAGGTCGCCCTCGGCGACTCCGCTCGTGACCTCGGTCGTCGTGTCGTTCGCGATGCCGAAGGTCACGTCCGTGTCGACGGCCTCGCCATCCTTCAGTACTTGTAGATAGCGTCGGTTGGCCGCCGTGCGGACCGCGAGGTTCGGCACCGTGAGCACGCCCTGCTTGCTCGCGATGATGATGGTCGCGGTACCGGTCATTCCGGGCTTCACGAGAGCGTTCGGGAGATCGATGGTCACGTCGATCCCGTAGACCGGTACCCCGGACTGGATCGTCGCGAGCGGATCGAGCGAGGTGACCCGGCCGGTCATGCGCCCCGCGGCAGCGACCGCGTCGACCGCAACATTGGCGACGAGCCCGAGCTTCACCTTCGCGACATCGGTCTCACCGATGGTCCCGTGCAGGACCAGCGCGGTGGTGTTCGCGAGAACCATGAACGGATTCGCGGCGGTCTCGCCGACCTGAGACGCGATCGAGGCGACGACACCCGCGGTCGGGGCCGTGACTACCGCGTTCGTCAGGTTGTTCTGTGCTGTCTCCACGGCCGACGCCGCGTTGTCGACGCTCGCCTGGGAGCCCGCCAGGTCGTATGGCTTCGAGCTCAGTGCCGTCACGGCCGAGTCGATTGACTGCTGTCCGCGCTGCGCCACGGTCGTCACGTTCTGCGTCGCGGTCGCGATCGAACCGCCGACGGCGTCGCTGACCGTCCCCAGGTACGTCGTTGCCTGCGTCATCTTCAGCTTCACCGTCGAGACGTTCTGCTGCTGGCCGCCGACCAGCGTGTATAGCGTGGCCAGATCGGCTCGCCACTGGTCGAAGGGGTCGTGTAGCCCCTTCGTCGCCTGCGTGTTCAAGGAGGTTTGGGCAGTGGTCACGCTGCTCTGGACCGTCGTGAGCACCGACGAAGTCGTGTCGAGCGCGCTCGTGAGGCGCGACGTCCCGATGGTGTAGTTGGTCTGGGCGAGCTGGAGGCTGCTCGCGATGCTGGTCGTGTCGC
>JALYSZ010000053.1 GCA_030854525.1 Chloroflexota bacterium | reverse complement strand
CAGCGCGGCCGCAGTCACAAGATCGCGACAGGGCCGATGCGCGAAATGACCGCCCCGAAGGGCGGTCACCGTCTCGAAAGACAGGCCGAATAAAGAGTTTATCGGTCTGCGGCGGCCGGGGTCAACCACAGGGAACCGCTTGCGGCCCGCCGTGGTACGGAGGTCGGAGGGCCTTTGCACTTAAGCCGACTCCTCATTCTCCTCGGGCTGACGCTGGCGGCCTGCGAGCCGTTCGGTAACTCGCCCTCCAGCCCGCCCGCGCGGCCGGCGGCGCCAGTGGCTGCCACCGGCCCCCCGCCAGTTTCGGCTGCCGCTTTCACGCAATGTCCGACTACGAAGCCGGCGACGGACGAGCATCCAAAGAACGCAAATACGGCCGCATTCAGCCGCGCCTGGTATGTCAGCCCGGACCGGCGACTCTGGGCCAGCGCGGGGGGTCGCTGGTGGTCGGGCCGAAGCGGCAACGGCAGCGGCAACAAGGTGCTCTGGGAGCGACCCGGTCCGATGGTCTCGATAAGCGGGAAGCTCCTGCTGGGCGATGCGAAGGCCGCGGGCGTCCCAACCATTACCGGACCGAGTGGCTACGAGGCCGCCGACTATCAGGCGAGTTCGGTGACTTTCCCCGTTCCCGGATGCTGGGAGGTCGAGGCGCGCGCCGAAGGGAGCGTCCTCAACTTCGTGACGTTCATCGACCCGCGCGCGTATTCCGTCGGGGATAGGGGTTGCCTCGATCTGAAGGGCACCTTCGACAACAGCGACGCCGTACTGCAGGCGAGCGCAGTCGGTGTAGACGAGGATCTCCCTGGATACGCGTCGGTCCGTCTGTCTCCCAAGATCGGTCTACAAGGCGCCGGTTGGGTTCGCCGGGTACGTTGACCTTCACGTCGATCTCGACGAGGTGGCCGTCCCGCGGTCCGGCGACGGGTACGTGCTCTTCCTCGCCCGCGACGGTGAGGGAGGCTGGCAGATCCTCTGCCCGTCCCGAACGCTGGCGACGGTCGATGGCGCGGGCATCGTCCGAATCGTCGCCCGTCGGCCCGGCCAGCGCCTTCTTTCCGACGATGTGCGCGACCTCGACCGCGAGCTCCGTGCTTTCGCGCAGTGAGCGCCTCGTGAGACTCGGCACCGCGATCGGCGCTTTGGCATTCGCTCTCGTCGCCTGCGCACCGATCGCAACAGAGGACAATGCCCCTTCACGATCATCGGAGCCGACGGCCCGGGCGACCGATGGTGCTGTCGGCGCGAGCCCGACGGCAGTCGATCCCTCGTGCAGGTTCTCGACGGCCGGCGGCGGCGTTTTCGGAGACGTTTTCATCGCCGTGGCCGACAACGGGAGCAGCGGGATCGCGTTCGTTCTTGACGCGGCGACCGGAGTGGAGCGGGCCGACTGCTGATCGCCGGCGCTCCGGAGATGGCGGTCGACTGGACCGGGCGCCGACTTCTCGCCTTCTGCGGTTCGCGACTCGTGGCTTACAACCTCGCGAAGCTCGCGGAGATGTGGAGCGTTCCTGGAGTTGATCGTCTCATAACCAAGGCGCCCGGAGGGCTGCCCGCCCTCGCCGTGAGCGATGATGGCGCGCTTTCCTTCGAGCTCCACTACCGCACGCTCCGCCCTGGCGACGCGAACGCGCCTGGCGCGAGCCGCACGTGGCTGGTCTCGCGAGATCTCGCGACCGGCAATGTCAGGGGCGAGGTCGACCTTTGGGGACTGCGGAGCCGGACGCGTCTTCGCCGGAAAGATGGACTCGGCTTACGTCCTCTGCCGCGATGGACTCCACGCGATCGACACGGCAACTTGGGCCGACCGACGGACATACGCGTTCAGTGCCTCCGCCGGCCCGGTCGGTCTGGTGCGGAGCGCCTTCCTCGTCGGTGTGACGTCGGACCTCAGCGTCCTGTCGCTCGACTTACAGACTGGAGTCACGACCTCGATCGGCAAGGGCGGGCCTCACGGCTCATCTCAGGCATGGGGACGGCTCGCGGTCGCACCGAATGGTGAGACGGTCTGGGTCGTCGCGAAGCGATCCGGGGGGTTTGACCGAGTTCGCTCCCGACACGCTCACCCTCCTAGGCCTCGAGACCCCGAACCGCACCGACATTCCGGTCGAAGGTTTGCGCGGCGTTGGGTTAGTCGGGGCGCGTGTCGTCTACGGGGCCGGAAGTCGAATACGGTCGACCGATGGCGTCCTCGATCTCTTGTTGCTCCCGGGATCGCCAGAGTTTTGGCAGATCTTCGGAGCGCCAGACTCAAAGAGCTGAGAGCGGTGCCGCTAGTTGGGCGCGTGCGGGACGGGCTCAAACGGCGGCCGTGAGCAGCGTCCGTTCCTGAGCTTGCAGGAATCGGAGCGTGGCTAGGAGCCCAAGATCGATGAAAACGTCCACCGCGGCGCCGAAACCAACATCGAGAAAGGCGAAGGGCTGGGCCAAGAGAAGATCCACCAGGATCGCGAGCTCGAACGCGCGGTAGGCCTTCCCTCGGGACCGTCGGAGTAGGAACACCCCTCTCACGATCAGGACGCCAGCGACTAGTCCCGCGGTCGCCTGGATCAGCGACGCGATCGCGCCGCCGGCCGTCTCCTCCTCCAACGCGATTTGCGCATCGAGGACGCCGAAGAGTGCACCACCGAGGAGTGCGACCGTGGCGACCGCGGTGAGCACAAACGCGAGGCCAGCCAGGATGAAGACCGCCGCGAGTATCCGCCGGAACCAGCGGCTCGAAACGATCGCCGCGTACGTTCGGCCGCCCGCGGAGCCCATCCACTTGAGGCCGACGAACGAGATCGGCGCGAGATCGGCCTCGAGGAAGCTCGCGCGCAGCGGTCGGACAAGAGGGTGCGCAGGGTCCGCGCGCGCCAGCAGTTGGAGCGCGCGGTCTCGGTCCTCTGCGGTCAGCGTGCCCATCGCGAGCTTCTCCGCCAGCTCGACGGCGTTCACGAGGCACTCCTCCTGCGAGAGGCCCCGGAATCGCCGCACCTCGCGCGTGGCAAGGAACAGAACCACGAAAAGCGCGTAGAGGATCGCGGCGGTGGGCTTGAAGAAGTAATCGTTGTCCGACGTCACGAACTTCCCGAGCTCGTCGACGAAAGCGCCAAGACCCGCGCCACCAACCAGTGCCGCGATAAGACGCGTGCTCGAGGTTGTGAAAAGCAGCAGGAGGACGATCGCGAGGAGCATCCCGAGCCCACCCCACAGCACATGAG
>JALYSZ010000018.1 GCA_030854525.1 Chloroflexota bacterium | reverse complement strand
GGAGGCCGAAGGAACGGCCATGGTCGTGAACGGCTTCATCGAGCCGATCGTCAAGACGCTCCCGATGGACTACGCCATCGAAATGAACCGCCTCATCACGCTGCAGATGCAAGGCGCCATTGGCTAGCACGGCAGAGCTCGTATCCGTCCCGCTGCTGCTCGACCGCCACACGGTCGAGCAGCACAGTCTTAGGCGCGAGGAGCCCGCGTGGCTGCGCGACGCCAGGCTCGAGGCGGTCGAGAGATTCACGCCTGACAGCTGGCCGACGGGTCAGGAAGAGGAGTGGCGGCGGTTCCCGCTGAAGGATCTCCCCGCTGGCTCGCTCGTCTCGAGCCTCGACCATCTGCCCGCCATCCAGTTCAAGCTCGAGCCTCAGGCGGCGGCCCAGGGCGTGATCTTCAAGGGGCTGCTTCGCGCCTCCCTCGACAACCCCGAGCTCGTCCGTCCGCACATCGCCCCAGGCGACGGGATCCCGTCCCATACCGCCTTCCGCGCGATCGCGGACGCCCTCTGGTCCGCCGGAAGCACGTTCGTGCACGTTCCCGCGGACGTCGTCGTCGAGATGCCCATCGTCGTCGACAAGGTCTGGCCCGCGGGCGGCGATGCGATGCTGTCGCGAACGATCGTCGTCGCCGAGCGCGGGTCGACCGTGACGATCGTCGAGGATCTCTCGTCCGAGGGGGCGGCTGCCCGAATCGCGATCCCTCACGTCGATGTCTTCGCGGGTCCGGGCGCGCGGGTCCGCTACGTCGCGATCCGCCGCTTCGCTCCCGGCGTCGTCGACCTTGGTTTCCAGCGGTTCCGTTCCGCGAGCGACAGTGACCTCGCGGTCCACAACGTGTTCGCGGGGGAAGGGAAGTCGAAGGTTGGCATCCAGTCGGACATGGAGGGCAACGGTGCGACGGTGAAGCTCTACGGGCTCGTGGCGGCCGGCGACGACCAGCGCATCGACGTGAACAGCTTCCAGCAAGTCGACGGCAAGGGCTCGCAGAGCGATCTCCTCTACCTCTCGGCGCTCTACGACCGAGCCAAGGCCGTCTTCTACGGCAAGATCCGCGTCGAGGCGACCTCGAGCGGGACCGGCAGCTACCAGGAGTGCCGCAACATGCTCCTGTCCGATCACGCCGGCGCCGATCCGATTCCCGTCCTCGAGATCCTCACGAACGATGTCGTTCGGTGCGGCCACGGCGCCACCGCCGGGGCGCTTGGCGACGAGGATCTCTTCTACGCGATGTCGCGCGGATTCGATCGCGACCAGGCGCAGCAGCTCATGGTGCACGGGTTCTTCCGTCGCGTGATCAATCACATCGACGACGAACACGTCCGCCAGCGTGTGCTGAACTCGCTGCGGCCTCGCATCGGAAACATCGCCGAGATGGGCATCCTCCCTTGAGCGAATTCGTCCCCGTCGCACGCGAGGACGAGGTTCCGGTCGGCGAGGTGAAGGTGGTGCGCGCCGGCCCTAAGAGTCTCGCTCTCGGCCACTGCGACGACGGCACGTGGGGCGCGATCGACAACGTGTGCACCCACGACGGCGGTGTCCTCGGCGAGGGCGAGCTCGAGGATTGCTTGGTCGAGTGCCCGCGCCACGGGGCGCGATTCGACCTCTTGACCGGCGAAGTGCGCGCGCTGCCCGCGGTATTTCCCGTGAACGCTTACCCGGTGCGCGTCGTCAACGGGGTCGTCGAGGTCGACGTAACTGTCCCGACCAAACCGCTCGAGATCGGCTAACCGTAACTACTAGCAGCCCTTCTAACTCATACGAAAACCGCCGCGGAGAGTGACACGATCGGCGCGTGGCTGATCACGTCATGGAACACACGACGCCGAGTGTCGCCTCCATCGACCGGTACTCGCCCGCGGTGCTCCTATCGTTGGCGCTGCTCTTCGGGGTCGTGGCCCAATGGCTCTTCTATCGATCGCCGCTCGGCATCAACGCCGGAATCGCCTCGGTCGTGGTCCTGGCCGTCGGCTGGCGCCTGCGGCCGATCGGCGCGCGGGTGGATCGGCTCGATCGATGGATCGCTCCGGCCGCGGTCGTGTTCGCTTTCCTCCCCGCGCTCCGCGTCGATCTCATGCTGCTGCTGTTCGACGTTCCCGCCACGGGTGTCCTCGTCACGATGGCCGCGGTCTCCTTCGCCGGCGTGCCCCTGACCCGCCGCGCCGTCGACATCCTCGTCGTGCTCGGCCTCGTCGTCGTGGGGCGGATCGTGGCCGGAGGAGCGCTCCTCCTGGCGGCGCTTCCCGACCTCGGTCGCCCGCTCGCCCGACGGGGTGGGGGACGAATCGCTTCGGTGGGCATCGGAATCGCGATCGCCGTTCCGTTCCTCGTCGTGTTCGCACTTCTGTTCGCGAGTGCCGACGCGGTCTTCTCGAGCGCTGTCAGCAACGTGTTCGATTTCCGCAAATGGTCGATCGGCGAGCTCATCGGCCGCGTGCTGCTCGCCGCGGCCTTCGCCTGGGTCGCGGGGGGCCTCTTCATCGTCGCGGGACGCCGCACGGACACGACGATGCCGGCGGTCATGCCGCGTCTTCGTGGCCTCCTGAGCTCCACCGCCGGAGCGACGACGCTCCTTGCAATCGACGCGCTCTTTGGGTTTTTCGTCGCGCTTCAGATCGCGTATCTATTCGGCGGGATCGACACGCTCAACGCGACGGGCCTGACCTACTCGAGCTACGCGCGTCGCGGCTTCTTCGAGCTCATCGCCGTTGCCGTGCTTGCGGGCGGACTCGTGTTCGCGGTGGAGCTCGTGGTGGCGAAGCGCACCCGGCTCTACGTCGCGGCGGCGCTCACGCTTGCCCTCGCCACGCTTGTGATCGTGGCGTCGGCCGCGTACCGGATGCAGCTCTACCAGCTCGCGTACGGGTGGACCGAGCAGCGGTTCTACGCTCTTGCCGGCATCGCCTGGCTCGGGGCGGGCGGTTTCGCGACCGGCGTGCTCATCTGGCGGGACGGAACGCGGTGGCTCCTCCACATCGCCGCGCTGATCGCGTTCTTCGTCGCGCTGGCCGCCAATCTCGTTGGTCCAAGCGCGTTCGTGGCTCGGCAGGACCTCGACCGGGTCGTCGATCCGAGTGGCCTGCCGGAGGACGCTCGCCGCGTCCTCGACGCTGAGTACCTTGTCTCACTCGGCGACGGCGCCGTCCCTACTCTCGTTGAGTTCCTGCCGCACCTCGGCGCGTCGGATCGCGCGGCCCTCGGATCCGCCCTGCGTACCTTCGCGCTCGAGGGACGCGATCTCGAGCCGGCCTTCTTCGCGGGCTTCAGCCTCGACCGCGAGCGCGCCCGTCAGGCCCTCCTCACCGTGGCGAACGAGCTCCGCACGTACCCGCTCTTGAGAGGCGGCCGGCCCCTGCTCATACGCCCCTAGCTGGCAGGCGTCCTGCACTTCGGTCGTCGAATAACCGAAGGAGGCGAGCCGTGGAAGACAAGGACATCGTCGAGAAGCGGACCGTGCGGCGCGAGGAGCCCGTCAACAAGGTCACGAACGTCAACGTCGGTCCTGATGGCACCACCAACGTTCAGGAGTCCGGCGACGCGGTCGTCGAAGAGGAGCACGTCGTCGAGGAGCGCGAGCACCAGCACCCGTAAGCGTCTCAGCGGCGCGCATAGAGCGAGCCCTTCGCGCTCGCGATCTTGACCGCGGTCGCCGGCTGAGCGGCGCTATTCTCCGTTCAGAGAACGCTTGCGTTCGGAGGACGTTCCTTGATCAGCACGGCCGCGCGTGACCGCGTCAAGCTCGCGATCGACCAGTGCGAAGAACAGTTCCATGTTTACGACGACAAGTCGAGCCAGGACACGCTGGAATCGTACGAAGCGGCCCTCAACCGGGGCAAGGCGATGGGTTTTCAAGAAGCCGCGCACTACGTGAAGTCCGCGCTCCACGACATTGACGTGAAAAGCCTTTGACGTGATCACGGCGATCGTCCTGATCACGGCGGAGAAGGGAGCGGTCCCGACGCTCGGCGAGGCGCTCGCCGCGGTGGATGGCGTCTCCGAGGTCTACTCGGTCACCGGCGACTTCGACTTCGTGGCGATGGTCCGCGCGCGCGAGCACGATGATCTCGCGGACATCGTGACCCGGCGGATCGCGCAGGTGGGTGGCGTCGCGCGGACCCAGACGCATGTCGCGTTCAAGGCGTACTCGCGCCACGACCTGGAGTCTCTCTTCGCCATCGGAGCGGAGGGAGGCTGACGCTCGCGCGCATCTGGACCTCTGCATCCGGGCCCCAGCGGCTCCTCCTGGTCGCAGGAACGTTGCTCATCGCGAGCGGTCTCTTCCACGTCGGCGTCTTCCTTGTGCGTGACGGCGGCTGGGCTGGGCCGATCTCCTGGCGCAAACCGATCGAGTTCGGCATCTCAGGCGGCGTCACAACCCTTTCCCTCGCCGCCGTCATGAGCCGGCTGCCGCGCACCGGCTGGCTGGCGTGGCCCTGTGCGGTCGCGATCGCGCTCTTCGTGCCGGAGACGGTGCTCATCGACCTGCAGACCTGGCGCGGATTACCGTCGCATTTCAACTTCGATACGGGGTTCGACGCTGCGGTATTCAGCGCGATGGGCACGCTCATCGCGTTCGTGTCGCTCGCGATCGTCGCGATGACGATCTGGTCGTTAACCTCCCTCCGGGGCCCAGGGAGCAGCGTGCTCGCCATCCGCGCCGGCATGGTCTCTCTCACGATCGGCCAGCTTCTCGGATTCGCGCTCCTGGGCAACGGATTTGCCGTCGGCGACGTCTTTCGAGCCAGCATCGTCGGTGCGGCCGGCGATCTGAAGGTGCCGCACGCGGTCGCACTGCACGGCTTGCAGGTCCTGGGTCTTCTCGCGCTGATCTTGGAGCGCAGCCGCCTTCCAGAATCCCGGCGGTCGCGGATCGTCATCGTCGCGACCGCTGGATACGCCGCTGCGCTCGGCGTCGCGGTAATCCAGGCGTTCGGCGGACGCGGGCCCGTCGACCTCTCGCCGCTGAGCCTGCTCGGTGCCATCGCGGCGGTCGTACTGCTTTTCCTAGCGTACGTTTCCGCGCTTCGGGCGGCCGGCTCCGGTGGCCTCCGTTGGGACGCGCCCGCGAACTAGACTCCGAGCGATGCAGGCCGTCGTCATGGCGGGCGGCGAGGGGAGCCGTCTTCGACCGCTGACGATCAATCGTCCGAAGCCGATGGTGCCCATCGTGGACAAGCCCTGCCTCGGGCACATCTTCGAGCTGCTCAAGCGTCACGGCATCGAGGAGTCGTTCGTCACCCTCCAGTACCTCGCCTCGGTCATCCAGGACAGCTACGGCGACGGCGGCGGCATCGGGATGCGTCTCCGTTACAGCGTCGAGGAGACGCCGCTCGGCACCGGCGGTTCGGTCCGGCAGATCGCGGCGGACCTCAAAGGAACGTTCCTCGTCATCTCGGGTGACGCGCTCACCGATATCGACCTATCCAAGGTCATCGCGTTCCACCGCGAGCGCAAGGCCGCCGTGACGCTGACGCTCGTGCACGTACCGAACCCGCTGGAGTACGGGGTCGTGATCACCGGCGACGACGGGCGGATCACCAAATTCCTCGAGAAGCCGTCCTGGGGCGAGGTCTTCAGCGACACGATCAATACCGGCATCTACGTGATCGAGCCCCGTGTGCTCGAGCGTTTCGGCCTCGGCGAGGTCTTCGACTTCAGCAAGGATCTCTTTCCGCGCCTGCTCGCCGAGGACGAGCCCCTGTTCGGCTACATCGCCGAGGGGTACTGGACCGACGTGGGCTCGATCACCGAGTACGCGCGCGCGAACGCGGATCTCCTCAACGGAAAAGTGAAGTGTGAGGACCTCGGGAAGGAGCTCATGCCCGGGGTGTGGACGGGGGGCGATGTCGACATCAACGAGTCCGCCAAGCTCACCGGGCCGATCTTCCTCGGCGAAGGCGTGAAGATCGGGCCGCACGCCGAGATCATCGGACCCACGGTGCTGCGCGACTACGTTTCCGTCGACGTTGGAGCGGTCATCGACAGCTCGATCGTCTGGCGCAACACCTATATCGGCGAGCGCTCGGAGCTCCACGGGGCGATCGTGGGTCGCCAGTGCGCGCTTAAGTCGCGAGTGATCCTCGAGGAAGGAAGCGTGATCGGCGATCACACCATCGTCGGCGATCACGCCCGCGTTCGGGCTCAAGTGAAGGTCTGGCCGGACAAGCAGATCGAATCGGGCGCGGTGATCGGCTCGAGCCTCATCTGGGGTGCCCAGGGACGGCGAGCGCTCTTCGGCCGCTTCGGGGTCACCGGCATCGTCAACATCGACCTGACCCCAGAGTTCGTCGCCCGTCTCGGCGCGGCGTACGCATCGACCCTCAAACAAGGCGCGACCATCACGGTGAACCGCGACCAGCATCGCTCGAGCCGCATGCTGAAGCGCGGTCTCATGAGCGGGATCGTCAGCGCCGGGATCGACGTTGCCGATCTCTCGCAGGCGCCTCTACCGATCGGGCGTTTCCACACGCGGCGCATCGGCGCGGCGGGCGGCGTTCATGTCCGCGTCTCGCCATTCGACGTGCGCGTGTGCGACGTCAAGTTCTTCGACCGACAGGCGCTCGACATGGAAAAGACCCAGGAGCGGAAAGTGGAGACGATCTTTTTCCGCGAGGACCTGCGCCGGGTGTCGTACGAGGACGTCGGCCGTATCTTCGAGTCGCCGCGTGTTGGCGAGGCGTATAGCGAGGCATTCCTGGCGGAGGTCGCGCGCCGCAAGGAGATCGCTGAAGCGAAACCCAAGATCGTCGTGAACTACTCCCACGGGACGCCCGCGCAGTTTCTCCCGCAGCTGCTCAACGCCCTCGGCGTCGAGGCGGTCGCCGTGAATGGCGTGGTGTCGGAGAACATCGGGTCGCGCTCGTTCGAGGAGTTCCAGGAGGAGCAGCGACAGCTCGCGGTGCTCGTCCCGGCTCTTGGAGCGTCACTTGGCGTGATCATCGACGCCGGCGGAGAGAAGATCTTCGTCGTTGACGATCGCGGGCGCGTGATCGACGACATGCACTTCCTCGAGGCCTTCGTCTCGCTCACGGTCCGCCAGGCACCTGGCGTCGTGGCGGTGCCCGTCTACGCGCCTTCGTCGATCGAGGAGATCGTGGCGGCCCACGGCGGACGAGTGCAGCGCGTGCGCGCCTCGGCCGAGGCGCAGATGAGCTTCGCGGCGCGCGAGCATCCGCTTCTCGTTGGCGACGGAGTCGGCGGCTTCATCTTTCCGCGCTTCCACCCGTCGTTCGACGGCCTCTTCGCGACGGCGCGTCTCCTCGAGCTCCTCGTCGCTGCCAAGCAGACGCTCAGCGAGGTCATCGACGAGACCCCGCCCGTCCATGTCGCCCGCCTGCAGGTGGTTTGCCCGTGGGAACAGAAGGGCCGGGTCATGCGCATGCTGGCCCAGGATCCGCAGACAGAGCGCACGCGTCAGATCGACGGCGTGAAGCACCAGAACGACGGCGAGTGGATCCTCGTGCTACCGGACGCCGACCGGCCCCTCTTTAACGTGTACGCCGAAGCGAAGGACGACGACCGCGCGTGGATGCTCGTCCACGAGTACGCCGACAAGCTCGAACGGATGCGCGCGCCTTGAGCGTGCGGATCGCCATCGCTCAGTGCGCGCCGGCGCTCGGCGCGCTCCGACGCAACATGGACATGCACCACAAATGGATCGGCCGCGCCAAGGCCGCCGGCGCGCGCCTGGTCGTCTTTCCGGAGCTCTCGTTGACCGGGTACTACCTCAAGGATCTTGCCGCCGACGTGGCGTGCGCGGCCGACGATCCGCAGCTCGCGCCGATCGCCGAGGCGTCGCGCGACATCGACATCAGCGCCGGTTTTGTCGAGCGGTCGGCCGACGCGAAGCTCCACATCGCCCAGGGTCACTGGTCCGGCGGCAAGCTCGTCCACGTCCATCGCAAGGTGTACCTGCCGACCTACGGGATCTTCGACGATGGGCGTTATTTCGGGCCGGGCGATCGTTTCGAAACCTATAGCTGGGCCGGCGGCACGACCGGCGTCGCGATCTGCGAGGACCTGTGGCACGTGTCCACGCCGTACCTCTACGCGGCGGCCGGCGCGACGATCGTGCTCGCGCCGTCGGCAAGTCCGGGCCGCGGCGTCGCGGAGGGCGGCGACCTCGGCACCGCTGAGTCGTGCCGGCTCATGGATCGCTTCTACGCGTCGTATCTGACGGTCTATGTCGTCTACGTCAATCGCGTCGGCCACGAGGATGGCATCGCGTTCTGGGGCGGGTCGGAGATCGTCGCCCCCGATGGGACCGTGGTCGCGCGAGCCGCCGAGTTCGACGAGGATCTCCTCATCGGCGAGATCGATCCGGAGCTCGTCGCCCGCGAGCGCGCACGCAACCCGCTGTTGCGCGACGAGCGCGAGGACATCGTGCTTCGGAACATCGCCGGCCGCCTCGGCCTTCCGTTCGACCGTCGTGACTAGCGCCGTCGCGCGAACCGGAGTGATCCGTCCCGACCCGAAGGATCCATCGCCCCTGCGCATCGACGAGGTGCTCGTGCGGAAGATGCTCGTTCTCTTCATTCGCGAAGAGACCGCGAAGGCGCGCCTCGTGCGTGCGGTCGTCGGAGTCTCCGGCGGCGTGGATAGCGCGGTCACGGTTGCCTTGGCGGCCGAGGCGCTCGGTCCCGAGAACGTGCTCGGGCTCTTCACGCCGTACCGAACCTCGTCCGGCGAGTCGCTCGCGCACGCGCGCGAGGTCTCGCGGAAGTTTGGCTTCAAGCTCGAAGAGGTGCCGATCACCGACCAGGTCGACGCGTACTTCGGAGGGCTGAACGGGAAGGTCGACAGAGTGCGCATTGGCAACAAGATGGCGCGTGAGCGGAAGAGCATCGAGTACGACCGATCATGGCCGGACGGGATCGTCCTTGGCACGAGCAACAAGACGGAGCTCCTGCTTGGCTATGGCACGCAGTTCGGCGACATGGCTTGCGGCATCAACCCGGTCGGCGATCTATACAAAACGCAGCTCCGCGAGCTCGCCCTCTCCATCGGCATCCCCGAAGCGATCGTGCGCAAGCCGCCGACAGCCGAGCTCTGGGAAGGACAGACCGACGAGGGCGAGCTCGGCTTCACCTACGCCGACGCCGATCTCCTCCTCTATCACATGGTCGATCGCCGCCTGCGCCCGTCCGAGCTGATCGAACATGGTTTCGACGCTCAGCTGGTCACGCGCATCCGCGAGATGGTCCGGCGCAACCACTACAAGCGAGTGATGCCACTCATCGCGAAGCTCAGCCTCCGCACCGTCGGACACGACTTCCTCTATCCGCGCGATTGGGAAGCCGACTGACCGATACGTCGGGCAGCGCGGGATCGACCGAAACCCTCTCTTCGCGCCGGGGTCCCCCCGGCCTCGGACGCCTCGGCCGGCGCCCCAGCGGTCGCTCCGCGCCCAGGGGCCCCTCCCCCTGGGGGCCCTCGGTCGATCCCGCGCCGCTTCGCGTTGGGCTCGGCTACACATTCGCTCTAACAGCAGCCGCGTTCTTCGGTGTCGGAGGGATCATCGCGAAGGATGCCTTCAACTCTGGTGTAGCTCCATCAATTCTCGCGGAGTGGCGTGTCCTCTTCGCGTTCCTCGTGTTCCTCGCGGTCTTCGCTGCGCGCAACCCCGCGGAACTACGCATCCGCCGCTCCGACATTCCGATGTTCGCCGTCTTCGGGATCGTGGGGCTCGCAGGGGTTTCTCTCGTCTACTACGAGGCGATCAAGCGCATTCCGATCGGCGTTGCGCTCGTCATCGAATACACCGGGCCGGTCATCCTCCTGATCTATGCGCGGCTCCGCGGCCGCGCGGTCGGCAGGCGCCTCTGGATCGCCGCGGCGCTCGCCGTCCTCGGATGTTTTTTCGCGGCCGGAGCGTACGACGCGCGACTCCTGGAGCTCAACGCGCTTGGACTCGCGCTCGCCGCGATGGACGCGTTCATCTTCGCGCTCTACTTC
The DNA here is from genome assembly GCA_030854525.1 of Chloroflexota bacterium. The sequence continues at coordinate 29,702 of JALYSZ010000018.1, read as the reverse complement.
GCGCTCGGCGAAAGGCTCGGCAAGACCTACGGCACGCCCACGCTCCTGGTGTGGGGTTTCGGATTCGCGCTCGTCGGGTGGAGCGTCATTCGTCCGCCGTGGCTTTTGCCGTGGACCGAGACCACGACGGTGGGCTACGTTCAAATCGCGGCGGTGGTCGTCATCGCGACGGTCATTCCCTTCGCCCTCACGCTCGCCGCGGTGCGCCTCATTCCCGCCGCCCGCGTCGGCCTCGCCTCGACGTTCGAGCCGGTCGTCGCCGCGGTCGCTGCGTGGATCGCGCTCGGCGAGCAGCTCGATCCGCTACAGATCGGCGGTGGTGTCGTTGTTTTGGTCGGGATCGCCATCGCCCAATCGCTCCGTCCGACCGCAGGGAGCGTCTAGGGGAACGCGGGTCAGGGCTGTTCCGCGACCGTCCTTAAGTAAGTGCGCTTCCAGGCGTCGTCGAGGTCGCCGAATGGCTCGGGTGCGCCCGGCACGATCCAGATGTGGATCATCTCCGCGGTCCGAGGCAGAAGGATCGAGCCGACCGGACAGGTGCCGAGCGGCCCCAGCAGCCCTGACAGTCCGGGTGGCGTGAGCGCGATGCAGATGTCTTCGTGACCGTGCCACACCGTGAGTGGACCCCCGATCGTGGGCCCCGGTTGACCGAGGTTCGGCATCTGGAACACGGCGCCCATGAGAACAGGCCGTCCATTCGGGTCGACCGCGTAGACGAGCGATTCGGGATGCGCCGGATCGAAGACGCGGTCATCGTGCTCGTAAGGCGGGTTGGAGGCGTGGAAGTCGATGCCGGCGAGGCCGTCCACCTTGTAGCCGTCCGCCTTAGCGAGCGCCGGATCCGCGTAACGCGCGAGGGCCTTGCGGGCGGCCAGCAGGAAATCGTTCGCTGCCGCACGTTCGGCGGCCGTGGCGTCGCGTTCCTCGACGGCGGGAAAGATCGTGCCCGGCGGGGGCACGCTGCCGCCGTGGACGTTATGACCGGCCACCGCACCGGGCTCGCCTGCCGCGGCGCGGAACGCGCCGACCCATGAGCTCGCCGCGGTGCCAACGACGAGTAGGCAGATCGCGAGGCCCCGCGCGAACGAGCCGAGCTTGCGCGGCCGCGAGCTCAGTGCAGGGCGTATGACGATGACGAGGGCGAGGATCTCGGCGAGCTTCGTCGCGAGCCCGAGCTGGTCGGGCGGCTCGCCGATCATGGCGAGCCAGTACGCGACGATGGAGCCGAGGAGAACCGCGGCGCCGAGACGACCGGCGCTGTGCCTGTGGAGCACGCGACGGGCGATAACCACGAGGAGCACCGCATCGGCGAGGAACAGCAGCGCAACGCCGCCACCGTGGTCGTTGCCGATGACGAGGCCGATGTGGATCGCCGCAGATCCAAGGAGCAGCCCGACCAGCAGCCATTCGATCGGCGGCAGTCGATGAGCGCCTTTTCGCCGGAGGAGCCACAACGCGATCGGCACCACCCCGAGGGCGATCACGCCTGCGAGATGCTCCGAGGCGACCTGATAGAGCGGGCTGCCGTTCACGACGCACCTCCGACGGCGACTGGACTTGACTGGATCGCGGCGCGCGTCGCCCGAGCCGAGCGACGAAGGATCGCGACGACCGACAGCGGAAGCACGAGCTGTGTCAGAAGAGCGACGACGGGCGGGAGCCTATGCGTGATCGCGATGGCGAGGACGATGTCGACCGCCGCCCCGACAAGGATCAGCCCCTCGACTGTGTAAACGAACCGACGAGCCCACCGGCGATCGGCGCGAAGACGGGTGCGTGCGACGAGGATCACCACGGCCGACGCCGCACTCATCAGGAGCGATCCGCCTGAGCCGGGGAAGACGAGACTCCAGAACAGCGCTTCGATCGTCGTCGCGACAAGGAGCGCGCCCTGCAAGAGCAGGAGCGCTCGCGCCAGGTCGAGCAGGTCGTCGACCGGTCGTCGAGTCGTGTCCACGAGGCCATCTTCGACCGCGTGAATGACGCCGCGATGACCCGAAGATGAGGCCTTCATGAGCGCGCGGTCTCTGGCTCGTCTCAGCGGTGGGCCTAGAGCGCGGGCAGCTCCATCGTCACCGCGGCGCCGCCACCGTCGGCGTTCGCCGCCCGGATCGTGCCGCCGTGGGCTTCGACGATCGCGCGAGCAATCGAGAGCCCGAGGCCCGTTCCCTCCCCGCTCCGCGCGGGATCGGCCCGGTAAAAGCGCTCGAAGATCCGCTCCTCGCTGCCTTTTGGCAGCCCCGGGCCGACGTCGCGGACCTCGAGCCTGACCCGACGGTCCTCCTGCGTGATCGCGATACCGACCGGCGGCTTGCCGTGATGGAAGGCGTTGTCGAGCAGAACGCGGATCGAGCGGCCCAGCGCGTCGGGGTCGCCCGAGACGAGCGCCGCGCCGTGAGCGGTGACCTGCACGGCCTGCGTTTCATTGCGCGTTCGCCCCGGCGGGCGAACGCGTCGCGCCTCCTCGGTGGCCACCGCTCGAAGGTCGACGGGTCGCCGCTGGACCGCCACCCCCGCGTCGGCGCGCGCCAGGACGAGGAGACCATCGACGAGCCCGCTCATCCGCTGCGCCTCGCTCACGACATCGGCGATCGCCGCGGCACGGTCTTCCGCCGCGGCATCCGGCTGTTCGCGCAGGAACTCGGCGTTCGTTCGGATCGTCGACAGCGGCGTCCGCAGCTCGTGAGAGGCGTCCGCGACGAACCGCTGCTGAGCGGCGAGCGCGGCGGCAAGATCGGCCTGCGAAGACTGAAGCCGCTCGAGCATCGCGTTGAAGCTTGTCGTGAGCCGGCCGACCTCGTCACGACTTTTGCTCGGCGCGAGCCGTCTCGATAGGTCACCGGTGGTGCCGATCGCTCCGGTCGTCTCGGCCAGCCTCACGAGCGGACGCACCGCGCGTCCGGCCACGAGCCACGACATGATCGCGACTGCGATCAGCGTGACGATCGCGGCGATCACGAGAAACGTGCGAAATCCGGCGAGCTGATTGATCGGGAAGGCCGTCGACTGACCGGCCACAACGATGCCACTTTCGGACGCGTTCGCCCACTTCCGCGCGACCACCCGCAGCTCGGGCGGCTGGCCCTCGCGCGTGGCCGATCCCGCGGCGGCGATCGTGGCCACCGAGCGGCCCTGCTCGTTCGCCTCGACCACGACCGCGGCGGGGATGCGCGGTGGCGATCCGCCGATCAGCCCCGACGCATAGCGCACCGTTCCGTCGGCGGCCAGCACCAGCAGGAACGGCTCGGTGCTAACTGCCAGATCGACCAGGACGAGCGGTCGCGCCGCGGTGGGCGTCACCTCACCTCGTTGCAGGGCTGCCGCTGCGGCATCGGCGATCGTCGCCAGGTTACGGTCCTGGTCATCGCGGACGCCGTTCGCGCCGAGGCCCGAAATCAACACGATGAACACGAGCATCCCTACCGCGGCGACCGTGCTCCCGTAGAGCGCGAGGCTGCGCCGTACCGGCACCTAAGCCTCCCGCAGCACGTAGCCGACGCCGCGGACCGTTTGCAGCAGCCGCGGCCGGCCTTCCGCATCGAGTCGTGCACGCAGGTCAGCGATGGTCACGTCGACGACATTCGAGATAGCGTCGCTGTCGACTCCCCAGACCGACTCCAGGAGCTGATCGCGCTCGATCACCTGCCGCTGATGCCGCAGGAAGTGCTCGAGCACACTGAATTGCAGCGCCGTGAGCTCGACGGAGCGATCGCCGCGCCGGACCTCATGCGCCGAGACGTCCATCACGAGGTCGGCGCAGCGGAGGAGCTCGCGGCCGGCTGGCTCGCGCCGCCGAAGAAGCGCCCTAACCCTCGCCAAGAGCTCGTCGTACGCGAATGGTTTCACGAGATAGTCGTCCGCACCGGCGTCGAGGCCGTTGACGCGATCGGAGATCGCGTCGCGTGCGGTGAGCATCAGGATCGGGACGTCGGATCCTTCACGCAGGCGCCGACAGACCTCGACGCCGTCGAGGCCGGGGAGCATGACGTCGAGGACGACGAGGTCCGGCGGCCGATCGCGAGCGGCGACGAGCGCGCCCGGACCGTCGGCCGCAACGTCGACGGCGTGGCCCTCGTACGCCAGCGCTCGCCGGAGCGACGCGGCCAGACGAGCGTCGTCGTCCACCACCAGGATCCGCGCATTACCGGAGCCCACGGGCGTGATGATGGCGCGCCGCGCGCCGACGGTCGGTAGCGTCTAGGGGACGAGTCGAAGGACGCGACGGACGGTCTCGGTGACGAACCCGCAGGCGAGATGGGATGAGAGCGCGTACGCGTGCGTCGAAGGCGGGTACGCCGATGGCTTCTCCGCAAGCCCAACGGCGGACACTGCCGTCTCGTCGGCCAGCCACCAGAGCACCGCGCCAAAGAGCAGGCCGTTTCCGGCGCGGACGATCGGCAGGACCTCCGCAATCGCGCCGTAGATCGCGCCCGAGAACATACCCATGCCGTAGTGAACGACCTCGCCCGCGGCGGGCTTGACCGCGTCGGGAAGCTCCGTGTGGAACACGGTCTCGGCGACGCGCTCGGCCGCTTTCACGGTCGTCGGCTCGTCCTTCGCGGCGCGCGCGGTCTGTTTCGGCCGCGCCCGCTTCTCGGTCCCGGACCAGAGCGCCTGGAACCGCTCCATGGCGTAGGCACCGACGAGGCCCGCGATCGCGCCCGCCAGAGCGCCACGGAAGATCCGCACGCCACAGGTCCCTGCAAGAATCGCGCGTGGAGGTGCGGGCTTGATCCAGCAGCTTCGTACCTACGAGATCTTCGAACGTAACAAGGCGGCGTTCCACGCTCATTTCCCCGACCACACGATGCGCATCATGCGGACATACGCCTTTGACTTCGTGGCCGTGTGGGAGACGGTGACCGAGAAGCGGACCGAGTTCCTCTTCCTGCTCAACTGGCCGGACGTGGCGGCCAAGGAAGCCGCCTGGCGAAAGTTCAGGGCCGATGAGGAGTGGAAGGAGATCACGCGCGTCGCAGAGGCCGAACACGGTCGTCTGGTCGGCGAGATCGAAGATCGCGTACTCGTCCCGACGTCATACGCACCAAAGGCGTCCGTCGCATAGGCAAGCTCTATCTCGTCGCCACCCCAATCGGCAACCTCGAGGACGTCTCGCTGCGCGCGCTCCGCATCCTGCAAGAGGTCCACATGGTCGCGTGCGAAGACACGCGACACACCCAGATCCTCCTCCGAAAGCACGAGATCCGCGCGAAACATCTGACGAGCTACACCGAGTTCAACCATCGTCGCAAGGCAGCCGAGCTCGTGGGGCAGATGGACCGCGGGTGGGACGTCGCCCTCGTGACCGATGCCGGCACGCCCGGTCTTTCGGACCCCGGCGAGCAGCTCGTCGCCGCCGCGATCGCGGCCGGGCACAAGGTCGTACCGATCCCTGGCCCGGCCGCGGCGATCGCCGCGCTGGTCGCGTCGGGGTTGCCGACGCGCGAGTTCACGTTCGTCGGATTCTCCGAGAAGAAGAGCGGCGCGCGGCGGCGCGAGCTTACCGAGCTTCTCGGCGCGGGGCGCACCCTCGTGCTTTACGAGAGCCCGTTCCGCGTCGGCGATCTGCTCGCCGACCTCGCCGCGGTCGCGCCAGATGCGCGGGTCGCGGTCGCGCGTGAGATGACGAAGCTGCACGAGGAGATCGTCCGCGGGTCGGCGTCGGAACTCGCCGCGCACTATGCTTCCGAGCGCCCAAAAGGCGAGATAACGGTGGTCGTGGCGCCGGCCAAGAACGCGGGGGAGCAGGTGCGTGAGGAGCGGGAGCCAGGATCAGAGCGTTGACGTCCTCGTAGAGATCCCTCGGGGCTCGCCCGTCCGCGCACGGAGGATGTCGTGAACCGCGAGTACCGGAAGTGGCGGAGCCCCGCGCTCGGACGCGACATGGAGCTGCTCGTCTTCGGCGATCGCGGCGCGCCGGTCCTCGTCTTTCCCACTTCCATGGGCCGGTTCTATCAATGGGAGGACTTCGGGCTCGTGACGCACATGGCGCCGCGGATCGATGCGGGTTGGGTCCAGCTTTGGTGCGTCGACTCGATCGACGGCGAAACTTTCTACAACAAGGCGGCCGCGCCGCAGGAGCGCGCTCGCCGGCACCTCGCATACGAGCGGTACCTCGTCGACGAAGTCGTGCCGGCGATCCGCGAGGCGAACGCGATGGATCAGCTGATCGTCACCGGGACGTCGTTCGGCGCGTTCCACGCGCTCGCGTTCGTCACGCGGCGCCCGGGCATCGCGAAGAAAGCCGTCGGTATGTCCGGCGCATACGACGCGGCGCGTTGGCTGAACGGCGATCGGAGCGGCGAGGCCTACTTCGTGAATCCGCTCGCGTTCCTCCCGAACCTCAACGACGATCGTTATCTCGGGCCGCTGCGGGAGACGGAGATCATCATCGCGACCGGCCGCGATGACCCGAACGTCGACGAATCAAAACGTCTTGCGGGCATGTTGCAACAGAAGGGCGTGTCCGCGGAGCTCGATCTATGGGATGGCTGGTCGCACGATTGGCCGTACTGGAAGGACATGGTGGACAGGTACATATGAGCGAGAAAGTCGTCGGCCTTCTCATCGGCCGCGAAAACACGTTCCCCGGACCGTTCATCGAGACGGTCAACCGCAAAGGCGCGGCGAAAGGCGTCCGCGCCGAGATGGCGATTCTGGGAGGCGCCCGCGAGATCGAGCCGCAGCGCTACGCGGTGATCGTGGACCGGATCAGCCACGAGGTCCCGTATTACCGCGCGCACCTGAAGAGCGCCGTGCTCCAGGGGACCGTCGTCGTGAACGACCCGTTCTGGTGGGAAGCGGACGAGAAGTTCTTCGAATGCACCCTCGCCCGCGAGCTCGGGGTCGCGGTCCCGAAGACCGTGGCCCTCCCGAACAAGTCGTACATCCCCGACATCTCGGACCAGTCGCTGCGCAACCTCCGGTACCCGCTCGGCTGGGACTCGCTCATCGAGTACACGGGGTTGCCAGCGATCCTCAAGCCGAACACGGGCGGCGGCTGGAAGGACGTCTATCGCGTCGACACCAAAGAGGAGCTCATCTGGGCCTACGACCAGTCCGGCGGCCTCTCGCCCGGATACCGGCCGAAGACGATGATCCTGCAGGAGTTCATCAAGTGGGAGGACTACATCCGCTGCATCGCGATCGGGCGCAAGGACGTCCTTCCGATCCGCTATGACCCGACGGCGCCGTTCCAAGAGCGGTACGTCATCAGCCGGCCGGTCGAAGGCGATCTGCGCACGCGCGCCATCCTCAACGCGATCCGTCTCACCGACGCGCTCGGGTACGACATGGACACGGTCGAGTTCGCGGTTCGGGACGGCGAGCTCTATGCGATCGATTGGCTCAATCCCGCGCCCGACTTCGATAGCTTCTCGATCAAAGAGGACAACTTCGCGTGGGTCCTCGAGAAGATGAGCGATCTGGTCATCGCGTACGCCACGGGGCAGGCGGAGCCACCGTGGAAGGGGGAGCATCGGTGGTGGCGGCACGTGCGCTAGCACGGCGACGCTCGATCCAGGTACGCGACCCGGTGGTCACGTACCACGAGCTCCTGGAGGACCCGGGGCTCGCTGAGACGAGTGCGTCGCTGCTCACCGAGGGGCAGCGAAAGCGCCGGCTCGTGTTCGGCGATAGGCCTCTCTGCGTCTCGCTGCGGCCCAATCTCATCAGCGACTGGCAGTACGCGACGGTCAACGAGGCATCTCGGACGATCTACGCGGCGCTCGGCAGGCTCGAGCGCGCGGTGCTCGCGGACGAGGACCTCCGGCGCGAGCTCGATCTCGACCCGCAAGAGGAGGCGCTCGCTCTGCGCGATCCCGGCTTCCGCGCGGCGTCGCCCTCGGCGCGGCTCGACGGCTTCATCGGGGAGGACTGCATCATTCGCTTCGTCGAATACAACGCGGAGTCACCCGCCGGCATGGCCTATAACGACGAGCTCGCCCAGGTCTTCGCGTCGTTGCCGGTGATGAAGAAGTTCCGCGAGAAGTTCCCTTGCAGCGTCATCCCCACACGCGCGCGCCAGCTCGCAGCGATGCTGCGCGCGCACCGCTCGCGGTCGGAGCGCTCGCCAGCGATCGCGATCGTCGACTGGCGCGGTCTGCCGACGCTCACCGAGTTCGAGATGTTCCAGCGGTACTTCGAGTCGCGCGGCGTCCCCACCGTCATCTGCGCACCCGACGATCTGACCTATTCGCGGGGAACGCTTCGCGCGCGGGGAAAAGCGATCAACCTCGTCTACCGGCGCGTGCTGACGAGCGAGCTCCTCGCGAAGGACGATCTCTCGCGGCCGCTGGTTCGCGCGTACCTCGAGGGAGCCGTGACCGTCGTGAACAGCTTCCGTGCGAAGCTCCTTCACAAGAAGATGAGCTTCGCGCTCCTCTCCGACGACCGCTACGCCGCGCTCTACACGGTGCCGCAGCGCGCGGCGATCGCGAAGCACATCCCGTGGACCCGCAAGGTCCGCGAGGGGCACACCACGTATGCGGGAAAGGTCGTCGACCTCGGCGACTTCGTTATCGCTCAGCGCGAGCGCCTGGTCCTGAAACCGAACGACGAGTACGGCGGAAAGGGTGTCGTGCTCGGCTGGACCATCGACCAGCACGAGTGGGAGCAGTCCTTCCTGGCGGCCCTCGCGAGCTCGTGTGTCGTGCAGGAGCGCGTCGACGTCCCGCGCCATCCGTTCCCCGTGCTTCTTGGTCGGATGCACTACCTCGACCTCTCGATCGACCACAACCCCTATCTCTTCTGGGGCGGAGTCTCGGGCTGTCTCGCGCGGGTGTCGTCGAGTGCCCTGCTGAACGTCACCGCCGGCGCGGGCAGCGTCGTGCCCACCTACGTCATCGCCGGTGGACCGATAGGTGCGCCGGAGCGAAGTGCCGCCCGGAGCGACGCATGAGGGAGACAAACGCCCCGCGCCTGACGATCGGGATCGAGGAAGAGTTCCAGATCATCGACGGTGACGGCCAGCTCAAGAGCCACAGCGAGAAACTGCTCGCGGCGGCGGGACCGAGACTTGGCGAGCAGATCAAGGCCGAGATGATGCAGTCGGTCATCGAAGCGGGCACGAAGATCTGCGCCGACATAAGCGAGGCGCGCGCCGAGATCACGACCCTGCGCGGCACGCTGGCGGCACTCCTCCATCCCGCCGGGCTGCGGATCGCCTCGGCCGGTACACACCCGTTTTCGCACTGGCAGGACCAGCAGGTCACCGAGGCCGAGCGATACAAGATACTTGAGGACGAGCTGCAGGATGTCATCCGCGCGCTCCTCATCTTCGGCCTGCACGTTCACGTCGGGATCCCGGATCGCGAGGGGCGGATCGAGGTGATGAACGAGGCGCGCTATTTCCTTCCGCATCTCCTAGCGATCTCGACGTCATCGCCGTTCTGGCTCGCACGCAACACCGGGCTGAAGTCGTATCGCCAGGTCATCTGGGGCCGCTTCCCGCGGACCGGGATCCCGCCGGACTTCGCGAGCTACGACGAATACGAGAACTTCGTCGAGGTCCTCGTGAAGACGGGGTCTATCGACAACGGCCGGAAGATCTGGTGGGATCTGCGTCCACACGCGGTCTTTCCCACGATCGAGTTCCGCATATGCGATGCGGCCACACGCGTAGAGGAGACCCTGTGCCTCGCCGCGCTCATCCAGGCCATCTGCGCGAAGCTTCTGGTCCTTCGGGAGAAGAACCAGGGGTTCCGCCGCTACTTGCCGAGCCTCATCCAGGAGAACAAGTGGCGCGCCATGCGGGGCGGGATGGACGCGAAGCTCATCGACTTCGGCAAGCAGACCGAGGTGCCGATGAGGGACCTGGCCGTGGAGCTGCTCGAGTTCATCGATGACGTGGTCGACGCGCTCGGCTCGCGGAAGGAAGTGGAGTACCTCCAGACGATCGTTCGCGAGGGGACGAGCGCGGACCGCCAGATCCGCGTTTTCAAGGAGACCGGGCATCTGCACGCGGTCGTGGACAGTGTCGCGTCGGAAACGATCGCCGGCGTTCCGGTCGTCGTGCTCTAACGCCCAAGGTCATGGATTTGGGTTCTAGGGCGCGCTCGCGAGATCCTTAGCGACCTGCGTGACGACGTCGCCGGCCTTCTTGAGCCAGCTCTCCCGGACAACCGACGGCTTGTCCGCGTAGACGTGCAGGATGAAATCGGCCGCGCCGATGAACGCGGCCGGAACGCGACGCCGCACGAAGCTCGTCTGGTCACTGCCGCCGGATCCGGTCGGCTGCGACGAGACGCCCAGCCTCGTCGCCGTGTCGCGGACGCGGCGCTGCAGGTCGGGAGCCTCGCCCGAGATGAGGAGCGTGTCGCTGCAGCAGCCGACGACATCGAGGTTCAGCACAGCGACAAGGCTCTCGACCCGGCCGGGCGTGACCGCCATCTGCGCGACATAGGCCTCCGAGCCGAAGAACCCCTCTTCCTCGCCTGCGAACGCCACAAAAACGACCGAATGACTTAGCGTCGAGCGCGTCGCGGCGAGAGCCCGCGCCACCTCGATCGTGACTGCGGGTCCTGACGCGTTGTCGTTGGCAGCCTGAAAGACCGAGCCGTCGGGATCGGTGCCTACCCCGTCGAGGTGACCGCCGACGAGGACGGCGCGCTGCCCGTTGTTAGGGTCGGGCGATCGCAGCAGGCCGACGACGTTGATGGCGTCGACGTCGTGCACAGGCGTGAGCGACACGCTTATGCGGACGGTTGTCGGGACGTCGAACCCGGATGCAGGGGCGCCAGGGTCGGCGCGGCGTGCCCGAACGAGTTCCTGCGCAGCGGCCACAGTCTTGCCAGCCGGCGAAAGCAGCTGGTCGGCGACTTCCTGGCTGATCACGAGCGTTGGGAGAGTCTCGGTCTGAAACCGCGGAATGAATGAGTAGCGGAGGGTCGCACCGCCGACGACCAGCACGCCGATCGCTCCCTCCTGATAGGCGTTCTCGACATAGCCGCCGCCGTTCGGCGGCGCCGGGCCGGTGACAAGCGCGATCTTTCCGCGCACGTTCCCGCCGGCGAAGTCGTTCAGGCCACCGCTGCGCGCGGCGCCGCCGACCGCGGCGATCTCCGCCTCGGCCTTGCCCGTGCCCGAACGGCCGCCGACGCTTTCCGTGAAATCCACGCGCGGGCGATAGGTTTTCCCACCGGGACCTGTCAGCGTCGACATCTCCGTGAGATCGACGATCGGCATGGTGAAGTGCTGGAAGAAGGTGCCGTTGTCACCCAGGGGCTCAAGACCGATTTCGCGGAAGCGATCGGCAACGTATGTCGCCGCGTCGCGGTACCCCGCCGAGCCCGAGTAACGGCCACCACGCGCCGGGTCAGCGAGATAGTCGACGTGGGCCTTCGCCTTCGCCGCGTCGAACTCGGTCGCGGGTGCGACGAGGACCGCGGAAGCGGACGCCGTCGGCGTGGTTGCGGTCGGGGCCGGAGAGGTGCACGCGCCAAGGGCGATCGCTGCGGCGACCGTGAACGTCCAGAGACGCCTCACTTCCCTCCGCGTTCCTCCATACGCCGGAGCTCCTCGGCGACGACGACCTCGGGATCGAGCTTTTTGAACAACGGCTCCGGCGCGCGGAGCTTCTGCCCGACGGGCAGGACCGGTGGTGCCCACGAACCCGTCAACCGCGCGTAATCGCCGGTGAGCACATCGTGCGTAGAGCCGTCGGATTCACCGACAGTGTGACGTTCCGGAGGGCCCGCGATGACGCCGTCGTAGCCGAGATATTCGTGAAGCTTCTGGCTCGAAAAGGGCAGGAAGGGCGCGAACATCACCTTGAGAGCGTCAACGCTGCGGAGCGCCACATAAAGGACCGTCCCCGCCCGCTCTTCATCGGTCGATATGAGCTTCCAGGGCTCGGTCTCGGTGAGGTACTGATTGACGAGCGCGGAGAGATGAAGCAGCTCCTGCAGGGCCGCGCGAAAGCGCGCCGCTTCGAGATGTGCACCGACATTCGTGAATCCGGACTCGATGGTCTCGATCAGATTCTCGTCGGCGACCGTGAGCTCTCCCGGGCGCGGGACCTCCCCGAACCGCCGATGCGCGTTCACAAGCGTGCGATGCGCGAGGTTTCCCCAGGTCGCGACGAGCTCATCGTTGTTGCGGCGGACAAAATCGGCCCATGTGAAATCTGTGTCCTGCGTCTCGGGCCCGGCGAGCATCAAATAAAAGCGGAGCGCATCGGCGTCATAGCGAGAGAGGAAGTCATTCACGTAAATGGCGACGCCGCGGCTCGTCGAAAACTTCCGGCCCTCCATCGTTAGGAATTCGCTCGACACGACGTTGTACGGGAGCTGCAATGGCTCGCCCTTGCCGCCGGCGACCTTCCCTCCGTTCCCGTAGCCGAGCAGGATCGCCGGCCAGATCGTCGTGTGAAAGACGATGTTGTCCTTGCCCATGAAATAGAAGTGGCGCGAATCCGGGTTCTGCCACCACTCGCGCCAGGCTTCGGGGCGCCCGGCCATGCCGGCCCACTCGACCGCCGCGGAGAAGTAGCCGATGACCGCGTCGAACCACACGTACATCCGCTTGTCGGGCCGGTCCTCCCAACCGGGTAGGGGGATCGGCACGCCCCAGTCGATGTCGCGCGTGATCGGGCGCGGCTTGAGGTCCGCGATGTAGTTCAGCGAGAAGTTCCGCACGTTCGGTCGCCAGCGCGACTGCGTCGAGATCCATCGGGTGAGCGGCTCGGTAAACGCGGGAAGATCCAGATAGAAGTGCTCCGTTTGTTTGAAGATGGGCTTCGAGCCGTCGATCTTCGAGCGGGGCTCGATGAGCTGATCTGGATCGAGCTGGTTGCCGCAGTTGTCGCACTGATCGCCGCGGGCGCTCGGATATCCGCATATCGGGCAGGTGCCCTCGATATAGCGGTCTGGAAGGGTCCGGCCGGTGGCCTCCTGGAACGCTCCCATCGCGGTCTTTTTGATGAGGTAGCCCTTGTCGTAGAGCGTCTTGAAGACGTCCTGCACGACGACGCGATGGTTCTCGGTGGTCGTGCGCGTGAATAGGTCGTACGACAATCCGAGCGCGCGCAGGTCGTCGCTGATGATGCGGCTGTACTTGTCGACGGCCTCCTTCGGGCTGAGGCCCTCGGCGTCGGCCTGAATGAGATTCGGAGTCCCGTGCTCATCGGTGCCGCTGACCATGAGCACGTCGTTCCCTTTGAGCCGGTGGTAACGGGCGAACACATCGGACGGCACGCCGAATCCGGCGACATGTCCGAGATGTCGCGGACCGTTCGTGTAGGGCCACGCTACGGCCACGAAGATGCGCTCCGCCATCAGTGAACGTTACCCTCCCGCCGTGATCGACGCGCATGCGCATCTGACCGATCGCCGCTTTGCGGCCGATGTCATCGATGTGCTCGAGCGCGCACGGCGGGCGGGCATCGAGCGAATTCTCACCGCGGCGGAGGACGTGGCGTCGAGCGAGGCGGCCCTCGCGCTCGCCGCGCATCACGACGATGTCCGCGTGGCCATCGGTGTCCATCCGCATCGAGCCGCGACCTGGGGACCCGCCGCGCTCGATCGTTTGACGGAGCTCGCGCGCGATCCGCGCGTCGTCGCCATCGGCGAGATCGGGATGGACTTCTCCGGGCGCAGCTCTCCACCCGACGTCCAGGAAGCGGCCTTCCGCGGCCAGCTCGCGCTCGCGACGCTCCTTGATCTACCGGTGGTCGTTCATGTGCGCGACGCCGGCGAGCGCGTGCGGGCGATCCTTGGCCAGCAGCCCGATCTCCGCGGGATGGTCCACTGCTACAGCGAGGGTCCCGAGGAGCTCGCCGCATGGCTCGATCTCGGGCTCTACATCTCCTTTGCCGGCACCGTCACGTACCCTGGCGCCGAGCCCCTCAGGGCCGCGGCGGCGCGCGTCCCGGCCGATCGTGTCCTCGCTGAGACCGACGCTCCCTACCTCGCGCCCCAGAATGCCCGTGGCCGCCGGAACGAGCCGCTCTATGTGGCGGCGACGCACGCGGCCCTCGCCCGGGAGCGCGGTGTCGACATTGGCGACCTCGCCGGGCAGATCGCCGCGAACGCCCGGTCGCTCTTCGGGGAGCGCTGGGGAACCTAGCTAGCCCGCCTGACGTCTACGCACACAAGACCGCCGAAAGCTGGTGAAGACGATGCGCAAGCTCGCCCTTCTCATCGCGGCCCCGCTTCTCTTGGCGACCGCCTGTGCCCAGTCGGCCCCGTCGGCCACGACGGGCGTTGGTAGATCCGAAGGCGGCGCGGCTGCCCCGATGCCCGCGGTTGACGCCGCGGCCGGATACGGTGCCGCCGACACTGCGTTCAGCGCGCCGCAAAAGGGAATCCCCACGGTCGTCGTCAGCGGCGACCGGAATCTCATCCTCACCGCGAAGATCGACATGCGTTCGAAGGACCCGTGGGTCACGAGCGACCGCGCCCAGGCCATCGCGACCGGCCTCGGCGGTGACATTCTGAACCTGTCGCAGAGCGGCAGCGGCGACAGCCGCAGCGCCAGCCTCACCATCCGCGTGCCGTCGAACCGATTCGGTGACGCGCTCCAGCAGCTGAAGAGCCTCGAGGGCGAGGTCGCCACATCCGGCGTGAGCGCCCAGGACGTCACCGACCAGTTCGTAGACCTCCAGGCACGGCTCACCGCGAAACAGGCGGAGGAGCAGCGGTATCTCGCGATCCTCGCCCGCGCGAACACGATCGACGAGATCCTCAAGGTCGACGCGTCGCTCGGGAACGTCCGGACCCAGATCGAGCAGCTCACCGCTCAGATCAACAGCATCAAGAACCGGACGGAGTTCTCGACGATCTCGATGTCCATCTCGATGATCTCGCTCCTGCCCGGCGACACCACCACCAAGGTCTGGGACCCCGCCAAGACCGTCGGCCGCGCGCTCGCCGCGCTCGGCGCGATGATGCAGGTCTTCGCCGACGCCGTGATCTGGCTCATCGTCTTCGGTTGGCTCCCGCTTCTCGCCCTCGTCGCCGTGGTGTTCGTGGCTCGGACGCGCCGTCCCGCAGCCCCACCCGCACCGACCACCTAACCAAGCTCCCTCTGCTCTAACGCGAGGACCCCGCCATTCAGGCGGGGTCTTCGTTTGCGTCCGATTCGTGACGCGCCACTAGACTCGCCGCGATGTCCGAGATGCGCGTGCGGCCGATGACCGAGCTCGATATCGAAGGCATCTGCCGCATCGATGAGCGCATCACGGGGAAATATCGGCCCGAGGTCTGGGAGCAGCGAGCCGCCTACTACATCCGCCGCGACCCGGATTCGTCGCAGGTCGCGGACATCGACGGTCGTGTCGTCGGCTTCATGCTCGGCGAGGTGCGCGGCGGCGAGTTCGGGCTCGAGGAGCCGACGGGCTGGGTCGAGTTCTTCGGCGTTGATCCATCGTCGCGCGAGAAGGGCGTCGGCCGTCGCCTGATCGAGGCGCTTCTTGCGCACTTCCGCTCCAAAGGTGCGCATGTCGCGCGCACTATGGTCGCCGCGCAGGACAAGGACATCGCTGCGTTCATCACGGCGATGGGCTTCGCGCCCGCACCGCTGACGGCTCTGGAGAAACGGCTCTAGCGGTCTGGCTTCGGACCGCGCTCTTTTGCCGCTCGCGAGACGCCGTACGCTAGAAGCGTGAAAGACGACGTCCGCACGCTGCCGAAGCAGTACCACGGCGCGATCGAACACTGGCAGCGGCACAACTTCCCGGACTATCCGAAGCTCGCGGAGGAATGGGACCGCTTCTTCCCAAAGGACGAGCCCTTCTGCCTCTGCGCCAAGATCGCCGAGGACATTCCCGCCGAGATCGAGGTCGGCGATCGCAAGGGCCAGGCGAAGGCGCTCGCGCCGAAGGATCTCCCGGAGGAGGCCGCGCAACACCTTCTGATGCAGATCAAGGCGCAGGCCTCGACCGAGTTCGGATCGATCCAACAGCACCAGGGAACCCTCGCCCGCGCGCAGGAGCCGCAGGACCACGCGTGGGCCCTGCGCGTCATGGCCGAGGAGCTACGCCACGGCTACCAGATGGTGCATCTGCTCACGAGCGCCGACTGGTCGCCGGTCACGAACACGAAGGCCGCCGACATGGTCGAGGAGATCCTGTCGATGCAGACGGGCTCGCACGTCCTCGCGGCGTTCAACCTCGAGTACGACAGCTTCCTGGACAACGTCGTGTTCGCCGCGTTCATCGATCGGGTGGGGAAGTACCAGCTCACGATGCAGAAGATCTCCGCGTACAAACCATACGCGTCGAGCATGCCGCCGATGCTGCGCGAGGAAGCCTTTCATCTCGCGGCCGGCGTCATCCCGCTTCGGCGCTGGGTCGAGGCGGCGGCGCGCGGAGACGGCTACATCCCCGTGCAGGACATCCAGAAAGCCACCCAGAAGTGGTTCGGCAGAGGCCTTGAGATGTTCGGTGACGAGCGCGGCGGGCAGACCAATGTGAAGTACGGCCTCAAGGACATGGCGAACCGCGAAGCGCAGGACATATACATCGACGAGTGCCAGCGCATGTACGACGACCTGAACGAGCGGTATGTGCGTGCGCGGCTGCCGAAACTGTCGCGCGACGAGGCCGAGAAGGCCTTCGCTCGGATCAAGGCCGGCGAGACCGTCAATGGCGTGCGGCCCGAGGACCTGCTGCGCCTTCCCGATCGCCGCTTCTTCCGCCGGCGGGGCGAGTACGCGTACCAGATGGTCGGCACGCTAGGCGAGAGCTTCACCGACGTGGAGCAGTACATCGTGCACGTCCTTGCGAATCTTCCCGAGGCGTACCGTGCGTCGATCGACGTGAAGCACTGGGCCGACCTGCAGCGCAAGGTCAGCCGGGGCGAGATGCCGCTCAAGGAGGCCATCGCCTCGATGCCGCGGCTCGCGCGCATGGGAGGCGGTTGCCCTTGCGCGAAGTCGGTCCGCTGGGTCCAGGAGTCCGCCGCCAGCTAGTCGACGGGAGGTCGCACGTGGCGCCGTTCAACGATCGGGTCGAGCCCAAAGACTTCGCGAAGATGCCGAAGGAATATCAGGACCTCCTCAGTCGGCTTCTGACGATCCAGGCCGATTGCGAGATCGGCGGGCCGCACATCTACGTCGACCACTGGATCCTCCGCGCGCCGACCGTCGACGATCAGTGGCGGGTCGCGCGCATCGCGTCGGAAGAGATCGATCACTGCCGCAGGTTCCTGAGGATGCTGGGACTCCTCGACATCGACCGCTCGGACATCCTCACGCGCCCACGGAGCAAACGCGAGGTGGACGCCTTCAAGGAAGACATGCCGACGTGGGCGGATTTCGCGGCGTTCGGGATGCTCATCGACAAGGTCGGCGAATACCAGCTCGAGGAGATGAACTCGTCGACATTCCGACCGATCGAGGATCACCTACCCACGATCTTGCGCGAGGAGAAGGGTCACATCACTTACGGCTACCAGCAGCTGGAGAAGCTGGTGCGATCCGGCGACGAAGGCAGGTTGCAGGCGCAGGCCGCGGTCGACAGGTGGTACATCATCGGCCTCGACATGTTCGGGCAGTCGAACTCGGGGCGGACCGAGCGCTACATCGAGTGGGGCCTGAAACGCCGCACCAACGAGGAGGCGCGCCGCCAGTACCTCGCCGAGGTCGATCCGCAGATCGAAGCCCTGGGTCTACGGGCCCCGGACAAGCTCAAGGGCCGGAAGCACCTTTAAGGAGTGAAGTTCACACACTCAGCGACGGTCGCGGCACCGAAAGACAAGGTCTGGGCACGACTCATGGATATCCCAGCGGCGGCGCGCTGCGTGCCGGGCGTTGCCTCCGTCCGTCCGAACGGCAAGGATCGGTATCAGGGAACGCTCGCTGTGCAGATCGGGCCAGTGCGGCTCGTGCTCGACGGCGACTTCGCGGTCGTTGCGCGCGACGAAGCCGCCGGAACGGCGTCGATCCGCGCGGACGCGAAGGACTCGCGGGTGGGTGGCGCGATCCGCGCCACATTGGATCTGGCCCTCACTGAGAAAGAAGCGGAGACGCAGCTCCGGATCGGTACGGATCTCACCGTCATGGGACGACTGGGCGAGTTCGGTCAAGCCTCGATCAAGCGCAAGGCCGATCAGCTGATCCAGGACTTCGCTGAGTGCCTCGCGCGTCAGGTGACGATGCGCTGACCCGCCGGGCTGCCGGTTCGCTACCTAACCGTCGAGGTGGGCCACGCTCGTTTGGCACCGCTATGCGTAAGTGGAGCGTCATGAACGGCGCAGAAGGATTGACCGGAAGCTGCAAAGCCTGCGGCACCGCGCTCGTGCGCGAGGTTCGGCACTACGAGGAGACCCGCCTCCTCGAGGTCACGTGTGGCGGTTGCGAGCGGCAGCTCCTCGCGATCCAGGTCGAAGCCGCCATCGACGCGCTGAAGATCGAAGATGTCGCGGAAGCCGCGGAGCAGCTCGCGTGGGCCCGGTCGCTGTCGGACCTCTTCCCACCCGGGGACCTCGATCTTCCCGACGCTGCCTAGCTCAGATCGAAGCCGCGGCTTTCCCCATATTCCGTGGGGCTTGGATTCGGACCGTTACCGCCGCCACAAGCCGCAATAAGACCCGCGAGTAGCGCAATCGCGAGAAGGACTCGCCGGATCCTCATCGCCGAGGAAGGTACACCACCGCTATTTGGATCGACTGCGCAGCTGCGACCGCGACGCGATGGCCCGCTCGAGCGCGCCCTCGAGGTAAGAACGATCCGAGCGTGACCATGGAGACCGAGCAGCAGACCGCACGCGTAGCGCCACGGAGGTCGCCCTCGACCGGCACGCGCTGGCTAGCGATACTCCCGCCGTGACCCCGACGGACGAGGCTGCCCGGGAAGTCGAGGAGAGCCGGGAAAGCTATCGCGAGTGGCTCAACGGCCCCGAGTCCTTTCTGGCCGCTGTCTCGCGCCACGAGCTGCCGGTCGGGCATTCCCTCCGCTTCGGCGTGAAGGGCGAAATCGATCTTCCCGAGGCGGGCGCCGCGGTCACCATCTCGGCCACGGACGACGGCTTCCGCGTGGACGGGTTCAAGCGCGGTCCCGGGATCGTGCGTCTTGGCCGGTATCGGCTACGGCTCTCGCACCAGAACGCGCCGGCGGTGGTGATCATCGACCCCGATGCCAAACGCGAGCGCATGGCGCCGCGATGGTTTCCATACTCGCAGGGCTTCCGATTCATCCTCGCGCTCGAACCGGATCCCGAGAAGATCGCGCTCGAGTCGACGCGCGAACGAGATCGCGCGGCGGAACGCGTGGGATGGTTCACCTTCTCGCTCGAGGGCCGCGAATGCCGCGTCGCCGCGACCCGCCTTCTCGAGCCGGGAGTTCCGGAGGATTCGCTGCAGATCTTCTTCAAGGATCGGACGAATGGACGCGAGTCGTACTACATCGGCCGCTACCTCGATCTCGACGCGCTCGACGACGGCGGCTATCTCGTCGACTTCAACCGCGCCTACAACCCGGCGTGCGCGTTCTCACCCCATTACAACTGCCCGGTGCCCCCACCCGAAAATCGCCTTGTGGTCGCGGTCCGCGCGGGTGAGATGACACCGGAGTCGTAGCTGGCACGCTCCATGCGGCCTCTGGCCCGGAGGTCGTGATGGAAACAAGAGAAAGCGAAGTCCAAGAGGTCAACGTCCCGAGCGAGCACGTCGCTGTCGTCGCCATGTTCGCGGACCGCGACACCGCCGAGTCCGCCGTCGATGCGCTCCAGGCGAAGGGCTTCACCGACGACCAGATTTCGCTCGTCGCCCGGGGGGCCAGCACCGACGACAACGGCAAATTCGTTCCCGGCGGGCTAATGGTCACGGTTAGCGCCAAGGGTCGCGAGGACGAGGCCGAAAGAGTGTTGCGGGAGCACGGTGCCCGCGAGGTCACGACGAACCGGATCGGCGCGACAGGCAAGGTGGGCGAGGAGACCTAACCGAGGCTCGCCCGCTCGCTCGGAAGACTTGAAAGACGGCGCACCGGTCGATCCGCTCTCGCTCTTGGCTCCATAGCGGGCCGCGCGCTAACCGGAGGGTCGTCCAGCAGGTCGCACACGCGAAGGTCGTGACCGCAGCATCTGTTCGGCGATCGCGAGGGCGGCAGCCGACGAAAGCTGCACGACCTCGCCACGCCGCAGGTATTCGCTGATCTCGGCGAGCGGAACGACGACGATCTCCATCTCCTCGAGGTCGCCCGATGCAGGCTCGCTCACGTTGCGAGCGGCGTGTGCGAGGAAGATGTGTTCGGTCGCGACGAAGTAATTGCCGTCCACGACGTAGCTCCCGAGCGAGGTCCAGTCGTCCGACGCGTAGCCCGTCTCTTCTCGGAGCTCGCGCTTGGCCGCGGCGAGCGGCTCCTCGCCGTCCTCGATGTAGCCCGCGGGAACGGCGAGCGAAACCATTCGCGGACCGTGCTTGTACGAACGGATGAGGATCACCTCATCGCGCTCGGTGACCGCCACCATCGCGACGAAATCGCGCGTACGCACCCACAGGAACCCATCGATCTCGCGCCCGTCGGGCAACGCCACCCGCTCCTCGCCGACCTCCATCCACGGCGGTCGCGAAAGGAGCGTGCGGCGGGCCAGCGTGCGCCAGGGACGCATCAAGAGAGAGTGAACTTTTGGAGCTTCTTGCGGCCCAGTGCCAAGCCCAGTCCTGGCCGTTCCGGCGGTGCGAGCTCGTCGTTATAAGGGGCTGTGGCACGGGCGTCGTGAATATTTCGGCCAGCGGATTCGTCCTCACCCAGACCCCAGGTAGCGAGCTTGTCTACTTTCAGGCTCGGTTTGCTCCTCAGGGGGCGACAGGCTAACCGAGTTGCCGCACCATGGCCGCGAATTGGTGGTTGGTGACCCGCGGGCGCGGGCCTCCTACGAGCGCCGCATACGCATTGCGTCCGAGGCCGCAAGCTGGGGCATCGGCGCCGCCTTGCTCGGAACCGCGGCGCTGCCCACGACCGACCAGGCCTCCCGAATCGGCCTCGTCGCAAGCTCGCTCCTCCTCTTCCTCTTCGCGACGCTGTGGTTCCACGTGTTTCCCGACAACTGGCTCGGCCGGAGCCGCTTCGCGGTCGGCACCTCGATCACCCAGGTCATCGCGGCGGTCCTCCTCGTCCTGACCGGCGGGATCGACTCGCGCTACTTCCCGTACTACGTCCTGCCGATCCTGGCGACCGTGTTCGGGATGCGCATCTCGGGAACGCTCTTCACGGGAACGATCGCGGTCGTCGCGTACCTCGCCACGCTCGTCGCGGAAGTCTTCTTCGGGGGAGAGCGCGGACAGATCGACGTCGGTGTCATCCGCCTGTTCGCGCTCCTGTCGGTGATCGCGATGACCGCGCTCATTTCGCGCACGATCCAGGAGACGCGCTTCACCCTTCGCCAACGAACCGAGGAGCTCGCGACACAGAACGCTGAGCTGTCGGTCGCCCGCAATACCGCTCTCGGGCTCGCGCGCGTGAGCGAGCTGCACGAGCTGGTGCGCGTCGTCTACGAGTCGGCGAAGAACGCCCTCGCGATCGACCGCCTCTACCTTTTCGCGTCGAAACCCGACTTCGCCGATGGATTCACCGTCGGACCGAACGGCGCCGTCGAGGAGTTCCACGCCGACCCGACCCTTCCCGAAGACACGCCGCGGCGGCGCGCGGTCCGTGAGAAGCGGACCGTCGCGGTCAACGACGCACGGGACGACAAGATGTCGGGCGGCGCGCGCGAGCACCAGCACTTCGCGGCCGGCCTCTTCGTGCCGCTCGTCCACCGGAGCGATGTCATCGGCCTGATGGCGGTGTCCAGCCACGAAAAGCGCGAGTGGACCGCTCACGAGATCCGCGTGGCCGAGGTCATCGCGGACGCATCCGCCGCGGCAGTCGCCTCGTTCCTCGCGTTCGAGGAGGTCCGCGGACAGAGCGACCGCCTCGAGGCGCGCATGAAGGTCCTGGAAAGCATGGACAACCTCGTCGATGCGCTCGCCTTGACCACCGACGAGGCGAGCCTCGCGCAGGCCGCGGCCCGAAGTCTTCAACAGGGGTTCCACCTCCCTGCGGCCACGGTCCTCTTCACGGACCCGTCGGTCGCGATCCTCGAACCTGTCGGGACGGCGGGGCGCGCGACACCGCATCCCGTGGTCAACGGGCCGACGAGCTGTCCGGCTATCCGGAGCGGCCGTTTTTTCGAGGTCAAGTCGGCCGAGGATCCGGTGGTGTGCCCGTATATGCCTTTCCGTTCGCATTACTCCTGCGTCCCCCTCGTCGCGGGCGGGGACACCGTCGGCGCGCTCTTCCTCGAGCCCGACCAGCAGTCGATCCTCGACGTTACGGTCCTGCGCGCCGCGGCCGATCGGGTCGCTCTCAGCCTCGCGACACGACGTGTCCTTGAGACCGCCCAGCGGCAGGCCACCACCGATGGACTCACCGGCCTTCACAACCGCCACTTCCTCGGGGAGCAGCTCCGGCTCATGCACTCACTCGCGGTCCGGCACGGCCAGCCGTACAGCGTCGTCGCCATCGACGTCGACGGTCTGAAGAACGTCAACGACACGTTCGGGCACGAACAGGGCGACCTCGCGCTCCGCGGCCTGGCAAACACGATGCGCAAAACTCTCCGCTCGTCGGACGTCGGGGTGCGCACCGGGGGCGACGAGTTCCTCGTGCTCATGGCCCAGTCGGGCCTAGAGGAGTCGCGCATTGCCGCCGAGCGAGTCCGCGAGGCCGTCGAGCTCCAGGGTCGGGCCGACCCGAAGATCGCCATCAGCGTGAGCGCTGGGGTCGCCGCCTGGCGGCCCGGCCGGAGCGCGGAGCAGGTCATGGAGGCCGCGGACGCCATGCTTTACGCAGCCAAGCGAGCCGGCAAAGACCGCGTTCTCGCCGAAACCGGCCTCGTCGTCGCCGGTGACGGCGAGGGCGCCGCTTGACAGCCTTTCTCCTAGTCTTCTAGAGTCATTAGCAGTCAAGCCCGGCGAGTGCTAATCCGTATCTGTGGGTCTGCGGCTCTTTGCCGCGCCCAAAACAACCCTAAAAGGAGGGGAGACACATGGCAGTCGCAACCGCGCCCAAGTCCAACCCCAAGTCGAAAACGAAGCTCAAGCCGCTCGGCTCCCGCGTCGTAATCAAGGCCCTCGAGCGCGAGGAAATCACCAAGAGCGGGATCGTCCTGCCGGACACCGCCAAGGAGAAGCCCCAGGAAGGCCGCGTCCTTGCCGTCGGACCCGGTGACCGCCACCCCGACACCGGCCAGCGCATCCCGGTGGAGCTCAAAGAGGGTGACCGCGTTCTCTTCCAGAAGTACGCCGGGACCGAATTCAAGCTCGACGACGAGGAGCTTCTCATCCTGAGTGAGAAGGACGTCCTCGGCACAGTCGAAGGTTAAGGGGAAGGTATTTATGGCAAAGCAGCTGGCATTCACTGAAGAGGCCCGCAAGAAGCTCAAGACCGGCATCGACACCATGGCGAGCGCCGTCAAAACGACCCTCGGCCCCAAAGGCCGGAACGTCGCGCTCGACAAGAAGTTCGGCTCACCGACCGTCACCCACGACGGGGTCACGGTCGCCCGTGAGATCGAGCTCGAGGATCCGTTCGAGAACATGGGAGCCCAGCTCCTCAAGGAAGCGGCAACCAAGACGAACGACATCGCAGGTGACGGCACCACGACGTCCGTCATCCTCGCGCAGGCGATCGTCCACGAGGGCCTGCGCAACATCGCGGCCGGCGCGAACGCGATGCTCCTGAAGAGGGGGCTCGAGAGGGGCGTCATCGCCGTCGTTGAAGAGATGAAGGCCCAGTCCACGAAGGTGGAGGGCGAGCACCAGAAAGAGCAGATCGCGCAGATCGCGACCATCTCCGCCGCCGACAAGCAGATCGGCAACCTCATCGCGGACGTCATGGAGAAGGTCGGCAAGGAAGGCGTGATCACGGTCGAGGAGTCGAAGGGTCTGCAGTTCGAGACCGAGTTCGTCGAGGGAATGCAGATCGATCGCGGTTACATCTCGGCCTACTTCGTCACCAACGCCGACCGCATGGAAGCGGTCATCGAGGATCCCTACATCCTCATCACCGACAAGAAGATCTCGGCGATCACCGACATCCTGCCTGTGCTCGAGAAGCTCGTGCAGGTTTCGAAGAACCTCGTGATCGTCGCCGAGGACATCGACGGCGAGGCGCTCGCCACGCTGGTCGTGAACAAGCTCCGCGGCACGCTGAACATCCTCGGGGTCAAGGCCCCGGGCTTCGGCGATCGCCGCAAGGCCATGCTCGAGGATATCGCGACCATCACGGGCGGCCAGGTCATCACCGAAGAGGCCGGCCGAAAACTCGACGCGACGACGGTCCAGGATCTCGGCCGCGCACGCCGCGTCACGGCGAACAAGGACGACACCACGTTCGTCGAAGGTCACGGCAAGCAGGACCAGATCATGGCCCGCGTCAAGCAGATCAAGGCACAGATCGAGGAGACCACCAGCGACTTCGATAAGGAGAAGCTCCAGGAGCGTCTCGCGAAGCTCGCCGGCGGCGTCGCCGTTATCAAGGTCGGCGCGGCGACGGAGGTGGAGCTCAAGGAGAAGAAGCACCGCGTCGAGGACGCGCTCTCAGCGGCCCGCGCGGGCATCGAAGAGGGCATGGTCCCCGGCGGTGAGATCACGCTCATCAACGCCATCAAGGCGCTCGACAAGGTCAAGGCCGAGGGCGACGAGAAGACCGGCGTGAACATCCTCCGCAAGGCGCTCGAGGAGCCCTTCCGCCAGCTCGTCGCGAACGCCGGCGAGGACGGGTCCGTCCTCCTGGCCCAGGTCCGTCGCAAGCAGGAAGAGACGAAGTCCCCGAACTGGGGCTACGAGGTCATGAGCGGCCAGATAGTCGATCTACCGAAAGCCGGGATCATCGACCCGGTCAAGGTCGTCCGATCTGCTGTGGAGAACGGCGCGTCCATCGCAGGGATGATCCTCACCACCGAGGCACTCATCACCGACCTTCCCGAGAAGGACAAGGCCCCGGCAATGCCCGGTGGCGGCGGGATGGATTATTAGCCCGACGGGTTAGATGAGTACTAGTCGCTAGACGCGGAACACAAGAGGGCCGGTGCGGACCACCGGCCTTCTTCTTTTTATCCCGCCGTTGTCATGGCGCGGCGGTCGGCGGCGCGATCCGGGACTCCATCACCACCGTGCCATAGCGCGGACCCCATGAGGAATCCTCGAGGGTGACCGCGCACCGGTCGAACCCGGAGACTTCCATGTTGATCCCGATCGCCTGGATGTCCTGCCCGTTCGGCTGGAAGGTCGCGGCACGGGCCCACGTGCTGTCCGGGCTGACGAGCCACACCGTCAGGAGCTTTCCCGCCGGGATCGCGGGCAGGTCGTGGAACAGCACGAACGGCTGCTTCCCTTCGGCACGCGGGTCGAACAGCGTGCCGCCCGCGCCGGCGAAGGCGTCCTTACCGGCCATGTACCACTCGCGGCCGCCCTGTCGCATGCTCTCAACGAGGCCGTACAGCTGGTCGCGCTGGGCCGCCATCGTCCTCGTCCGCTGGTATGCGTCGATATCCGCGGCGCTCAGCACGATCACCGCGGCAGCGAGTCCCGCAAACGCGACGCGCGACGGGCGGACCGCGCCGAACGACCAGCGACGGCCGCTGGCGGAAGCCGCCGCATCGCGTGTCTCGGTCTTCGCGGCGGCCAGGATGCGCTCGCGCAGGGCCGCTTTCGGCTCGCGGAGCGTGACCGTGTCGGGCAAGGTGCTGACGACCTCGGCGAGCGCGGCCGCGTACTGGCGGCAGGACGCGCAAGTGGCAAGGTGCTGCGCGACTCGCTCCGCATCGGCGCGATCGAGCGCGCCGAGCGCATAGGCTTCGAGGTCGTCCTGAACGTGCTCGATCATCGGGTGCGCTCCAGCGCGCGACGCATCTTCTGCAGGCCGATTCGCATCCGGCCTTTCACCGTTCCGAGCGGCACGCCCATGAGCTCGGAAAGCTCCACGTGGGTGTAGCCGCCGAAGTAGGCAAGCTCGATCGTCTGGCGCTGGGCCTGCGGTAGCGCCTCGAGCGCCTCGCGGACGGTACGGTGCTCGACGTTCTTCTCGGCAGCGAGTGCCGTGTCTTCGTCGCTCGCCTGCGATTCGGCCGCCTCGAGCGGCGCGGGTCGGAACGTGGTTTTGCGACGGAGGATGTCGACGGCGCGGTGGTGAACGATCGATAGAAGCCAGGCGCGAGGGTTGCCGCGCTCGCGGCGGTAGCTGCCGGCGCCCCGCCAGGCCGAGAGGAAAGCGTCCTGGACGACGTCCTCGGCGGCCTCACTCTCACCGAGAATCCGGTAGGCCAACGAGTACGCGAGGCGCCCGTAGCGGTCGTAAAGGGCGGCAAGGGCACCCAGATCGCGCGCCGCGAGCGAGCTCAGGAGGGCGTCGTCGGGCGGCTGCTGGTCAGGCACTACGAAAAATGTACGGTCGACGGACAGGGGTGGATGTGCGGGGAAAAGAAAGTATCCCGAGCGACCTGCCTCCGTGCCCTACCGCAGCTTCAAAGCTCTGCGGCCTGGCCGTGGAGCCGATCCTCGATATCCTCTCGGACCGCCTTTGATGCTATCTCCGGTTGCGCTCCCGGGGAACGATGCCCTTGATGGAATCTCGGACCCGTTCCCTTTAGCAGACCCCTCGGGACAAGAGGAAATCTACGGTGTGCTCAGTCGCCAGGCAATCAACTTATCCACCAAATCGACACGAGAGCGTCCGATGTTGTCCACGAGTTCGGCCGCTTATCCACGACGAATCAACAGTCCGATTCTCTTCCTACGATGGGGCGCGATGTCTGACTCGATCCTCGACCCCCTGAATCCTGAGCAGCGCGTTGCCGTCACCCACGGCGACGGGCCGCTTCTGATCCTCGCCGGCGCCGGGTCGGGGAAGACCCGCGTACTGACGCACCGCATCGCCTATCTGATCCGAGACTTGGCGGTGCCGGCGAACGCGATCCTGGCCGTGACCTTCACTAACAAGGCGGCGCGCGAGATGCGCGAGCGGCTGGACCGTCTGGTAGGTAAGGAGCGCCTCGCCGAGCTCACCGTCGGAACGTTTCACGCGTTCTGCGCGAGGCTCCTCCGCCGGGAGGGGCCTCTTGTGGGGATCGACCGTTCGTTCGCGATCTACGACGAGGCCGACCAGAGGGCCGTGCTGCGCCAGGCGATGGCCGACACCAACGCCAGCGAGAAAGTCTTCGCCCCAGGTGCGATAGCCGCGGTGATCTCGAGCGCCAAAAACGAGCTCAAGGGGCCCGCCGACCTCACGTCGAACCCGAAGGGCCAGCTCGACCGGGTTGCGGCGATCGTGTGGAAGCGGTACGACGAGCTTCTCCGCGAGAACAACGCGGTCGACTTCGACGACCTGCTTCTTCTCGCCTGCCGTGTCTTCGAAACGAGCGACCGCGCCCTCGAGAAGTGGCAGGACCGCTACCAGCACATCCTGGTCGATGAGTACCAGGACACCAACCGCGTGCAGTACGTCCTCCTGCGGTACCTCGCCGGGTTCAAGCAGAACCTGGCCGTCGTCGGTGACGATGACCAATCGGTGTTCAGCTGGCGCGGCGCCGACGTCCGCAACATCCTCGACTTCGAGCGGGACTACACGAACGCGAAAGTGGTCAAGCTCGAGCAGAACTACCGATCGACGCAGCGAATCCTTGACGCTGCGCACTCGGTCGTCCGCAACAACGCGGCGCGCAAGGAGAAGAAGCTCTGGACCGACCGCGACGGTGGGAGCGACGTCGTCGTGATGCAGGCGTACGACGAGTCGCACGAGGCCGAGCTGGTGGCGCGTGAGATCGAGCGCCTGCAGCGGGAGGGCGAGGCGCACGGTACGCGCGACGTCGCCGTGCTCTACCGGACGAACGCGCAGTCGCGCGCGATTGAGGACACCTTTCGCGCGTTCGGGCTGGCGTACCAGATCGTCGGCGGCGTGTCCTTCTATCAGCGCCGCGAGGTGAAGGACACGCTCGCCTACCTGCGGCTAATCCAAAATCCCCTCGACGCCTTCGCGCTCGCGCGTGTTCTGAACACGCCGCCGCGCGGGCTTGGCGACAAGACGCGTGCCGCGCTCCTTGCGAGCGCGCGCGAGCATGAGATCAGCGTGGGCGATGCCCTCGCGAAGGCCGAGCTCGTGACGAGCATCCCGAGGCGCCAGCAGGAGGCGCTCGTCTCGTTCGGCAAGGTGATGGCCCGCCTGCGCGCGTCCGCGGAGCAGCTCGCCCTCCCGCGGCTCATCGACGAGCTGGTCACGCTCAGTGGCTACGAGACGTATCTGAAGGACGGGACGGAGGAGGGCGAGGAGCGCTGGGCCAACGTCCAGGAGCTGCGGACGCTCGCGGAGGACTACGTCAGCTTGCCGCAGGAGGAGCAGCTTCCGAGCTTCCTCGAGGAGATCGCACTCGTGTCCGACGTCGACGAGTACCAGGACGCCAAGCCTGCGGCGACGCTCATCACGATGCACGCGGTCAAGGGCCTCGAGTTCCCCGTCGTGTTCATGACGGGCATGGAGGAGGGCGTGTTCCCGCACATACGGGCGATCGACAGCGGCAGCGAGGCGGAGCTCGAGGAGGAGCGGCGTCTCTGCTACGTGGGGATCACACGCGCGAAGGACCGCGCCTATCTCACGTACGCGCGCCGGCGATCGCTCTTCGGTCGCACGAACATGAATCCGCCGTCGCGCTTCCTGAAGGAGCTGCCGAGTGAGGGCGTCGAGCTGCGCGGAAACATCGAGACCGAGGAACGCGACTCGTGGGCCGAGCTCGACTGGGAGCGCGACCGCAGTCGCTACGAGGAGCGCAAGCAGGCTCGGCGCGATGCGATGCTCGCGGGGCTTCCCGCGGCGTGGAGCGGGCGCGCGACTAAGCAGCGCACCGCGGTCGTATCGGAGACACGCTTCCACGCCGGCGATCGCGTGCTGCATCCATCGCTCGGCGAAGGCATGGTCGTGTCGAGTGTCGCGCGCGACGACGATGAGGAGGTCACCGTCGCGTTTCCCGACAAAGGCGTGAAGAAGCTGATGGCGAGCTTCGCGAAACTTGCGCGAGCCGAGGGCCCGCTCGGTCGCTGAGGGCTCAACCGGCACGCTGCTTGCCCGAATCCGGGCATGGCGCAGGTTGGGGGAGCGATTCGCCGTAGGTCGCCGCGTGTTGAAGTTCGCCTACCGCTAACGCGATCCGCCGATATCTCTTTTGGGCTCGTAATCCGAAGGCCGCGGCGGCGCCGTCGCAAGCGCGGGGCACTTCGTCGATGGATGGGGACCGTCATGACGGCGGCGTGCTGCGTCATCGCCGGGGTAATCCCGATATGGACGGTCATCGCCGCGCCCGAGCTCGAACGCCTCGGAGCCGTGGCGGTCGCGAAGCCGCGGCCCGTACTCGTGGCCACACCGTCCGCTGACACGCTTGAACGGGCCGTGGTTGTCTCGCGCAGCGTGCCAGTCACCGCCCTGCGCAAGGACCCGCCCGGCTTGCGGGTCCACGCGGTCGTCAGAGGCGAGACGCTTCTGTCGATTGCCGCCGCGTACGAGATCACACCGCAGACGCTCGCCTTCAACAACGGAATCAAAGACACGGCCGAGGTGCGCGCGGGTCAGTCCCTGGTGATCCCGCCGATCGACGCGGCCATCCATGTGGTTCGCGACGGAGAGACGCTTGCGGGCATCGCGACCAGCTTCGGCGTGGATCCCGACACGGTTCGAACGGTCAACAGCGTCGCGTTCGAGCCTGCCGACGTCGTCACCGGCCGCGTCCTGCTGATTCC
>JALYSZ010000010.1 GCA_030854525.1 Chloroflexota bacterium | reverse complement strand
ATTCTTGGCACGAATTTGGCAGTCTCCCAACCGGTGGCGACAAACGGGATATCCGCGTCCATGACCGACGGGCACCTTGTCCAGTACTACGAGAAGGAAGGGTTCCTCTACGACCGGGTCACGGACTTCATGTCCGATGGCCTGCGCGGGAGGGACGCGGCCATTCTCATCGCGACGCGCGCGCACCGCGACGGCGTCGAGGCGCGGCTCCGAGGCAAGGGTGTCGACCTACCCAACCTCACGCAGGGCGGTCGTTACCACGCTCTCGACGCGCAGGAGACCCTCGCGCGATTCATGGTCAACGGCTCGCCGGACAAGCATCGCTTCGAGAACGCGATCGGACCGGTGATCAGGACGGCGCGCTCGGGCGATCGCCGCGTGCTCGCTTTCGGCGAGATGGTGGCGCTCCTTTGGGCCGAGGGAAACCGCGACGCTGCGATCCGCCTCGAGGAGCTCTGGAACGACCTCGCCCGCGAGGAGGCCTTCGCGCTTCTTTGCGCATACCCGATCAAGCACTTTGACGATTCGAGCCACGCGAAGCCGTTCGCTGACATCAACGATGCGCACACCTGGGTCACCCCGGCCGAGAGCTACAGCATCGCCGAGGCGGACGAGCGCAACCGCGTCATCGCGGCGCTCCAGCAGAAGGCGGCCGCCCTCGAGGCAGAGAGCACGCAACGAGCGGTCCTCGAGGGTGCC
Source organism: Chloroflexota bacterium (assembly GCA_030854525.1). Next base: position 3,067 of record JALYSZ010000010.1, on the reverse strand, counting down.
CTGCGGAGCAAGATCGACGAGCTCGCCGAGATCGATCGCCGCAAAGACGAATTCCTCGCGATGCTCGGCCACGAGCTCCGGAACCCGCTCGCGCCGGTGACCACCGCCTTGCAGATCATGCGCATCCACGAGAACGAGCCGGGTCGCGTCGCGCGCTCGCGCGAGATCGTCGAGCGGCAGGTCGAGCACATGACCCGTCTCATCGACGACCTCCTCGACGTCTCCCGCATCACGCGGGGGAAGATCGAGCTTCGCGAGCAGCCGCTTCTTTTGAGCGCTGTCATCGAGCGGGCCATCGAGAGCGCGCGTCCGCTGATCGACGAGCGCGGCCATCGCGTCGCCCTCGATCTCCCGACCGAGCCGGTGACGTTTCTCGCCGACCCGGCCCGGCTCGCCCAGATCTTCGCGAACCTCCTGAACAACGCGGCGAAATACACCGATGTGGGCGGGCGGATCTGGCTGCGCGCTCGCGTGGAGGGGAAGGAGATCGTCGTCGGGGTGAAGGACGACGGCCCAGGCCTCACGAATGATCTGCGGAAGCACGCGTTCGACCTGTTCATGCAGGGACCTCAGACGCGCGCCCGCGCGCGCGGCGGCCTCGGTATCGGCCTGACCCTGGTGCGGCGACTCGTCGAGCTGCACGGTGGTACGGTCGAAGCGTTGAGCGAGGGTCCGGGAAAGGGCACCGAGTTCGTTGTCCGCCTACCGCTGCGTCTCCCGCCGGTGGCTGAGGGCGCTCCGCCGACGGCGGCGATCGCCGCGACGGGTCCCAGGCGTCGGATCCTCGTCGTCGACGACAACGTCGACGCGGCCGAGGCGCTCGGGGAACTGCTTCGCGACTACGGGCACGAGGTCGCCACGGCGCACGACGGGCAGCAGGCGCTCGACCACGCTCGGCTGCACCGGCCCGAGATCGTCCTGCTCGACATCAGCATGCCGGAGATGGACGGATACGAGGTCGCGAAGAGGATCCGCGGCGAGCTCGGGCTGGGCGACGCGCTGCTGATAGCGCTCAGCGGCTACGGCGAAGACCGCCATCGCCGTCTTGCGCGCGAGGCCGGCTTCGATCAACACGTCACCAAGCCGGTCGATGCCTCGAAGCTCGAGGAGCTGCTGAAGCTTTCGCTTTAACCCGAGCTCAAGCCGGGCGCGATACTTCGCTTGATGCCCGGGGACTTCGACACCGTCAAGGAACGCGTGGACATCGTTCAGCTCATCAGCGAGCGAGTCCCCCTCAAAAAGACCGGTCGGGCGTATTCAGGCCTTTGCCCTTTCCACTCGGAGAAGACCCCTTCGTTCACGGTCGACCCCGATCGACGCACGTATCACTGTTTCGGCTGCAATCGTCATGGGGACATCTTCACGTGGCTCGAGGAGCTGGACGGCCTCGAGCCCGTGGAAGCGCTCAAGGTCCTCGCCGAGCGTGCCGGAGTCGAGTTAACGAGCCGGCGTGACCCGGCCGAGCAGGAGCGCGAGAAGCGCCTCCTCGCGGCGAACGACACGGCCCACTTCTACTTCCGCCAGGCGCTCCGGGGCACCGAGCGTGGGAAAGAGGTAGCCGGTTACCTGGCGGAGCGCGGGATCCTGCCGGAATCGGTCGACAAGTTTGGCCTCGGGTACGCCCCCGACAGCTGGGACGGCCTGGTCGGCTACCTCCGTAAGAAGGGCTATTCCGACGAAGAGGTCGTCGCGGCGGGGCTGGTCGGGCGGAGCGACCGCGGCCTTTTCGACTGGTTCCGGCACCGGCTGATCGTTCCCATAAAGGACGGCCGCGGGCGGATCATCGCCTTCGGCGGCCGGGCCATGCGTGCCGATCAGCGCGGCAAGTACGTCAACTCCCAGGGGACGGTGCTCTTCAACAAGAGCGCCACCCTCTACGCGCTCGACGCCGCCCGAGCCGCGATCCGGAAGCAGAACGCCGCCGTGATCGTGGAGGGGTACTTCGACGCCATCGCCCTGCACCAGGCTGGGTTCGAGAACACCGTCGCCTCGATGGGGACGGCCCTAACCGAGGACCAGTACCACGTCCTGGATGCGATGCGGATCGAGCGCGCCATCGTGGCCTTCGACGGAGACGCCGCAGGGCAGAGCTCCGCCGAGAAGCGCGGGATCGACCTCGCCCAGCAGGTCCAGCGCGCCGTGCGGCGGGCGGGGCGTGGATCCGTGACCGCCCGGACTGGCCTCTCGGTCTACGTCACGGTTCTTCCCACCGACACCGACCCCGACGTGCTCGCGCGGCGGGATCCCGAGGGCCTTCGCGCGCTCCTCGGGCAGGCGAAGCCGGTCCTCGAATTCGTCCTCGACCGGATCGCCAAGCGGAGCGACCTGGAAAAAGCAGACGGCAGGCGGCGGTTTCTGGCCGAAGCCCTGCCGCTGGTCGCCGGCGAGCCCGACCCGCTGACGCGCGAGCTGTACCTCGGCACGCTGTCGTCTTCCACCGGCCTGGACCAGGAGGCTCTTCGCCGCGAGGCCGCGGCCGCTTCGCCGCCGGCGCAGCGCCCGGCGACAATGGCCAATGAGACTCCGGCGAAACAAACGGCCCCTATTGAGCGTTACCTAATGGCACTATTGATTCGATTTCCAGAAGAAGCGGCGCGTACAGAACTCCGCCCCGGCGACCTTGACGACCCCGACCACCGAGCGATCCTCGACTGGCTCAAAGCGGGGAAGCATCCGACTTCTGACCTGCCGGCTCACCTGGCCGCCAAAGCCGCGGCCGTTGGCGCATTTGCGCCTGAGCTTGAAGGTGAAGTCGACGTCGCCGAGGCGATCGAAGTCGCAGCGCTGGCTCTTCGGGAACGAAACCTGCGGCGTCGTATGAAGACCGCGCAGGGTCAGCTTGCGCGGGCGAACGGCGGCGACGCTGGTGCGGTGGACGGAGAGGTCGCTCAACTGGCGGAGGAGCTTGCGGAGCTCATGCACCGCCGGGAGCGACACACCGTCTTACACACGGCGAACGCCGACGAGAGGGATGAATGAAGAGCAGCACCAAGATCAAGGAAACGACGACCGGCACAGCGGCGGCGCCTGAGCAGCGCGGGATCCATCCCGAGCATCGCGAGGCCGC
>JALYSZ010000005.1 GCA_030854525.1 Chloroflexota bacterium | reverse complement strand
GGCCACACGGTCCGCGATCGCCAGCAGCTGTGGAAGATCACCCAGCGTCTCGCGGCCATAGGTGAGCTCGAGCCACGCGCGTCGTGTATCCCGCTGAGCGAGGGCGGCATCGATGAAGCGTCCGTATTCCTGGCACGCGCTGATCAGATCGCCCTGGTTTGCAAGAGCGGCAGCGAACCGGCGATGCGCTGCGAGGTCGAACGGCGCGATCTCGACCGCAACGCCCAGGAGGGCGATCGCGTTCACGCGTTCGTTCTTCCGAGCGAATGACGCGGCACCCTCTCGCAGGGCGAGGAGGGCAGCGTCGCGATCCTCCAGCGACACGAGCGTGCGCGCGAGACCGCCGTACGAGTCGACGTCGCCGTGTTTCTTCACGAGCTCGCGGTACGCGGTCTCCGCCTGGCGCAGGCGGCCGCTAGCGAATAGCTTCGCAGCGGCATCACTCGCGAGGCGATGGTCGTTTGGCGCCTTCGTCTCGGCCGTGCGCCCTCGCTGCGCGAGCGCTTGCGCGAACTCGCTCGCCTTTTTGTTGTCCATGAGCTTGCTCGCGGCGAGGCGCGAGCGCTCGGCGAGGGGAAGGATGTGCATGTGCTCGACGCTGTTCGCGTTGACGCCCATCGCGTGCAGCTCGCGGGACAGGAACGCGGGCGCGGCCGGACCGAGATATTCCTTCGCGACGCCCAGGAGCTCGAGGGCGAGCGCGTTCACCGCTTAGTCCTCGCCACCGCTTCCGGCCTCGTCGGCCAGAGCGTAGAAACGCAGGGCGTTGAGCATGCGGTCGAACGCCGAGGCGACCTCGTGCGTGATGTCGTCGCCGCTTCGGGTATCGAAGTGCGCTTCGCGCAGATCGATGTCGCCGGTAGATACCTGGGTTGCCTCGCCGACGAGGCGGCGCAGCGGTCCGACGAGCGAGCGCGTAAGGAGGACGCCGATCACGAAGGAGAGGAGGACACCCATGACGAGCATCAGCGCTGCGTCGAACGTCGCGTTGTCGGCCGCCTTCGTGTACGTGGTGAGCGGGACGGCGAGGACGTAACCCCACGGCTTGTTCACCAGGCGCGTCACAACGCCGCGCTGTTCGTCGGCGCCGCCACCGAACGCGAACGCCGCGTCACCGCTCGCGCCCTTGGGGAGGCCGTCGAGCGCCGTCTTGAGGGTAGGCAGTGGGTCGATGACGAGCTTGTCAGGTGTGATCGTTCCGAAGCGCTTGTCGGCCGCGAGCTTCTTCGCGGTGTCGGGGTCGATCGACGCGATTGGTTTGTAGATGAGCGACTCGGCCAGCTCGCGGTGCCCCTTTGTCTCCGAGACCGCGAGGCGGATGCCGTAGTCGTCGACGAGGAACGAATGCGCGCCGACGCCGACCGAGCCGGCGTCGCTCTCGACGATGTCCCAGATCGCGGCGAGGTTCACGCGTGTCCGCACGACGGCGACGACAACGTTGTTCGCGGCGACCGGCGACGAGAAGAAGAGCGCGGGCTTGTTCGTGATGACCGAGTACGAGGGGTCGCTCACGTAGGGCGTGCCTTTCGTGGCGGTGAGGAAGTATTCGCGAAACGCGACGCTCGTGCCTTCGTCAGTGGGTACCGAGGCCGCCACGATCGTGCCTTTGAGGTCGACGACCGCCACGGATTCGTACTCGGGAGAGCGGGCCGCGGCCGCGGCAAGCGCCGTGCGCGCCGCCGCACGCGATTCCTGGTCGCCGAGATTCGTCGCGTACCGGACGATGTCCGGCAGCTTCGCCACCAGGATGATGTCGCCGAGCCGGCTGGCCAGGTACGCGTCGATAGCGTTCGCGGTGGAGGTGGACCGCTGGCGGATGTTCGTGACGCCGAGCGAGGTGAGGTCGTTACGCGTGTTGTGCGTAGAAACGACACTGACCAGCGCGATCGGTGCCACGCCGACGATGAGCAGCGCCGCAAGAACCTTCTGCCAGAACCGAACACGAGGCCGACGCATACCGCTCCCCTGCCCCCGCGCGCCCTAATCGTTCCACCCGTCGCGCGCGAGTAAGCGCATCGTCGGCGCCCCTAGCCGTCCGGCCTAGTCACAGACCGGCACGCGCTCGTACCGGAAAGGTCCTAGTACCGGTTGGCCTCGAGGCCCTACCATTCAGTCAAACAACACACGGAGACGTGCCCGCGCACGTGGAGGACAAGTGGCCAACGGAACGATCAAGAAGCTCGTCGGCGACAGGGGCTTCGGCTTCATCCAGACGGAAGACGGCTCAGACATCTTCTTTCACCGGTCGCAGGTGGAAGGCGACGCGTTCGATACCCTTCGCGAGGGTCAGAGCGTGACCTACGAAAAGGGGATGGATCCCCGCCGCGGCAAGCCGCAGGCGGAGAAGATCACAGCGGCCTAGGTCCGCGCCGGCAGGCTTCGGAAGCCGCCGCTTCGCCTAGCGTCGCGCAGCAGACCACGAAGGAGACGTTTCGACGTCTCCAGTTGTTCGCGGTCGCCCGCCGTCAGACCGGCACGCTCGGGGTCGAGGCGCCACCAGCACTCGAAGCCCCACAGGCGCTCGTCGCCCGCGCGGAGCCGCGGGATGCCCCCGCCACTCCGGCGCGGGTCACCGGTCTCGAAGTCGAAGAAGCCTTCGAAGACCGCGGCCGTGCCGGTGCGGTCGGGCTCGCCATCGCGGCAGTCGAGCAGGATCACGCAGGGCATCCCCGGACGGATCTCGTCTCGCGCGCGCTGCGGGCGCCGGCCTCGGTCGGCACGGGGCTGCGCGACCCTTCCGCCGGCCCGACGATCGGATCGCGGCTCGATCGGACGCTGAGGACCGTGGGTCGGGGCCGGCGTGGAGGTGGGCCGCGGCTCAACCTTCGGCCGGCGTGATCGAAATCGCCGCCGCCGTGGGCGCTCTTGCACGCGAGAAGTCTATGGGTTCGCAGTCTTCGCGCCCGTTTCCGCGCCGCTAACATCGACGTAGATGCGTGACATCCACGACGTCTATGACGAGTTCAAGCAGCAGCTGCCCGATATCGACACCGAAGAGACCCAGGAGTGGATCGACTCGCTCGACGCGCTCGTAAAGCAGTCGGGCGGCGACCGCGCTCGCTTCGTCCTCTACAAGCTGCTCAAGCGGGCGCGAATGCTCCACGTCGGGCTGCCCCCATTGACGGAGACGCGCTACATCAACACCATCTCGCCGGAGCAGGAGCCCGGTTTCCCCGGCGACGAGGAAATGGAGCTGCACATCCGGCGGCTCATCCGCTGGAACGCGGTCGCCATGGTCGTCCGCGCGAATCACCACTTCGACGGAATCGGTGGTCACCTGGCGACGTACGCCTCGGCGGCGAGCCTCTATGAGGTCGGCTTCAACCACTTCTTCCGTGGCAAGGACGACGACGCGTCCGGCGATCAGATCTTCTTCCAGGGACACGCCGCGCCGGGTATTTACGCGCGCGCGTTCGTTGAAGGTCGACTAACCGAGTCGCAGCTCGACCATTTCCGGCGGGAGGTCGTTCCGGGCGAAGGACTCTCGAGCTATCCGCACCCGCGACTCATGCCCGAGTTCTGGGAGTTCCCGACGGTCTCGATGGGCCTGGGCCCGCTCGCCGCGATCTACCAGGCGCGGTTCAACCGCTACCTGCAACACCGCGGGATCAAGGACACGTCGGCGTCGCGGGTATGGGCGTTCGTCGGCGACGGCGAGTGCGACGAGCCCGAGTCGCTCGGCGCGCTGCACGTCGCGGCGCGCGAAGGCCTGGACAACCTGACCTTCGTGGTGAACTGCAACCTGCAGCGTCTCGACGGTCCGGTCCGTGGCAACGGCAAGATCGTCCAGGAGCTCGAGTCGGTGTTCCGTGGCTCGGGCTGGAACGTCATCAAGGTGCTCTGGGCGCGCGAGTGGGACGATCTGCTGGCACGCGACGTCGACGGCGTTCTCGTCAATCGAATGGCCGAGACGACCGACGGCGAATCGCAGCGCATGACCATCGCCGATGGCGCCTACATCCGCGAGCACTTCTTCGGGGGCGACCCGCGCCTCGGAAAGCTGGTGGAGCACCTTTCCGACGAACAGCTCCGGGGTCTGCGCCGCGGCGGCCATGACTATCGCAAGGTCTACGCGGCGTACAACGCAGCCGTCCGCCACACCGGCGCGCCGACCGCGATCCTCGCGCAGACGGTGAAGGGCTGGGCCCTCGGACCGTCGGTCGAGGCCCGCAACATCACGCACCAGGCGAAGAAGATGAGCTTCGAGGAGCTCAAGATCTTCCGCGATCGCCTGCAGCTCCCGATCTCGGACGACAAGCTCACCGACGACCCGCCCTACTACCACCCGGGCCCCGACTCTCCCGAGGTGCGGTACATGCTCGAGCGCCGGCGCGCGCTTGGCGGGTTCGTTCCGAGACGTGTCGTCCGCGCGAAGCCGCTTCAGCAGCCCGACGACTCGGCTTTCGCCGAGTTCGCGCGAGGGTCAGGGAGCGCTGCGGCCTCGACGACAATGGCGTTCACGCGCCTGCTGCGGAATCTCGTGCGCGACAAGAATGTGGGCAAGCGCGTGGTGCCGATCATCCCCGACGAGGCGCGCACGTTCGGCATGGATCCGCTCTTCAAGGAAGTCGGTATCTACTCACCGCTGGGGCAGCGTTACGAGCCGGTCGACTTCGAGACGCTCCTTCCGTACCGCGAGGCGATCGATGGTCAGGTGCTCGAAGAAGGCATCACCGAGGCAGGCTCGGTGGCGTCGTTCACCGCCGCCGGGACGAGCTACGCGACGCATGGCGAGCAGATGCTGCCCTTCTACGTCTTCTACTCGATGTTCGGGCTGCAGCGCACCGGCGACCAGATCTGGGCGTTCGGCGACGCGCGCGGCCGCGGGTTCCTCTGCGGCGCGACCGCGGGCCGCACCACGCTGAACGGCGAAGGCCTGCAGCACGAAGATGGGCACAGCCAGCTTCTCGCCAGCGCGATCCCGAACATCCGCGCGTACGACCCGGCGTTCGCGTACGAGACCGCCGTCATCGTGCGCGACGGCATCAAACGGATGCTCGGTGACGGTGAGGCCATCTTCTATTACCTCACCCTCTACAACGAGAACTACCCGCAGCCGGCCATGGCCGAGGGCGTCGAGGAGGGCATCGTTCGCGGGATCTACCTCTTCCGGCGCGGCGACGAGGGTCGTCGCCGGCGGGTCACGCTCCTCGGATCGGGCTCGATCATGCAGCAGGTCCTCCGCGCGCAAGAGATCCTTCAGGAGAAATACGACGTCGGCGCGGACGTGTACAGCGTCACGAGCTACCAGCAGCTACGCAATGAGGCCCTCGAGGTCGAGCGTTGGAATCGGCTGCACCCCGAGGCCGAACCGCGGCTCCCGCACGTGACAAGCGTTCTCGGTGGGCATTCCCCGATCGTCGCGGCGTCCGACTGGCTCAAGGCCATTCCCGATCAGGTCTCGCGCTGGGTCGGGAGCCCGTTCGTCTCCCTCGGCACCGACGGCTTCGGCCGAAGCGACACGCGCGAGGCGCTGCGCCGCCACTTCGAGATCGACGCCGAAAGCGTGGCCACCGCATCGCTGCACGCGCTCGCGCTCACCGAGGAGTACGGGGCGGCCGAGGTCGCGAAGGCGATCGCAGAGCTCGGGATCGACCCGAACAAGCCGGAGCCGCGGACCGCCTAGAGGCCGCCGCAGCCGACGATGCGTCTAGCCAATAGCGTCGGCGAAGTGTTCCAGCGGCCCGGCGTCGCTCCTCACCGCCGACAGCCTGTCGACGGGGATGCGTAGAAACGCGTTCACCATGACGGGATCGAACTGCTTCCCGCTGCACCGCTCGATCTCGCTGATGGCGTCCTCGAGGCTCATCGCCCGGCGATACGGACGGTCGGACGTCATCGCGTCGAGGGCGTCGGCAAGCGCGAAGATCCTGGCTCCGAGCGGGATGTCCTCGCCCGCCAGTCCGTCGGGATAGCCGCTGCCGTCGAAATGCTCGTGGTGGTGGCGCACGATCTCCGCGGCACCGCTCAGGTATGGGATCCCGGCCAGGATCCGCGCGCCGTACGCCGGATGGCGCTTCATGACCCTCCACTCCGAGCCATCAAGCTCGCCGGTCTTCCTCAAAATTTCGTCCGGGATGCCGATCTTTCCGAGGTCGTGGAGTAGTGCTCCACGCCGAAGCGTCCTGATGTCCACATTCGCCGAGCGCAGCTCGCGCGCCATGAGATCCATGTAGCGCGCGACACGCTGGGCGTGTCCCTCCGTTTCGCGATCGCGGACATCGAGCGCCAACGAGAGCGCCCGGAGCGTCGAGTCGTACGCGCTCTCACTCTCGCTGAGCGCGGCTTCCAGCGCGCGCGCCTGGGCGCCCATCTGGTCCGAGGTACGGCCGTAGGCGCGCTTCAGCAGGAGCCAGAGCACCGCCGCTTCCGCCGTCATGATCCCAGCGGTGGTGAGCTGCACATCTCGCACGAGGCCGTCGAGGGATTCCCCCTTCCCCAAGGTCACCGAGTAGAGCGCTCCGAGGCCGATAGCGACCGCGATGGCCGAGAGGAGGGCGACGATCGCAAGCGCGACGCGGATCGGACTCCCCGAGCGCGGCGACGCCCGCGGGAAGACACGTACACCCACCACCGGTCCGGCCATCAGTGTGCCGAATTGTAGGAAGGGCCGAGGGAAAAACCTGACCGGAAACCGCCCCCCAGGAGGGTCGCCAGTCGCAACTCGTTAGCAGTGCGGCGCCGGGTGGGCTAGTTGATCGTCGTGGTGCGGTGGCCCTGCGCGAGCCAGGCCGGGATCGCTGTCGCGACCATGGGTCGCCCGACGAAAAAGCCCTGGGCGCTGTCGCAGCCGACGGACGCGCACGCGTTGTAGGTCGCCTCGTCCTCGATCCCCTCGGCGACGACCTTCATGCCGAGGGCGTGTCCGAGATTGGTGATGAGCTTCACGATCTCCGCGCTTCCGCGGTCGCGTGTCATCCGGCTCACGAAGGACCGGTCGATCTTCACTGCACAGGCCGGAAGTCGTTGGAGGTACGCAAGGGAGCTGTACCCGACGCCGAAATCGTCGATCGCGAGCTGAACGCCGAGGTCGCGCAGCTCGGCCAGCGTGCGCAGGACTCGATTGGGCTCGGCCATGAGCATCGTCTCGGTGATCTCGAACGCGAGCCACCCTGGAGGGATGCGGGCGCGCTCGAGCGCCTGGGCGACTACGCGAGGGAGCTCGGGATCGAGCAGATTCCGGATGGACAGGTTCACGGCGGCCTGGAGCGGCAGGTTCGCCTCGCGCCACGCGCTGCATTGGGCGAGCGTCATGGCGAGCACCCGAGAGAAGAGCGATTTCATCAGGCCCGAGCGCTCCGCGAGCGGGATGAACTCCCCCGGCGCGACGAGGCCGCGCTCCGGGTGGCGCCAGCGTGCGAGCGCCTCGACGCGCATCACCTCGCCTTCAGCGAATCCGACGATCGGCTGATAGACGACCTGCAGCTGATCCGCCTCGAGGGTCTGGCGCAGCTCGGCCATGAGCGCGAGCGGATTGGATCCCTCGGGATCGTTCTGCTCGGCGTACACCGCCGACCCGCCCGGGGTCCGCTTCGCGACGTACATCGCGATGTCGGCCTGGCGCAGGAGCGTTTCGACGTCCTCGCCATGCTGGGGAGAAACGGCCATGCCGATCGAGACGCTGATCTCCTGGGCATGGCCCTCGATCTCGAACGGCTGCTGCACCGCGGCGATGATCTTCTGCGCGACCCGTCCGGCGCCGGCCTCATCCGCGCCGGGAAGGACGACGGCGAACTCGTCGCCGCCGAGGCGCGCGATGGTGTCGGTCTCGCGGAGGTCGGACCGCATGCGCGCGGCGACCTCAGTCAGGAGGAGATCGCCAGCGTGATGGCCGAACGTGTCGTTGATCTCTTTGAACCGGTCGAGATCCATGACCAGAAGGGCGAGCGGCGTCGCCAGGCGTCGCGCCGTCCGAAGAGCTTGCTCCAAGCGGTCGAGAAGGAGAGACCGGTTCGGAAGACCGGTCACGTAGTCGTGCAGCGCTTGCCGTTCGAGCTCGTGCTCCGCCTTCTTGCGGTCGGTGACGTCGGTGAAGCTTGAGACGACTTGACGAACCCGGCCCCCGGAGTCCTTGATCGGGACCGCGTCGACGAGAAGCCAGCGCACGTACCCGTCCGCTCGGACTACGCCCATCATCACGTTGCGGATCGGCTCGCCACGAGCCTGCGCGGCGACGTTGGGGACCTCGTCATCCGGCATGGTGGTGCCGTCTTCGCGGATGCGGCGATCCTCACCTGGCGGTTGCGCGCCTTCGAGCTCCTCGGGCGGACGCCCGAAGATGCGCTTCGCGGCGGTGTTCGCGAAGAGGACGGCGCCGGAGGCGTTGCGCACGACGACGCCGCACGCCATCGCGTCGTAGATGGCGGCGAAGTCGTTTTCCTCCGATGACATCGCCATCCCGGCAGGCCCTCCCTCGCGAGACGCGGTCTGGCGACGCTACGCGCGGCCCATTTGCGGCGAGGAGTGCAACGGGTATCGGGCTCGGTGGCTCGGAAGTACTAGAGACGGATTCTTGTCAGTCCGTCGTTCTCTTTGTCGCTCACGTTGCCATCGGGCGTTCGATACGCAAGCGCACGCCGGGGGCGATGAGCACGCCGGTCATCTCGGCTCGCGCCGGAATTGCACCATCCGTCCCTGCTCGCAGCGATAGGTGACGGTTGAGCTCGGGGATTCGATCGTCCCCGTCTGCACTCCGTCGATGGTCGAGCTGCCGCTCGAGGTCGTGGTGAAGCCGCCGCCACTTTGGCCCCACCGCTGGCTCGAGGTGCTCCCACCGCCGTTCGCGAAGCACTCGACCGTAGGAGGAATGATCAGCGCGATGAACAGGAGGATGAGGCCGTAGCCGACGACGGCCCCGCCGAGCGCGGCCCGCCGGGCGACAGAGAGCGGAGCGCGGCCGATCGCACGCCAGAGGACGACGAGCAGCACGACCGCCACGGGGAGGACCAGAACACCGACCGAGAAGATCGCCAGCGCGCCAAACAGAAGGCCAGCGCCGACGAGCGTGCCCAGCACGGTGACGTTGGTTGCGGCGCGCCACGGCACCGTCTGCACGCCAACAGCGATGACGAACGCGGCGATCGCGACCAGCGCGAAATCAAACGGCTGCGCCTCGAAGACCTTGTTGTCGCCGGCGCGCACCGTCAGATAGACCGGAAGCAGGAGCGCGGCCAAGGCGGCCGCCGCGATCGCAACGACCACGACGCGAAGAGCCGGGTTCACGCGCGCATGAGGGGCCGGTAGCGGATGCGATGTGGCTGCCAGTCGGTTCCCACGGTCTTGCGCATGTGTTCCTCGAACGCCTGATAGTTGCCCTCGAACCACCGTACGCGGCTATCGCCCTCGAAGACGAGCATGTGCGTCGCGACGCGGTCCAGGAACCAGCGGTCGTGGCTGATGACGACGACGCAGCCTGCGAAGTCGAGGATCGCTTCCTCGAGCGCGCGGAGCGTGTCCACGTCGAGATCGTTCGTCGGTTCGTCCAGCAGCAGCACGTTGCCGCCCGAACGCAGGAGTTTCGCGAGATGCACGCGGTTCCGCTCGCCGCCCGAGAGGTCCCCCACCTTCTTCTGCTGATCGGCACCGCGGAAGTTGAGCGACGCGGCGTAGGCGCGCGCATTTCGCGTGCGCGACCCGATCTGGATGTTCTCCTCACCCCCGGAGATCTCTTCCCATACGTTCTTCGTCGGGTCGAGCGTGTCGCGGGTCTGCGAAACGTAGGCAAGCTTTACCGTTTCGCCGACGCGCAGGGTGCCCGCGTCGACCTTCTCCTCGCCGGTGATGAGCCGGAAGAGCGTGGTCTTGCCGGCACCGTTCGGACCGATCACTCCGACGATGCCGCCGCGCGGCAGCGAGAAGCTGAGGTCGTCGAAGAGCAGCTTGTCGCCGTAGGCCTTGCGGATGCCTTCGGCCTCGACGACGACGTCACCGAGCCGCGGGCCAGGCGGGATCGAGATCTCGAGGTCGCGCTCGCGAAGCTCCGGGTCCTCCGCGAGAAGACGCTCGTACGCCTCGATGCGTGCCTTGCTCTTGGCCTGGCGCGCGCGGGGCGAGGCGCGGACCCACTCGAGCTCCCGGGCGAGGCTTCGCTGGCGGGCGGACTCCTGCTTTTCCTCGTCGGCAAGACGCTTGCGCTTTTGCTCGAGCCACGAGCTGTAGTTGCCCTGATACGGAATGCCCGCACCCTTGTCGAGCTCGAGGATCCACCCCGCCACGTTGTCGAGGAAGTACCGGTCGTGGGTCACCGCCACGACGCACCCGGGATACTCGGCGAGGTGACGCTCGAGCCAGCCCACCGACTCCGCGTCGAGGTGGTTCGTGGGCTCATCGAGCAGGAGCAGGTCCGGCTTCGAGAGCAGGAGCCGGCAGAGCGCGACGCGACGCCGCTCGCCACCGGAAAGGGTCGCAACGTCCTGGTCGCCCGGGGGACAGCGCAGCGCGTCCATCGCGACGTCGACGGTCGCGTCGAGCTCCCACAGACCCTTCGCCTCGATCTGGTCTTGGGTGCGCTGAAGCTCGTTGGTGACGCGCTCCATCTCCGCAGGCGAGAGGTCCTCGCCGAGCTTCATCGAGAGCTCGTTGTAGCGATCGAGCACCGCGCGCTGGGCGGCCACGCCCTCCTCGACATTGCCGCGGACGTCCTTTGCGGGATCGAGCGCCGGCTCCTGCGCGAGCAGACCCGTGCGGTATCCCTCGGTGATGCGGGCGTCGCCGGTGTGCTCCTTGTCGAGCCCGGCCATGATCCGCAGGAGCGTGCTCTTCCCGGCGCCGTTCGCGCCGAGCACGCCGATCTTCGCGTCGGGATAGAACGCGAGCGTGACGCCGCGGAGGATCTCGCGCTGGGTGAGCGGCGCGATCTTGCGCAGGTCGCGCATCGTGAAGATGAATTGCGGGGGCACGGAAAAACCGTAACAGGTACGCTTTTGAGCGTCGTGGCTGAGGACAAACGCAACTTCAGACTGTCGAAAGACGTCCTGCCGAGCCGCTACGAGCTGCGGTTCGAACTCAACTTCGACGCGTGGACGTCCACCGGCTGGGAGCGGATCACGCTCCGCTCCGCGCGGCCATCACGTGAGATCACCCTCCACGCGCTCGAGCTAGACATCGTCGCGGCGACTATGGACGGGAAGAACAAGCTCGAAAAAGCGCTGATGGACACGGAGTCGGAAACGGCGACCCTTCGGTTCGCGAGCGAGATACCAGTAGGCGAGCACAGCCTCGAGATCTCGTGGAAGGGCGGCATCCGGGACTCCCTCCGCGGACTGTACCGCTCGCTTCGCGGCGAGGAGCGGTACGCCGCGACCCAGTTCGAGGCGGCTGACGCCCGCCGGGCGTTCCCCTGCTTCGATGAGCCCGAGTTCAAGGCTCGCTTCTCGCTCGAGCTCATTCACCCGGCCGGAAACGCGGCGATCGCCAACATGCCGATCGTCTCCCAGGAGGAGCTCGACGAGCGGAGCACCCGCACGAGTTTCCGCGAGACCCCAAAGATCTCCTCCTACCTCGTGGCCTTCACGGTGGGGCCGTACGAGTTCACGCCGACGGTGACGACGCCGTCGGGCATCCCCGTCCGCGTGTGCCTCCCGCCGGGTCTCGCCGAGCAAGGCATCTACGCGCGCGACGCCCATGTGCGTTCGGTGGAATGGCTCCAGGACTACACGGCGATTCCGTACCCGTACATAAAGGTGGACGCGATCGGGATCCCGGACTTCGAGGCGGGTGCGATGGAGAACCCTGGTGCGATCACGTACCGCACGCGTCTTCTCGCGGCGGACGAGCGCAACGCGTCGATCCAGGCGCTCAAGGGAATCTTCAGCACTGCCGCGCACGAGCTGACCCACATGTGGTGGGGCGACCTCGTCACGATGCGCTGGTGGACCGACCTCTGGCTCAACGAGTCGTTCGCCTCGTTCGTCGGCGAAAAGGCGACGGCCGCGCTCAACCCGGAGTGGCGCTACTGGCGCGACTTCGTCGCCGACAACACCAGCGCGTTCAACCTCGACGCCCTCGCGTCCACGCACCCCATCTCGGTCGAGGCAAAGAGCGCGGAAGAAGCATCGCAGCGCTTCGACGCCATCTCGTACACGAAAGGCGCAGCCGTGCTCCGGATGATCGAGGGCTATCTCGGCGAGGAGACGTTCCGCGAAGGCGTGCGGATCTACCTGCGGCAGCATGCTGAGGCCAACGCCTCCGCCGACAACTTCTGGCGCGCTCTCGACGAAGCGTCCGGGCAGGACGTGACGGCGATCGCGAACGCGTGGATCAAGGAGCCGGGGCATCCGCTCGTGAACACCCGCGCGCAGCAGGTCGACAGAGGGCTCGAGCTCGAGCTCACGCAAGAGCGGTACTTCTCGGACTCCAACGCGAAGCCAACCGGCCAGGTCTGGCCCGTGCCCATGGTGGTCAAGTACGGGACCGCGGAGGGCATCCGCGAGCACCGCTTCGTGCTCCGCCGCGCGCGCGAGACCGTGCTCCTCCGTGGCGCCCAATGGTTCTTCCCCAACAGTGGCGGACGTGGCTTCTATCGATTCCGTTTCGCGTCGGCGCTCGAAGGCGATCTCCTCGATCAGGGCGTCGCGCAGCTCTCAGCCGAGGAAAGGCTTGCGCTCCTAGATGATCTCTGGGCGCTCGTCCGTCACGGCAAGGCCACGCTCGCAACGTTCCTGCGACGCGTCGAAACCCTCCGTGGGGAGCAGGATCGCGCGGTCCTCGCTTCGATCGCCGACGCGCTCACCTGGCTCGCGAACTACGCGGTACGCGATGCGACCGAACGGCCTTTCGCCCGTCTCGTCGAGGATCTCTTCCGCCCAATCCTCGATACGACCGGCTGGCGGCCGGCCGACGGCGAGGACTCCGACCTGCGCGAGAAGCGCACGCGCGCCATCGGGATGCTCGGCCTCCACGCGCGGGCGGACGACGTCCGCGCGGAGGCGCAGCGGCTCGTGCGAGCGCATTTGGACGATGAGGAGCGACTGCATCCCGACGTGGCCGGGACGGTCGTCGCGGTGGCGGCCACGATCGGCGACGCTCGTCTGTGGGACCGCTACGTCGCGCGCATGCAGCAGGCGCAGGCGACCGATGCGCAGGAGGAGACGCGTTTCCGGCAAGGGCTCGTGTTCTTCGAGGACGCGGCACTCGCGCGACGCACGGCCGAGGCGATCTTCTCGCCGCTCATCCGCGTTCAAGACCGCGGGATCATGCTCATCCCGATGCTCCAGTACCGTCGGACGCGACCGATTGCGTGGAGCGTCCTCAAGAAGCACTGGGACGCGGATGTCGCGAACGCCGACGTCGCGCCGCTCCTCAAGCAGGCGATGGTCAATGCAGTCAGCCAGCTGGCTCAACGCGACCTCGCCGACGAAGCGGCTGCCTTCCTCGAGCAAAAGCGGACGGCCGATGTCTCCGAGACCGTCGCACAAAGCCTCGAGCGTCTTCGGGTCAACACCGCCGCCGCGGAGCGGCTTGCGGGCGAGCTCGAGAACGAGCTGCGGGTGGCGACGCCGAGTTGAAGCCGGTGCCTGCTAGCCGCCGATGAAGCTCATCTCGATCTTCTGAAGGCCGGCGGTCTGTTCGGAGCGAAGATCGGAATACCGATCGGTCCGATCGGTCCATACCGCCGCTATCGCCTCGGTGATCTCATCGTCGGAGGCCCCGCTCCTCACGAGCGAACGAAGGTCGTGGCCCTCCGTTGCGAAGAGGCAGGTGTAGAGGGATCCGTCGGCCGAGAGGCGCGCCCTGGTGCAGTCCGCGCAGAAGGGCTGGGTTACCGATGAGATCACGCCGATCTCGCCGCCCCCGTCCTTGTAGCGGTACCGAGCGGCGACCTCGCCGCGGTAGCCCGCCTGAACCGGTTCGAGTGGCATCTCGCGGTCGATCATTTCGACGATCTCGCGTGCCGGGACCACGTCGTCGAGGCGCCAGCCATTCGTCGATCCCACGTCCATGAACTCGATGAAACGGAGCGTCATGCCGGTGCCTTTGAAGTAGCGGGCCATCGGAACGATGCTCGACTCGTTCACGTCGCGTTTGGTGACCATGTTGATCTTGATCGGCGCGAGCCCTGCCGCCCGCGCGGCCTCAATGCCCGCGAGTACTTTCGCGACAGGGAAGTCGGCGTCGTTCATCGCGCGGAAGGTCGCGTCGTCGAGCGAGTCGAGGCTTACGGTGACGCGCCGAAGGCCGGCCTCCGCGAGCGAGCGGGCCTTCTGCGAAAGGAGCGAGCCGTTCGTTGTTAGGGTGAGGTCGAGGTCGCCGATCCGCGCGAGCTTTTCGACGAGGCGCTCGAGGTCTCGCCGGACGAGCGGCTCCCCGCCGGTGAGCCGGATCTTCTGCACGCCGAGCGACACGAAGATTCGGACGAGGCGCTCGATCTCCTCGAAGGTAAGGATCTCGGCCCGCGGCAGGAACTGGTAGTCCTTGCCGAAGATCTCTTTTGGCATGCAGTAGACGCACCGGAAGTTGCAGCGATCGGTGACGCTGATCCGCAGGTCGTGTAGCGGCCGGCCGAGCGTGTCGAGCGGATTTGTCCCCACGTGAAAAGTATGAGGCCCCGGCCAGCAGCTAATCAGGCTTTGTGCGACTCCGCGGTTTCGCAGATTCCGGCATCGGCCGGCGCCTGCGCTTTGGCCGCCCGCTCGCGGTCAAGCACCTCGACGATTTGCGGGTGCGCGTCCGACAGGCAGCACCGACACGACTCGTACCAAGCGCGGATTCCGGCATCGATGGTGGGCTTCGCGGCGTTGTACCCGTGCGCGTGTTCGGTCCCGCCACCGCCGTTTGCCAGCCAAGCTTCGACCTTCGGGATGTACGCGCTTGGGTCCTTCGCGAACTTCTGCTGGCAACTCGCGGAGCAAAAGCCGTATTCGCGTCCGGCGTGGTCGAGGGTGAGTCCCTCCGCGCGGGCTTCATCGAAGTCAACGACCATATCGCAGATCGGATCAACGATCTTGCCGTGAGCCACTACGAGATTATCGGCCCTGACCCTTCGATCGTCCTACGCCGGCGGCGCCAGAGAAGGACGCCTCCACCGGCGATCAGCGCCACGAGGATCGCGACAGAGACAGGCAACGTCCAGCTGACGGGTTGATGGTTCGTCACGATCCTTAGCTCGCCGCCACCAAGAAGCGTCGTTTCTTCAGCGCTCGGCGTTCCGGGATGACTGCCGCTGCAGGCATCGGTGCTGTACACGTCGCCGGCGCGTCGGAGGTAGAGCGTGTGAGCGGTCCCATCGTCGGCCTGATAGTCGACACTCGTAGCGGCGGCGCCTCCATCTGGTCCGAGCTGCACGTTCATCTCGGCCGCAGCGATCCCCTTGAACACGCGCTCCACCCGGAATCGGACCTGGCGCCCCGGCGGGAAGATCGGCAGCTGAGCTGAGCGCGAAACGCTCCCGTAGACAATCACATCCGCTCGCGCCACCTGATCCGCGAGATTCGGTTCCACGCACGACGCGTTGGCGGGCCTCGTGCCGGCTGTCGACAAGAGCAGAACCACCAGCGTGAGCACGACGGGCGACTTCACCAAGCTGATAACGAATCAGCCAGGGTTCGGTTCCTCGTCACAGGCGAGCGCGAACAGCGTCCTTGATCGCCTCGTGTTGCGGAAAGCCACCATCCCGCTTCATCGAGTGGAGAAGCTGGCCGTCGAAGGAGACGTCGAACGTGCCGCCCTCCCATGGAATGAGCTCGATGCCAGCAAGCCGGGCGCCGAACTCGAGCATCAGGGCCTTCGCGAGGTCGAGAGTCTGCGGTTCGTAGCCGCAGTCGGCGCAGTAAGTGATCTTGACCCTGTGCGCGACGGTCATGCCGCGACGCGAGTCGCGATCTCCCTGAGCTCGCGGACGACCTCGGCGTTCGCGAACTTCGTGGTCTCCTCACGCATCTTCGCGAGCTCGCCCTGCAACCGTAGGCGGACCTCTTCCGGCAGCTGATCGACCGGCGCGTCGGGCGATCCGAACTCCGGGTGCGCGGCGAACATCTCCTTGCGGCGCTTCGCGCGCACTTCGGTGACGGACGCGGGCCGCTCGATCCAGTGCCCGAGCTCGCGGAAGTCCTCGTCGAAGAAGACCAAAACAGGGATCGACTTGAACTGCCCCTTGTTCAGGTAGCGCTGCATGATGTCGTCGTTCTGATCACGCAGGAAGATCCGCACGTCGAGCTTTCCGCTGTCTTTCGCGAGCCGGCCCAGAACCGGCAGATTCGCGATGACGTCGCCACACCAGTCCTCCGCGAGGACCACCACCTTCACCGGCCGCGGGAGCGCGCGAAAGGTGGCGAGATCCTCACTACTGAACTGCACGCGAGCTTCGTTCTCATCGACGCGGTCGCGGTTGCGCGTCATCTGCGCCTTGTACCCGTCGTACGACAGCCCCTGCTCGAACCGAGCGCGATCGATCGTCATTGCTTGCGCCTCCCCGTATCGCGCGATGATGGCATCACCGATCAGAACGTGTTGGCCGCGCTGAAGATTCCCGCTAACGGCTCGCCTCCCACGCCGCTCGGTGCAAGCAGCGTGCGCGATCAGCCTCGGAATCGCGCCGGGTCGAGCGTCAGTAAATCGGCTATGCGGTCGAGACCGATGTCCGGTGGCGGGCCGGACGGCGACTCCGCGGCGTAGTGCCCCTGACGGACGTGAACTGTCGTCACGCGGCGGCCGAGCGCGAGCTTCGTCCGCGCGAGGAGCGCCGCTTTGTCGTCGATGTGGACGTAGCGGTCCGCCGGAAAGCGGCGCTGCACCTCGGCAAGGTGATCCTCCTTGTGTTCGTACACGAGCACGTTGCCGCGCGCCGCCAAGAGGAGCCCCGCTCGATCGATCTTGGCGGGCTGGTACACGCGGTCGCCGTCGGAGAGGATGGCCACGTCACCGAGCGTCGACAGGCGGGCGATCACCTCGAGAGCGCGCGGATAGAGGTAGCTCTCGAACGACACGCCCAGCACCGCCCGATCGACGTCCTCGAGACGCGGCTCATCGGGGAAGGTCCGCCGGAAACGTCGGAGCGTCTCAGGAAAATCCACGACGTTCTCTTCTTGTCGTACCTCTTCATAGAGCGCCCAGAAGCGCGCCGCCCGTTCGGCCGTGACGAAGCCTGCGATGGCGCGCCCGACATCCCTCTTGATGCGGTCGTTATCGACCAGCGTGTTGTCCACATCGAGGAGGAAGACGAGCTCGGGGGTATTCACCGAGCGATCATCAGATCCATGACCCAATGCTGGGGCAGGTTGGGCTAGCGGGCCTCCGCCGGCGTCACCGTTGTTCGCCTGAGCTCGCCGAAGCGCACGTAGCCGAGGTCGACCGTTCGGCCGATCCGGTCAGCGACGAGGCTGCGCTGCAGATCCGAGAGTGTCGCGATGGGCACGTCGTCGAGATCGACGATGAGGTCGCGAACCTTGAGCCCAGCGCGCTGCGCCGGGCCGTCGGCAACAACCTCGAGAACGCGAATACCCGATGCGTTGGTGATCCCGAGCTCGTTGGCGAGCTGACGGCCGATCGGCGTCGCAGCCCCGCCGATCCCGAGATACGCCCGGCGCACTCGACCGTCGCGGATGAGCATGCCCGCGACCATTCGCGCGGTCGCCGCGGGGATTGCGAAGCAGATGCCCTGCGCCGTCGGGATGATCGCTGTGTTGATCCCCACCACCTTGGCGTGCGTGTCGACGAGGGGACCTCCGGAGTTTCCCGGGTTGAGGGCGGCATCCGTCTGGATGACGTTCTCGATGAGCCGCCCATCGCGCGCCGAGAGCGATCGGCCGAGCGCGCTCACGACACCAGTCGTGACAGTCGAGTGGAAGCCGAGCGGGTCGCCGATCGCGATCACGAGCTGGCCCACTCGCAAGGAATCCGTCTCGGCCAGCTCGGCGGCCGGAAGTCCAGAACCGAGGATGCGAATGACGGCAAGGTCCGTCGCGCCGTCGATGCCCACGACCGCTGCAGTCAGGTCGGCGCCGGTGTGCAGCGTCACGGCGACCTCTTGTGCTCCATCCACCACGTGGGCATTCGTTAGCGCGTACCCGTCCGGTGCGACGATCACTCCGCTGCCACCGCTCCGGCCGCGGCGAACGTTGACGACGCTCGGCGAGACCCGGTCGACCACCGCGATGACGGCCTGCGAGTACGCGTCGAGTAGCGCGCTCGCCGGGTCGGGCTCAGCCTTGAGCGCGTCGCGAACTTCTGTCGCCACTAGTTGAGCGGTCCCTGCGACCTGACGTCGCCGACCTTCGAGAGCGCTTCCTTCAGCTCGGTGATCCACGATGACTCGTTCTTCGCTACGAGACGGACGCACCATGCGAGCGCGTGCGAGCGACTGCGCGCGACGCCCGAGCGAACGAGCGTGTCGAGCAGCTCGCGCTCCGGCAGACGCAGGCGCGTCATCACCGGCACCGCCATGTGCGTGAAGAGGGCGGTCTGGTCGCCGACCTTCGCGCCCCAAGCCAGGTTCTTTCCGAATCGCTGGCGAGCTTCGTCCGCGATCTTCATGCGTTCGTCGCGCGTGCCTTCCCGAAATCGCTGGATCGCGCCTTCACGGGCGGCCTTAACGGCGTCCCCACCGCCCGCGGCTTGAACCTCGGGCAGCGTGCCGATGACCCAGATCTCGTCCTCGTCCATGCGAATCTCTGGCGCTCCGGCGAACCACTCCTTTGGGAGCCGCCCGGTGAGCCAGCCTTTGACCTCTTCTGTGGTTGCCACGTCGTCCTCCTAGGCTTTCGCTATCAGAAAATATGTAATACCGCTTGCAGGCGGCGTCAAGCCCGGATTCCGCGCATTTCGGCACATTCGGGTCGGACGAGCGGTTCCCGTAGGGTGCGCGGATGCGAGCGATGGGTGTGGCGCTGGCCACCGCAGGGGCGATCGCGTTCGGCTTCACCTACAGCGATCAGGCCGCCCTCCTGCCCCTACTTAACGCGGAGCTCGGGCTCACAGACGTTCAGGCCGGCCTGCTGTCGACCGCGCTCTTCGTCGCGTACCTGGCCGCGACGCTCTTTACGACCGGATTGCCGGACCGAGTCGGCCCGAAGCCCGTGATTGCGGCCGGGCTCGCCGCAGCGGCGATCGGAACCGCGACCTTCGCAATAGGGACGAGCTTTTCGGTGCTCCTTCTGGCGAAAGCGATCCAGGGGTTCGGGTCCGCGCTCGCATTCGTGGCGTCGACCCGCTTCATCTCCGGGCTCTATCGCGAGGCACAGCCGCATTTCGGTCTTGGTCTTTACGGTGGCGGATTCCCGCTTGGTTCCGCCCTGGCGCTGCTCTCAACTCCGACGATCGCCGGCGGTCTCGGCGGGTGGCGCGGATCGTTCGCGGCGGAGGCCGCAGGCCTCGTTGCGATTCTGGTGATGTGGCTCGTCTTCGCGCCGTTGGTGCCAGCCGTTCGCCGGGTTGGCAGCATGATCGATGCGCTCCGCTGCGCGAACTGCTGGCTCCTGAGCCTCCAGCATGCAGCCGGCTTCGGAATGGCGATTGCAGCGGGGTCGTGGATCACGGTGTACCTCCTTCGCGAGTTCGCTCTGCCGCTCGCACTGTCAGGAATCCTCGGATCGCTCCTTCTTCTTCTCGCGTTCCTCACGCGGCCGCTCGGCGGCCTCCTCGTCACTCGACGATTGCTCGGCACCAAAGAGGTGATGCGCGCGGGCGACCTCGCCGTCGTGGCGGGCGTCGCGCTGCTCGCGATCCCCGGTCGCCCGCTCCCCGCCGCTCTCGCGGGCGCGATCGTGCTTGGCGTCGGCGTGGGCCTCCCCTACGCCTCGGTGTTCAACACCGCGGCGGCATCGCTTCCGTTTGCGCCCGGCGCGGCCCAGGGCCTCGCAGCGATCGGTGGGACTGCGGGGGTGATGATCGGCGCGCCCGTCATGGGGTTCGCAGTGCAGACGTGGGGCTTCGCGGCGGCCTGGCTCGTCGTCGCATTCGTCGGGGTCTGCGCGCTCGTCGGCACGTTCGCGATGCTCGGCGAGGAAGAGCTGAGTCCCGCCCGCGGATGACTTGACGCAGCACGCGTCGCGCCCGAAGGTCGGCTCGTGCGGCTTGGCCTGATCGCACTCGCCGTCCTCGCCCTTGCGATCATTGGGTCGTCGGATGCATTCGAGAGCACGCGGCAGCTGGGCGATCTGCCCGAGCGCAGCCGACCGATGCTGACACCCGCCGGGTTAACGCTCAGCCTGGTCAGCTTCGCGCTCTCGACCATGGTCTACGTCGCGCTCGGGATCGCGCTGGCGCGATCTCTCTCGACCGAACGAGGTGCTGTGATGAGCGGCCTTGCGACGGGCCTGGCGGCTGGGCTCATTGGAGGGACGATCCGCGCCGTCGCGGCGAGCGACTACGTCGGAAGGAGTGTTACTCGCTTCGGGATGGGGATCGAATTCCTGGTCGCCGTCCTGGTCGTGTTCGTCCTGCTATCGATCGTCGCGAGCGCCGCGGGCGGCGCCGCTATTACTTGGCTGAGCTTCCGGGGTGGTCGTCGGCGTCCGAGGCCGCGACCTCCGAGCTGATCCGCTCGAGCACGCCTTCTTGGGCGAGGGCAACAAACCCCGTGACGATCTCGGGGTCGAAACGCTCCCCCGCTCCGGCCTCGATGGCCCTGAGACCGGCTTCGGCCGACCACGCCTCTTTGTACGGACGCTTCGAGGTGAGCGCGTCGAACACGTCGGCGATGGAAACGATCCTCGCGGCGAGCGAGATCTCCTCGCCCTTCTTGCCGTCCGGGTAACCCTTGCCGTCCCAGCGCTCGTGGTGCTCGCGAGCGATGGCACGCGCCGTCTCGAAGAACCGCGCCGTTCCGAGCATCTTCTCGCCGTCGATGCAGTGCTGCTTGATCACGCTGAACTCGTCATCCGAGAGGTGATGCTCGCTCTGGAGGATGTGGTCGGGCGTGTGGATCTTGCCCACGTCGTGCATGACGCTCGAGTAGCCGAATTCCTCGACGAGCCCCGCGGGCAGGCCCAGCCGCTCAGCGATCGCCTCGACATAGCGGCGGACCCGCTGGAGGTGCGTCCCGGTTGTGCGGTCCTTGATCGTCGCGGCGAGCAGCAGGTGGCTGATGCCCTGCAGCCCGGTGCGCCGTAGCTCCTCGCTCGCGATCCGCTCCTGCTCCAGCGCGCGCTCCAGTTCCTGACGGCGCTCGCGCTCGCTCCGGAGCATCCCCGCGAGGTCCTCTGCGTAGCGCGTCGCCTGCTTCTCCATGAGCGTCATCTGCTTGAGCTGGGATTCGAACTCCTTGCGGACGCCCTGCTCGCGCTCGTAGACCTTCGCGAAGTCGAGCGCCATGCGCATCGCCTGCGAGTTCGCCATATCGGCAACACGGACGGCCTGATGAAGAAGCTGGCGGAAGACGTCCGCGCCGGGAGCCTGCGGAACCTCTGGTTCGCGCGGCGACACGTCGAATGTCTCGACCATGTCCTTGGTGTCGTCGTCGCTCATCAACCGGCCTTAGCTGTGCGCCAGGATCCCGCGGATCGTGTCGATGAGCTCGAGCGGCCCGAACGGCTTCGTGAGGTACTGCGTCGCGCCGGCGGCGAACCCGATCGCGCGGTCGCTATCGCTCTCGTGCGCGGTGAGCATCACGACGGGAATGTCCTTGGTGGCTTCGTCAGCCTTGATCTGGCGGCACACGTCGAAGCCGTTGGGGCCTGGCCCCATGTCGACATCCAAGAGGACGAGGTCAGGCTTCTCCTTGCGGACGAGCTCGAGTGCCTCGTTCCCGTTCTTCGCCTCGACGATCGTCCAGCCCTGCGTGGACAGGGTGATGCGCACCATCTGACGGATGGGCACGAGGTCGTCGGCCACGAGTAGCTTTGCCATTTCTTGCGCCTCCGATGCTAGCGGTGAGTCATAGCTGTTGAGCTACCCCCGAATGGCTGGATTTATGACCGTTCGGGGGAGGGACCTGATCCCCCGCGCGGGGGACCGACCCGGTCGCGGGTCCACGACTCCAGGGTCACGAGGCCCAGGCGCGCTGCTTCCGCCACCGCTTCCAGGCGAGAGTGCGCCCCGAGCTTTCTGAGCACGGCCTGCACGTGCGCTCGCAGGGTCGCGGTAGATATCCCGAGCGATTCCGCGGCCGCGCTCGTGCTTGTGCCGCTGGCGAGGAGCCTCAGCACCTCGAGCTCACGAGCGGTGAGTGGCTCGATGATCTTCCGCGTGGCCGCGGTCTCGAGCAGCAGGCGCTGCAGCTCGCTCGGGGCGAACAGGATCTCGCCCGAAGCCGCGGCCCGGACGCTCTCAACGACCTCAGTGAGGCCGCGACCCTTGGTCATGTGCCCGACGGCTCCGGAGCGCGCGACGTCGTTCAGCGTCACGGCGGACGGGTCCGCCGTCAGCACAAGCACCGACGTGTCGGGAAGCGTGCTACGGACGGCGCGCGCGATATCGGCGCCGGTCCCGTCGGGCAGGTGATAGTCGGCGATCACGACGTCCGGGCGGTGCTCGTTCAGCGCGGCGATCGCGGACTTGACGTCGTGCACGACGGCCAGCACCTCAATTCCCTCAGCCGCTCGGAACGCGACCCGCATGAGCTCGGCAAAGAGCCGCTCGTCATCGACGATGACGACGCGAATGTTCTCCGCCATCAGTGCGCCCCGCCGGAACGAATCTGCGACGCAAGGGCTGCGACCACGGCCGCGTCGAGCTCGCCGCGGGCTACCGCACTCTGCAGGATTCGGACAGCTTCAGCCTCGGAGACACCCGGTCGGTCGGCGCGCTCCGCGAGGAGCGCTTCGAACCGGTCCGCGACGCTCACGATCCGGACCTCCAGAGGGATCTGTTCCGCGCGAAGCCCATCCGGGTACCCAGTTCCATCCAAGCGCTCGTGATGATGACGCACGATGGGAAGGAGCCCTGAAAGGCGCCTGAAACCGGCGAGGATCTCCTCGCCGAGGATCGGGTGGCGCTCCAGCACGACGCGCTCCTCGGGCGAGAGCTCCCCCGACTTCGCGAGGATCGCGGCGGGCAGCCGCGCGTTTCCGACGTCGCGAAGCAGCGAGCCCAGGCGGATCGTCATTCGGGTCGAGTCGTCCAGGCCGAGCGCGCGGCCGATCTGAACGGCGCGTGACGCGACGCGCTCTCCGTGCCCGACGCCGGGGCGATCGTGTGAGCCAATCGCCGACGCAAGGACGATGAGCGCCTCGGCGGCTGCTTGGAGGTCATGATCAAGGCCGCGCTCGCGGACGAGCAGATCGACGATTCGCGGGAGCTGCGCGTCGACAGGTATGACCTCGCCGCCATCGTTACCGGCGCGGGCGGCGCTCACGCGAACGATGGCAACGTCCTCGGGAAGGTCGGCCGGAATCGCGGCATTCCCTTCGACGAGCACGACGTCCGGGGTGTCGGCCGCGTCCGCGAGATCGAAGCGCGAAAGCAGGAGCTGCTCGACGTGCTCGCGGAGCGCGGTGTCCGAGATCGCGACCTGCGCCACCAGACGCTCACCGGGCGCCCGCTCGATCGGACGGCCGAGTCGCGGCGTCCGCGGGTTGCGCGCCTGACCAAGGACCGCGTCGATCCGCGCGAGAAGCTCCGCGGCCTGGAACGGCTTCGTGATGTAGTCGGCGGCGCCGCAGGAGAGCCCGCGAACCTTGTCCACGACCTCGCCGCGCGCCGAAAGGAAGATCACAGGGATCGGCGAGGTTGCGGTGTTGCTCTTGATCCGAAGGCAGACGTCGTAGCCGTCGGTGTCGGGAAGCATCACGTCGAGAAGCACGAGGTCCGGCAGGAGCTCCTCGACCAGCTCGATGCCGCGCTTGCCGTCGTGGGCCACCGAGACGACCATCCCGTTCGCCTGCAGGCGTCGCTGCAGCACGTCGGCCGAGGCCTGGTCGTCTTCGACGACTACCACGCGGGTCGCCGGGGCGTCAGAGCGGACCGCTTCCTCTACAGCCTTCACTTCTTTTTCGTTTTCTTGGTCCCGTCAGTCTCGCCGAGGAGCCAGCGCATCGCCACGATGAACTTCGAGGGCCGCTCTTCGCGGGTGTTCTCCTTAAGGTAAGCATGCAGGTCGACCGCCCAGTGTGGGAGCTCGCCGTACCACTTCATCTCGATGATCACGTCGGGCTCCATAGACAGGAGCGACCCCATCGGAGACGGCCCGTCCGTGCCGTCTGGGCGCGATTCCCACGGCAGGGCGAAGTACATGAGGTTGTGGTCGGCGGTGATCCGCAGCGACGCGTCGAGCGAGCTGTAGGCCAGGCGGTTGTACTGCGTCACCGCGACCGGACGCGCTCCATCCCTGAGGAGAATGCCCGCTCGCTCGGCGAGCCCGTGCTCGGGATCGGGGAGCGTCGCGCCGCCGCGGAGGAAGGAACGCGCGACCTCCATCGGAACGCCAAACCGTTCCTTCAGGGAGGTGTCCTGCTCGTCGTCCTTGAACTCGATCCAAGCCGTTCCCGGGTTCAAGACCTCGTGCGGTCGCGTGCGGTGGTACTCGCGGATCCGGAGCTGCATGGCCGAGCCCTTCTCGGCAGCGCGGAAGATCGACCAGGACAGGGTGTCGCAGTACGTCGTAGTCGACCACTGGTAAGGCCGGTCGTCTCGGGAGAGAGGAAGGTTGTTCGCGGTCGTGCGCATTACCAGGCGCGCGATGCTCTCGCTCACCTCGAAGCGGTGTTCGTGGCGGCGCTCGGCGTCCGCCTCGTGTGCCGGGGCGGCGGGGGTCGTCACTTTCGTGCTCACCCTACTCGGTCGCATCGGCCGCCACCGCAAGGACGCCGCGCCCGGTGAGCGCGACGCGGACGCCGTGCTCCACATCCGCCGGGATCGATCCGTCGAGGGAGCGGAGCAGCTCCTCGGATACGGCGCCGTGCTCGGTCGAGAGGATTTCGGCAGCGCTGAATCTGACGTCAGGCTCTATCGAGGTGAGGTTCTCGACGATGCGGCGGCCGAAGAGCCGCATCGTGTGCCAGGCGTTGTAAACGTAGACGACTGAGATGCCGGTGGCCCCGGCGAGCAGCACCTGGTTGTCGTGAAGCTGGAGGCCGACGAGAAGTGCGAGCGCCGCCGCGAAGTTGCCGAACGCGTTGACGCCTCCCGAGAGGAACGCGCGTGCGCGCGGCCGGATCGCGGCGACCACCTGGCTGTAGACGAGCTCGGTCGCCGGGCGGTGGATCGCGGGAATCACGATCCGCTCGCTGAGCTGGATAGCGATCGCCGTGATGATGTTGAAGTTCACGGTGGCGGCCGCGTACGCCCCGAGGAACCAGAGCGGAAGGACGAAGAGCACCCTCGCGATCCCGAAACGACGCAGAAGCGATGCCGTGAACACACTCTGGATGAACAGGGCTACGAGCGACGAGCTCGTATACACCGACGCATACCACTGGCTGAAGAGGTCCTCGCTTCCGGTCCCCGTGCCAGCGGTCGACTGGTCGAGCCCGACGAGATAAAGGAAGTTCCCGAACTGCATCAGGAAGTACCAGAAGAACACGCCGACACCGAAGGTACGGAGCAGCCGGTCTGACACGACCGCGCGATAGCCATCGACGGAGTCCTTGACGACCGCCCGGACACCCTTCGGGCGCTCCTCCTCGACGCGGCTGCCATGCCCCTCGGGGAGCCCCCGGTAGAGCACGAGCCCGACGAAGCACACCAGGAATCCGACCGCCTGCGCGCCGATGAAGTTCTCGGCGTGGATCACCGGCGCGAGCCCCGCACCGATCACACCGCCGAGTATTTTGCCGACCAGGACGGAGCCGGCGAAGAAGGGGAAGAGTCGCTTCGATTGCTCGACGTCGTAGAGGTTTCCCGCGTAGACCCAGAAGAGGATGTAGATCGTCTCCTTCACGCCGTGTGCGAAGACGTAGGAGATGGGCTGGACGATCCACCCGTTCTCGATCTGCCCTTGGGCCCACACCCCACCCTGGATCGCCACCGACAGCAGGGTGACGCCGGCGACGTACCAGAGCAGGAGCGTCCTCCGCCGAACCCTATCGACGAAGAAGAAGATCATGGCCGAGACAACGAGCATCGCCACCGGCGTGACGATGTACATGACCGGCACGTAGTTGACGCCCCAGCGCTTCACGAAGAGCGAATCCGCGCCGAGCTTGCCGACCCAGTCCGCGGCCACCATGAGGGTCAGGAGCCCGTAGAGGAAGAGGCCGAGGCCCCATTCGCCACGCTTAAGTGGGAATGCGTCGCGCAGGACGCGGAAGAACACGGCGGCTACTGCCCCGCTGCGGCGTTGTTTGCTGCAGGCAAAGTGAGCTGGATAATGGCGCCGCTCTCGCCGGGGTTAACGACGGTGATGGTGCCGCCATGGAGCTCGACCGCGAGCTTGCAGAACGCAAGACCGAGCCCGGTGCCTCCGCGGCTCCGGCCTGCGCCTTGATAGAACCGGTCAAAAATGTGGGGCGCGTCTTCCGCGTTGATGCCCGGGCCGGTGTCATGGACCCGGACGACGATCGACGACTCGAGGGTGCGATCGCGCGCGCTCTCGATGCTCACCTTCCCACCGCTCGGCGTGTGCTTCACCGCGTTCGCGAGTAGGTTCGTGAAAACGCGCACGATGAGGCCGTCGTCGACGAACACGTTGACGTCCTGCGGAAGGCCGCTCTCCACCTGCACCCCCTTCGCGAGCGCTTCGGGTGCGACCTGCGCGATGCTGCGCTCGGCGAGCGCGGCGAGCGCGATGGACTGGGGCATCGCCTCGAGCTTCCCTTCCTCCATCTTGTAGACGTCCAGGAGCGCGTTGACCATCCGCAGTAGCTCGCTGATGTTCGACTCCGACAGTCGCAGGAGCTCGTCGAACTCCTGACGACCAGGCTTGAGCTGTCCGATCCGGACGAGCTGCATGAACGCGACGACGCTGTTGGCGAGGTTCCGGATGTCGTGGCCGAGCATGCCGATGAGCTCTTTGCGCGACTGCTCCATCCGCTTGAGATCGCCGGCTGTCTTCCGCAGCTCGTCCTGGAGGCGCTTGGTGAAGATCGCGCTGCGAACGCGGGCGGCGAGCTCGATCGGTTCGAACGGCTTGGTGAGGTAGTCGATGCCGCCGACCTCGAAGCCCTTGCTCAGGTCTTCATATCGATCCTTCGCGGTGACGAAGATCACCGGGATGTCCGCGGTCTCGGGCTGGGACTTGAGACGACGGCAGGTCTGCCACCCGTCGATTCCCGGCATCATCACGTCCAGCAGGATCAGATCGGGTTGCTCGCTCCGGGCGAGCGCGATCGCCCGCTCGCCAGAGCTCGCGACCTGCGTCTGGCACCCGATCGCCTCGAGGCGCCGCGCGAGAAGCTCCACGTTCGCGATCTCGTCGTCGACGATAAGGACCCGGCCGAGCGTGATCGGAACCGGGCCACGTACTGCGGGCGGGGCGCCATCGCGCGCGAGCGGCACGTGCGCCGCACCGCCGGGGAAATACCTGAGAAGGATCGCCCGCAGCTCAGCTGGCGCGAATGGCTTCGAGACGAAGTCGTCGCACCCAGCCTCGATCGCGCGGGCGCGGTCCGACGGGAGGGCGAGCGCGGAGACCGCGATGATCGGGATGCTGGCGGCCCACGGCTCGGTACGGAGGGAGCGCGTGAGGCTCCACCCGTCCATCCGCGGGAGCAAGAGATCGACGAGGATCGCGTCGGGCCGCTCCACCCGGGCGAGATCGAGTCCCGCCACGCCGTCGGCCGCCACGAGGGCCTCGTGACCCGACGCGCGGATGATGCGCGATGCGACGTCGAGATTGTTTGCGTCGTCCTCGACGACGAGCACCCTTGCCATTAGTGACCCGCTCCGGTCCTCGCGAGAAGCGCGGTCTCGCCGCCGGCGCGGACGCGGATCGGGAGCGTGAAGTGGAACGTGCTTCCACGCCCGATTTCGCTGTCCACCCAGATCCGGCCGCCATGCAGCGTCACCAGACGCTTTGAAATCGCGAGGCCGAGCCCCGTCCCGCCGTACCGGCGGGTCGTCGAGCTGTCCGCCTGGCGGAACTCATCGAACACGTAGGCCTGCGCCTCCGGGC
>JALYSZ010000396.1 GCA_030854525.1 Chloroflexota bacterium | reverse complement strand
GACGTCGTCGGTCGATGCGCCCTCGCGTGGCTGCGCGTCACGCCGCGTTTGGAACACGCCCCGCCTGGTCTTGCGGAGCGCGACGCGATAGAGCCAGCCTTCGAGGTTGCCGTCGTCGCGCGGCGGGCGGCGGAGTCCCTCCTCGAACGCATCGTGCAGGCCGTCGAGCGCGCGCTCACGATCGAACGTCGCCGCAACGAGCGCGCGATAGACCTGCGGGAACGCGCGGTCGTATAGGTCGCCCCAACGCTCGGGGCTGATCTCCACTATCCCTGAGCCAATGCATCGCCGTGGCCGGATCGCTTAGTCGCGAGGGCTCGCTCGGCCGCTCGAGCGGCTCGGGAAGCACGCCGCGTCGAGGTCGGATGATCGCGGCGATCTTCGACAGAATCACCGCGAGCCCCGAGGGGTGGACCGGCTGGAACGCGCCGAGGTCTGGCGGCCCTACCTCATCGCGGCGATCCCAAGCCCGTGACCGTGCCGGGGCGCCAACAAGAGCGGAAGACGGGGGTCAAGCACGCGGAAGTGATAACAGCTCGGCTCCTTCAGGACGAGCGCGGATGGCTCCGGCTGACTGGTAAGAAGAAGCGAGCATCGCCGGTCGGGCCGGAGCGTTAGTTCGGCGGGCTTTTGGTTGATCCGGACAAGGTTGTCGGGATCGTACTCTCCCTTCAGAGCCTTCAGCCGCTCGTACCTATCCAACCTCGTGCTTCGGGTGAACGCGCCTGAGCTGGCGGGCGGAGTTGTCACGTCCCTCTTTGTCTCTATCTCGACCTGCGAGTCGTCGCCTTCTTGGCGGCCTTCAGTTTTGGGAAGGCTGCACGCGACTGCCTGCCGACCGCGACCCGACGACCGCGCGCAGCGGCCCAGTCAACGACATCGACCCAGCGCCAGACGCGGTCGCGGCCAATGGTCGCAAGCGGTGGGGGGAAGCGCGCGGGATTCTCGCTCAGCTGGCGCACGCGCTCGCGCGAGATCTTGAGACGGCGCGCGACCTCCCCGCCCGAGACGAGCTCGTGGCGGTCCACGCGGTCCACGCGGTCCAGCTCGACGTCGAGGATCACGATCATGGGCTTGCCGAGGCCGGCGATCTTGGCCGCCTCAAGGAACGATGCCTGCGTAGTCATGAACGCGTGGTCAGGCGACTTAGCGTCGATTGAAGCCGTGAGTCCGACGGTGTTGATTGCCAGGTTGGCGCTCGGCGCCGGGCCCGCAATCCGGCGATCCGCGAAGAGCGCGGACGCGAACGCGTCCAGAGCATCAGGGGTGACCTTCTCTGCCAGCGGCGCGCTTTCGATGTTGACCGTGTAGCTCTCCGTCATGTCGTCACCCCCTCGGCACGAAGCCGTGCCGCTTCATTTGCGCGACCGTGTTTCTCTTCCAGCGATGGTCGCTTGGTGTTCCAGCGATCCACACGATTCCGACTCCGTCCGGCGCTAGGCACTTCGAGTGACCGCTCGCGAGTCGTTCGCAGCGCCACCCTTGACGCTGGGCCTCCTCGACGAGTTCGCGGACTTCTTTGTTGCTCATCCTGCCCGCTGCTCCTTGCGCCATGTCAAGGGTAGTTGGAGGGATTGTGTTATGTCAATCGTCCGCGATGACGCTACCCGCGGACTAAGACGGAGCCGACGGGCAGACTCGAACTGCCGACCGGCGGTTTACGAAACCACTGCCCACCACGGCTCACGTGATTTGGGATCAAGATTTCTCGAGCGCGAGAGCGATTGATTCGTCGAGCGCGCGACCTCTACCTCGCGCCCACGCTCAACAGTGATAACAACAGCCGATTGTTACCGCGGGCTGGTCACGGAGCGGTTCGCGAAAATGTCGGGGTCAAGCACGCGGAAGTGGTAACAGCTCGGCTCGTCCAGGACCCGCGCGGATGGCTCCGGCTGGCGAGCTGATCCAGAGTCTCCCAATCGTCCAATCGACGGTCTGACTACGTCTAAGCACGAGTAGGCGTGGCGGGCGCTCCCAAACCGACAGGTAGTCATGTAGTCGTAGTTTCGCTGGAGTGCGTCGCCGTGACGATGGCGCCGGCGCGCCTGCAACGGCGAGTTAACGGTTCATGAAGTTGAGGGGATAGGAACCGTCGGAAAACGCACGGCTGTCGAAGGACAGCGTGGCGACCCACAGCGCTTGACAGCGGCTCTCGGCGTTCTACCATTCCACTATGGAAGTAGTGAAATAGCCGCCATAGCGTTTCACCTGGACCAAGCGTCGGGGGTGCCGACATACCTGCAGCTCGTGCAGCAGGTAAAGCATGCGGTGCGCTACGGGATGCTGCGTCCCGGTGACCGACTGCCGACGGCCCGCGAGGTGGTCGAGGACCTGGCGATCAACCCCAACACGGTGCTGAAGGCCTACCGCGAGCTCGATCACGAAGGGTTCGTTGTCAGCCGAACCGGCGCCGGAACCTTCGTGGCGGACGACGCGCCGGCGGCTCTGGAGCGCTCCATCGCGGGTCCGCTCCTGCGACGGGTCGATCGGTGGCTGGAGCACGCGATCGCTGCAGGTCTTGACCGCGAAAGCGTGGTCGCGCTGTTCACGCTGGCCCTGCAGGCCGCATTCGAGAAGGAGGCGTCCCATGCTCGCCGTTAAGGCCATCGGCCTGACCAAGCACTTCGGACGATCCGTCGCGTTGCAGGATTGCGACTTGGACCTGCCGGCGCAGAAGGTGATCGGGGTGGTTGGGCCCAACGGCGCGGGCAAGACCACGCTGCTGCAGCTCGCGGCCGGATTGCGCTACCCGACCAGCGGATCGATGATCGTGCTCGATCGCTCGCCGCGCGCGAACGCATCCGATCTGCTGCCGCGGCTGGCATTCATTGCGCAAGACCGCCCGCTGTACGGCGATCTCACGGTCGCCGAGACACTTGAGATGGGGCGGCAGCTCAACGTCCGCTGGGATCACGCCTACGCCCTCGCCCGCGTGGAGCGGTTCCGCGTCGGGCTCGATACGCGTGTCCGCAGCCTGTCGACCGGACAACGTGCGCAAGTGGCGGTCGCCCTCGCCCTCGCGAAGCGGCCGGAGCTCGTGTTGCTCGACGAGCCGGTCGCCAATCTCGACCCGCTTGCGCGCCTCGAGCTCCTCGAGGAACTGATGGCGGCGGTCGCCGACGGTGGCATGACGATGGTGATGTCGGCGAACGCGATCGCCGACATCGATCGGGTCTGTGACTACCTCGTGATCCTGCTCGACGGCAAGGTCCGCCTCACGGGTGACATCGAAGAGATCACCGCGCAGCACCGCTTCGTCTCCGGTCCTCGCGAGCATTCCTTCGGCGACGCGTGGGAGATCGTCGACGCCCGACAGGCCGAGCGCCAAGGGACGTGGCTCCTGCGCGCACTTGGCCCGACTGAACCGATTCCATCAAGTGATGGAACCGTGGCGCGACCGGCAACGCTCGAAGAGATCGTGCTCGCCTACCTGCGAGCCGGAACTGAAGGGGCCGCATGACCTGGCTGGTGTGGCGCCAACACCGGTACGAGCTCCTCGGATTGCTCATCGGCGGCGTGCTCGTTGCCGTTGGGCTCGTCTACGGGGCCGACCTCGCTGTGCGCGTTCGCGCGCAGTTCGGGGTCGACAGCTGCAACGCCCTTCCGAGCGCCTGCGTCAGCGCCGCGGTCCAGGCGGGCGACCGCCTTCAGCCCTTCCGCTGGCTCGTGATCCTCCTCTTCTTCCTTCCGGCCATCGCGGGGTCGTTCGTCGGGGGACCCTTGTTCGCCCGCGACCTTGAGCGCGGCACCCATCGGCTGGTCTGGACTCAAGGAATCACGCGTATGCGCTGGGGGACCGCAAAGCTCATCAGCGTGCTCGCAGCCGCCGCCGCAGCGGCCGTGGCGGTGGCGCTGTTCGGCGGGCGCGCTTCGACCATCAACGGCACCAGTGCCGGAGCCAATGCTTTTCAGAACTTCGACATCGAGGGTCCCGCGTTCGTTTCATACGTCGTTTTCGCGATCGTGGTCGCTGCGTTCGCCGGGACCTTCTCGCGGCGGATCCTGCCTGGCATGTTCGTCGGACTGCTCTTGTTCGGCGCAGTACGACTCGGCGTCGAGTTCGAACTCCGTCCGACGGTCTACGAGCCGCCGATCACCGTCGTGCGCACCAGCGGCGGTGTCTTCCCGCAGGAGATGATCGTGTTCCTTACGGCCGGACAGGAGGTTCCCGCGGGCCCGTGGATCACCCACACCGAGTTCGTCGATGCGGAAAGCCGCGTTGTGCCCGAGGAGCGCGCGCAGGCCCTGCTCAGTTCGTTCCGACCCACAAGTACCGCTCATGACTCGCTTGCGTACTTGGCCTCGAAGGGCGTGAGTCAACGCGTCTACTACCAGCCGGCGGATCGCTACTGGCGTTTCCAGTGGACCGAAGCACTGCTATTCCTCGTCCTGTCGGCGACGCTCGGCGCATCGACCTTGCTGCTGCTCAGCCGCCGCGACGCGTGAGACGAGACGGTGCCGACCGTCGTCCGACTGGCCTCGCGGCGGAAGTCCGATGACGGGCAACTGTGGTCGGAATTGCGGTCAGGACGACGGCGTAGGCATGAAGACGAGCGAAAACGCGGAGCCGACGGGCAGACTCGAACTGCCGACCGGCGGTTTACGACACCGCTGCTCGCCACGGCGTAGCTGATCCGAAGTCGGGTTCCTCGACCGCGCGAGTGATTGATTCGTCGAGCCCGCGCCCTCTACGTCGCGCCCACGCTCACCCCTGATAAGAGAAGCCGATTGTTACCAAGGGTGTGGTCGCGGCCGTGGTCGCGCAGCCTGCGGGGTCAAGCACGCGGAAGTGATAACAGCTCGGCTCCTTCAGGACGAGCGCGGGTGGCTCCGACTGGCGGGTAATCGACCCAACAGCAAAGCGTCCACTGCAAAAAGGGCGCATCCCATTGGCCTGTTCCTTGAAAGGGATGAGGTCGAGGGAAGTGGCCTAGCGGATTATTCGCGTACGGACGATCCTGGTGCGGTGTCGAAACGCGCGTGAGATAAGCGGCCTACGAAAGGAAACGAGGCGGGCAGCAGGCCGCCACATCACATTCGCGATCGATGACGCTAAGTGGCAGGCTCGCGCCCATGAAGACCGCGTCCAGCATGCGCGGCATCCTGCCGACTAGTGAGGCGCTCCTTGAGCGTCGCGAAGACCTCGTCGAACGCGCGCTTCGAGGTGTCGACGGGCAGTCCAAAGAGCCCATGTGGCATGCCGTCATACCGCCGCACCTCGGTCTCGACGCCGGCGTCCTGCAGCCGCCGACCGTAGGCTTCGGCCTCGTCGCGCAGCGGGTCGCACTCCCCGGTGACGACGAGCGCGGGCGGCAGGCCTGAGAGATCGGGCGCTCGTAGCAGCGCGACGTAGGGGTGATCGCGATCCTCGGCCCGCGCGAAGAGGTGCTCCATGAACCACAGCGGCGCGGCGCTCGGGAATGAGATGCCGCCGAAGGCCGCGTGCGACGGCGCATCGCAGCGCGGCTCGAACATTCCCTGGATCAGCAGTTGGAACGCGATCGTCGGACCGCCGCGATCGCGGGACATCGCCGCAACCGCGGACGCAAGGTTCGCGCCGGCGCTCATGCCGCCGACGGCGATGCGGCTCGGGTCGATCCCGAGGTCGGTCGCATGCCCAGCGACCCACGTCAGCGCGGCGTAGACATCCTCGTGAGCGCCTGGGAATTTGGTCTGCGGCGCGAGGCGGTAGTCGACCGAGATGACGACGCACTGCGCGAGATCGGCGATGACGCGGCAGTTCTGGTCTGTGCCATCCAAGTCGCCGAACACGAAGCCGCCACCATGGAGGTAGATGATCGCCGGGTGCGGCCCATCGCCGGATGGCCGGTGCAGGCGGATCGCGAGCGGGCCGCCGGGGCCGGGGATCGATCGTTCGACGAACGAGCCCTCTGTTTGGCGCTGCGAGCTCGCCGGAACATGTGGCTGTCGATTCGCTGTCGGATCCATCTTCGTGAAGTCACCGGGCGGATCCGCCTCGAACATCGCCCGCACTTGCGAATCGAGCCTTGGGTGACGGATACCGGTCAACGCCATCGGGGCAGTGTGCGCCTCTTCGATTTGATGCGGCCCGTGGAGAAGCGCCCTTCAGAGCAGATAAGCGGCCCGGGCGAAAAACGCACGGCGCGCGGAGTCAATCTCCACGCGGTCGTTTAGCCGGAGGGGATTGGAACCCCTGACGCTCTTCCTTGAAAGGGATAAGGTCGAGAGAAGCGGCCTAGCGAATTCTTCAAGCACGAGCTGGGCCGCTGGTGGGAGGATCAGGTGTGGCCGGCGTGCGGAGCAGGCTCTTCCGTTGTACACGAATCGGTCGAGCCCGCCGAGGCTGCGAACTCTACCTCGCGCCCGCGCTCACCACTGATAACAGGAGCCGATTGTTACCGCGGGGCTGGTCGCGGAAACGTCGGGGTCAAGCACGCGGAAGTGATAACAGCTCGGCTCCTTCAGGACGAGCGCGGATGGCTCCGGCTGGCCGGCTGAGTTAGGGGGCGCCGGCGGCCTGGTCGCCTCCCTCAAAGAGCAACGTGACACGGAGCTCTCGCGCATCGAGTAATGGAAGCTCGCAGAGCGCGAACGCGCCGAACGTCAGCTCGCCGATAAAAAAGAGAGATTTCACGCCCAGCTTCTGAAAGAGCTTGTTGAGTTCGAGCATCAGCTCGGAGAACGCCTGCGCGAGCAGGAAGAGCGCCTCGCCAAATGGTGGGACGAGGCGGAGCAGCTCACGAAACAGCGCTTTGCGGACTTCGGTATGTCCTCGGAGGCGAGCGACTCCCCGAAGGCCTAGCCCATTCGCCGTTACATAGCGATCGTCGTCCGTTGACGTCCCCGTTTCGGAGTAGATTCGCCCCGGGTACGCGCGGGAGCGATCCCGATCGCGGATTGGGGAAGGTATGAAGCGCTTCGCTCTTCTCATAGCGACCATTGCGGCACTCGTGCTTTCGTCGGTCACGTCAGCGTCTGCCGACCAGCCGAGAGGCAATCGATTCGCGGGGCCGACAGCGCGCACGACCGTCGCGAAGCTGGCTACGTCTGTCTCTCCCATCGGCGCCGCTGCGACGTTTGGCAGAAGTACCTCGGGAATCCTGCCGGCGACCGGTGCTCGCCGAGCTTTCTACGCGGAGGTCCAGCGTCAATGGTGGCAGTGGGACGGCGCGTTCGTCGTCTCGAAGGGTCATCCGGGATTGGACCCGACGGGTGCCCTCTGCGGAAAGAAGCAGAACGGCGCCGCGTGGTTCCTCGAGACCGGCGATGTCGCCACCGAGCGCACCTGCCGCGTGCCGGCAGGGCGACTTATCTATATGCCGGTGGCGATGGTCATCTGTTCGCCGCTCATCGGCTACGACCTTCGTCCGAATGAGCTGCAGGCATGCGCTTCGGGCGAGTTCGACGCACTCCCCTTCCAATTCCGCGCGACGCTCGACGGCCGGCCAGTGGACGATGTGCTCTCCTATCGAACGCAGACCGGCGTCTTCACCCTCAAGCTTCCCGCAGACAACTTCTACGCCTACTTCGGCCTGCCCGCGCCTGGAGGGAAAGGACCGGCGGCCGCCGACAGCGTCGCCTTGCTGCTCCTTCCCCCTCGGCCTGGGACCCATGTGCTGAGCGTTTCCACGTCGCTTGACGGCAAAGTGCTCGCGACCACTCGCTACACCCTCATCGTCGGCGACCGCGACAACGAGCAGGAGTAAGGAATGAAGACCTGGACGGGTCAAGCACGCGGAGTGATAACAGCTCGGCTCCTTCAGGACGAGCGCTGATGGCTCCGGCTGGCCAGCTGAGTTAGGGGGCGCCGGCGGCTGGGCGACGTTGGAACAGCGGACTGGTTCGACCTCCGAGTTCCTTGTCGAGGAGCAGGGCCCCCCAGGGACCGCTTTCGTCGGCGCAAGCGCGTTCAGGTGGTCGAGTGCTTCGCGGGTGTCCTTGCTTAGACGCATGCGCGGACGCTCCGCAGGAGTTTCGCGCGTACCCCACCGATACATGTAATAGCTGTCTATCGACGCAGTGTTCGTGTTAGCAGCAGGTCTCGGACGAACCGCCGACTGTGATCACTTCGGAGCGGAAGACGGGGGTCAAGCACGCGGAAGCGGTAACAGTTCGGCTCGTTCAGGACGAGCGCGGGTGGCTCCGACTCGCGAGCTCATCAGCCGTCTTTCATCTCTTGCAAGAGCTGCGCACTCGGTGCATTTGACATAGCCAAGAGCCAATCCGCAATCGTGCAACCGGAGTTCCGGAGACGCGATCGTGTGCTCGGCGAATGAGTGCACGTCAGCGCAGCGCTGACCAGCCAGCCCAGAGCAGGGCGATACGAGCGACCCCGAGAAGCGGCGGGATCGGCACCGCGAACCCCGCCCAGAAGACGATCTCGATCGGCAGGAGCGCGAGCGTGACGACCGCCCCGAGCGGCTCGCCCTGCCAGAGGAGGACCCCGGCGAACAGCTCGAGCGCGCTGAGCGCGCCGAACAGCCCAAGGAGCACGGCGAATATCTCGGGGGACCACCGCTCGAAGAAGCCACCGCCATAAGCGGGGAACAAGCCCATGAAGATCGGAAGCTTGCGCTCGCGCAAGAGGTAGTTCGCGACGAACGGCGTCGGCCCGCCGAAGCCCACCGCCACAAGCCACATCAGTAGGGCCGAGGCCTTTAGAGCAAGCACCGTGGCAGTCTAAGAATGGGAGGTTGTAGACCAGCCCCGAGGGTGGTCAAGCACGCGGAAGTGGTAACAGCTCGGCTCGTTCAGGACGAGCACGGTTGGCTCCGGCTGGCGGGTTGATCGACCCGACAGCAAAGCGTCCACTGCAAGAGCGCGCCATTCCATTGACCTCTTCCTTGAAAGGGATGAGGTTGAGAGAAGCGGCCCAGTGAGTTCTCCAAGCACGAACTGATACCGGCTGCGATCCGCAACGCGTGTCAGATAAGCGCCCAACGAAATGAAGTGACGGGGGCAGTAGGCCGCCTTAGTCGAAGTTGCTCAGTCTCCCGTTGAAAGGCGCGCTCAGGT
Organism: Chloroflexota bacterium; assembly: GCA_030854525.1. The sequence goes on along the minus strand of JALYSZ010000396.1, from coordinate 999 downwards.
TCGAGCCACCGCGGCCCGTCCGTGTCACCGGATGAAGGGCCGTGTGCCGCGGCTCAGAATGGTGGCCACCGACGAAATGCCGTTCGATCTGATGTTGCACAACAGCCAGCACCCGCTCCAAGCACAACGCTTCGAGCTGTTCAGCCTCGCCGCGCCGATCTTCCGCCGGCACGGCTACCGCGGTGCGACGATGAAGACACTGGCGTTCGCCTGCCACTTCAGCGCATCGACGCTCTACCACCTCCCGTCGAAACTGGCGCTCGCGACATATCACCTGACGCGGCCGCAGTTCACCTGGAGCACTGTGCCACTGCATCGCGCGCCGGAGCCGCTGGAAGATCTGCGTGATGCCGTCGATCTCGCGATCGCAGGATGGCCCGACCACGAACTGTCGCTCGAGCTCGCGCGCGAGGCTGGTGTCCGGTTATCGGGCCGGAAGCTCGGCGAGCGATTCGCCGAAGGAGTGGCGTTCATCGGTCGTGCGGTGCTCGAGGTCGCGCCGGCGGTCGGCCGCGAGCGGGCCGAGTCGGTCGCGCGCCACGTACTGGCACTCCTCGTGGCACCGGCCACGACCGGCCTCGAGACCGACCCGGCCGAGGTGCGGGCACGCATCGTCGATGCGCTGAGCATGGAGCTCACGCCTGCGAGCGTCGATCCCGAGCGCTTCGCACGCGTGATGGCCGCTGTCCCGGCCGCGGGCCGATACGCAGGCGTGGCCTAGGGGCAAATCGAACAGAACAGCCTCCCGATTCGATACCCGGCCGGATAGGGTGGGCGGATGATGCTTCTTGTCGCGGTGACGATCGCCTCGCTGGGCCTCGTCGCGCACAACCTCCTCTCGTTGCCCTTGCCGCTGCTCTCGCCTGACACGTTTGGCCCGCTCGTCGTGTACGCCGGACTCCTCGCCTGGTATCGCCTGTCCCGCGGCTCAAGCGCGGCACGCGTGACGTTCCTGCTGTGGATCGCCGTGAGCCTCGCGGTGCCGCTTGCGATCCTGCC
>JALYSZ010000395.1 GCA_030854525.1 Chloroflexota bacterium | reverse complement strand
GACGTCGTCGGTCGATGCGCCCTCGCGTGGCTGCGCGTCACGCCGCGTTTGGAACACGCCCCGCCTGGTCTTGCGGAGCGCGACGCGATAGAGCCAGCCTTCGAGGTTGCCGTCGTCGCGCGGCGGGTGGCGGAGTCCCTCCTCGAACGCATCGTGCAGGCCGTCGAGCGCGCGCTCACGATCGAACGTCGCCGCGACGAGCGCGCGATAGACCTGCGGGAACGCGCGGTCGTATAGGTCGCCCCAGCGCTCGGGGCTGATCTCCACTATCCCTGAGCCAATGCATCGCCGTGGCCGGATCGCTTAGTCGCGAGGGCTCGCTCGGTCGCTCGAGCGGCTCGGGAAGCACGCCTCCGTCCGCGTCGAGGTCGGATGATCGCGGCGATCTTCGACAGCATCACCGCGAGCCCCGAGGGGTGGACCGGCTGGAACGCGCCGAGGTATGGCGGCCCTACCTCATCGCGGCGATCCCCAAGCCTGTGACGGTGCTGGGGCGCCAACAGAGCGGAAGACGGGGGTCAAGCACGCGGTCATCCATGAATACCTGTATATCCGGCAAGGCGACGTAGAAACCCGGGCGGCTTCGGTGATGGCCGCGCGGCCGACAGCGGGCGGGCCGCGTGCCGCGGATCGACCACGCGGGCCGCGTCGTCGGCGACCTGGTCACAGCGGCGGAGGCCGCGGCAGACGACGAGAGTGCGAACAAGGCAGCTGCGCGCGCCACCGCCGACGCCCTCTTTGAGTCGGTCGAGCGCGGTCATTACTGGTTCCCCATTCGCTTTGAAACTCGCGCAGAACTCGAGAGCTACCCGGGGGGCTCAAGTCGTTTCAGCAATCATCGTTGGCGACCGCAGGTCCGCTCACACCTGCGAAGCTGGCACGCCGACGCGTTCACGATCCGCCGCTCGGTCCAGTTCGAGGTCCTGCGCGTCAGGAGCTGAGGGCGAGCACGCGGTGACTACGCTTGCTCAACATGAGCACCCGAATCACTGACGCGTCGTGAGCTCTGCGCTACGCCAGCTGCCCGCTGGAACGGTGACCTTCGTCTTCACCGACATCGCGGGCTCGACCAAGTTGCTGCACGAGCTCGGGGCCGGGAAATATTCCGCAGCACTCGCGGAGCACCGGCGAGTGGTGCGCCAGGCGTTCAGCGCGCACGGCGGAGTCGAGGTCGACACCCAAGGAGACGCGTTTTTCTTTGCCTTTCCAACGGCGCCCGGCGCGCTACGCGCGGCGGCCGAGGCCCGGGAAGAGCTCGCTTCGGGTCCGATCCGAGTGCGAATGGGAATTCACACCGGCACCCCGTTCCTCAACGACGAGGGCTACGTCGGGGTCGACGTGCACCGCGCGGCGCGGATCGCGGCCTGCGGTCACGGCGGGCAGGTCCTGGTGTCGGCATCGACCGCGGCTCTCGCGGGCACCGATGGGCTGCGCGATCTCGGTGCCCACCGGCTTAAGGACTTGTCGGCGCCCGAGCGCGTGTACCAACTCGGGTCCGACGAGTTCCCTCCGCTCCGGAGCCTCCACCAAACCAATCTGCCGATCCAGTCGACGCCCTTCCTCGGTCGCGAGAGCGGCTTGGGGCGGTGCGCGATCTGTTGGGTCAGGAGCGCGTCCACTTGCTTACCCTCACGGGCCCTGGCGGCACTGGCAAGACCCGCCTCGGCATGGCCGCCGCCGCTGAGCTCGCCGGTCGCTACCCGCACGGAGTGTGGTGGGTGCCGCTCGGTTCGCTGCGGGATCCGACGCTCGTGCTGGAGACGGCGGCCCAAGCACTCGGGTCGAAGGTCGGCGTGGTCGAGCACATCGCCGACCGATCGATGTTGTTGCTCTTCGACAACTTCGAGCAGGTCATCGAGGCCGCGGCCGATCTCGCCGCCCTGCTCGCCTCCTGTCCGAACCTCGATCTGCTGATGACGAGCCGCGAGCCTCTTCGCATCAGTGGCGAGCACGAGTACCGCGTGCCGTCCTTCGCGCACAGCGAAGCCGTCGGCTTCTTCCTCTCCCGAGCGAGGGCGGTCAGACCTGACTTCCAGGCCGATAGCGCCGTCTCCGAGATTTGCCGCCGCCTCGACGACCTGCCGCTCGCGCTCGAGCTCGCCGCCGCGCGGGTGAAGGTGCTCTCCTCTCGGCAGCTTCTCGAGCGCCTCGAGCAGCGCCTCCCGCTGCTGACCGGCGGTGCGAGAGACCGACCCGAGCGCCAGCGCACGCTCCACGCCGCCATTGCGTGGAGCTACGAGCTGCTCATGCCCAACGAGCAGCGGCTCTTCGCCCGGCTCGCCGTCTTCGCCGGCGGATGCACGGTTGAGAGCGCGGAGGACGTCGCGGCGGCAGCGCTGGACGACCTGCAGTCGCTGGTCGACAAGAGTCTTCTTCAGCACAACGAGGACCGCTTCACGATGCTGGAAACGATCCGCGAGTACGCAGCCGAGCGGCTCGAGGAGTCGGGCGACGCCGAGGCGTTGGAGCGACGGCACGCCGCGCAGTTCCTCGCACTCGCCGAGGAGGCCGAGCCGAATACACATCTGTACTCCGCCGATTGGATCGAGCGGCTGGAGACGGAGCACGACAATTTGCGCGCCGCGCTGGACTACTTCGCGGCTTCAGGCGAGAGCGAACTGGTCCTGCGATTGGCCGGAGCCTTGTCGGATTTCTGGAACTACGGGGGGCACGTCGCTGAGGGCTGGCGTCGTCTCGAGAGCGCACTCGAAGCAGAGGAGCGCCCGACGGCGGGCCGTGCCAAGGCCCTCATCGGGGCTGCCGGGATGGCGTATGGGAGCGGAGATGCCGCAAAAGCCAGAGTGCTGGGCGAGAAAGGCCTGGCTCTCCATCGCCAGATTGGGGACATGTGGGGCGCCGCATATGCGCTGAACCTCCTAGGCGTGGCTTACATCGAGGAGGGAGACCACGATCGGGCCCTGCAGGCCGTCGAAGAGGCAGTAGGCCTCTTCGACAAGCTCGGTGATGACCAGTTCACGGTCGCGGCGACACGTACGCTGGCATTCGCCCACTACAGCCGCGGCGATCTCGACCGCGCTCGCGCGCTTCATGAAGGGAACCTTCTGCGGGCGAGAGCGGGGGGTATGAAAGAGACCGAGGCTGGGACGTTGGGCTCCCTCGCAATCATCGCCGTCGACCAGGGCCGCGTCGACGACGCTCTCGCGTTGGCGAAGGAAAACGTATTGGTCGCCCGCGACCTCGGCTCCGCGCACGGAATCGCACAGAGCCTCTGTCGCGCTGCCGAAGTTCTCGCCAGGTTCCTCGGGAACGCGCGCGCGGCCGCTCAGCTCCTCGCCTTCTTCGAGGGCCTCCGGGAGCAGATCGGCGTCAGCGAGGCCTGGGTCTCGAGGATGAACGAGCAGACGCTGGCGGCCACCCACGCGCAACTCGACGAAACAGCCTTCGCCGACGCTTGGAATGAGGGCAGCAAACTCACCCTCGACGAAGCGGTCGAGGTCGCGCTGGCCCTTCAGCCACGCAAGCCGCCAGCCTGACGCGCATCGCCGGTGCACGGCGTGTGGCCGGTTCGTGCCAGGGTCAGACGCCTTCGTTCGCGCCGCGGTAAGACCGCACCACTGTCGCCCCTAGAGGCCTCCGGAGATGACGAGTCAGACGGACGACGGAATGCCGAGCCCGTCGGGTTTCGAGCGACATTCGCCGTCAAATCTCTCCAGATCACTGGTGCACTGATTCACAATCAGGTCATATCCACGGGGCAGAGGAAGTCGCCGTCGCTGCTCGATCAAACGCCTGACGTGGGGGCGCGGTTCGAGTATCGGGTTCCACTCCTATGAATAGGATCGTCCGCGAACGGCGCCCACAACCGTTGGTCCCAGGCGACCCTATTGGCGACGCGCCAAGCTCCGCATGCGTTAGACCAGGCCCGCGATCCGAATCGCCAATGTCGGCGGTGAGGTCCGTCGGCCTAGCCATCCCTCCTACTTCCGCCGATCCGTAAAGTCGGGGTCTGGGCGGATATGAAAAAGGCTCCCGCCCAGCCAAGGCGGGGGCCTTCTTCAGTCAAGAGGGGTGCTTAGTCCGAAGTGTCCTAGTCCTGCCAGTCCTTTTGGCGCAAGACAAGCCTTCCGCTGGTCAAGGTCTCCGTGCAAATGGGCTCGCCGAACCCCTGTGCTGCAAAGATGGGAACGCTCAAGGTCCAGTGGCCCGTTCCTGGGCCGCCGAATTTCTGGATGGTCAGCGTGTACGCATAGGTGGCTGGGCCTCCGCCAAGCAGTTGGAGGGTGCCGCTCAGTGTGATCGTGCCGTCCACATTCTTCTTCCAATGTTTGATCGGTCCGAAGACGTCCCCCGGAAAAGTGCTGCCAGCAACGTCAACACAGTCGAAGAATCCTTCCGCCAACCCGTCGGAAAAGAGCCGGGCGTCGATGCTGTACGTTGTGCCGCCGAACAAGACCGGGCCGTCCATGACCGCCGAGCCTCTGCCATGGATCGTCGCCACAAGCGTCTTGCTCTTGGCGTCCGCGGGTTGCGACGACCCAACCATCGCGGCAACCAGCAAGATCGCCGGGATGAGAATCCGAAGTCGGTTCACGCTTGTCCTCCCGCCAGTTCTAGTTGCAGTCACAGTGAAGCGATCCACCGTGATTGTGGTTCGCGTTGGTGGTGGTGTCGAACGCGCCTCCCCCGCGTGTGCCCGACCTTACACCAGGACGACTAGCCGGAGTCGGGGCCGTGCGCGCGCATCCGTATCTGGAATCAGAGGCAGACACGAAGAGACCCCCACGTCCGGCCAGGGCGAAAAGGTTTCTTCTTGCGTCGTACGAAGGCGAGGTTACTTCGACTTCGCGATGATCTTCGTCATCTCCGCGCTGTCGTACGCAGGCATCCACCTCCCCCCGACGCCGCGGGTCCATCGCTTTTCATGTCCTGTGCACTGCGCTAACGCGCACGACGACCAATCGCGACAGGGTCTGCCCGACGACTCGGAAAAGGCACCTACTGAGCGGAAGACGGGGGTCAAGCACGCGGAAGTGGTAACAGTTCGGCTCTTCCAGAACGAGCGTGGGTGGCTCCGGCTGGCGGGCTAATTAGGAGCAAAGTCGGTGGTCGCACCGCGGTCGTGAGACAGCTCCTCTGGGTACCTCGACTGCTTCGCAGACCCTCGTTGAGGTTCCCAACCTTCGCTGGAATCCCGGTCTCTAGCGACGAGCAGGACCTGCACAGCCAACCATCACTCGCTGAGTGCTTCCAGTACGAATGCTTCAACTTCCTCGGTCTTGCCCTTGACGGTGAAACGCCCGAGAGGTCGGACCCGCGCAACGTCACGGATCAGCGCATACGTCGGCGCGGAGATGACGACCTGACCGGCGGGCGCACCGGTCTGCAGGCGGGCGGCGAGGTTGACCGAGTCTCCATGCGCGACGAAGTTCCGGAAGTCTTCGGAGCCGATGTTGCCAACGAGTGCCGAGCCCGTAGCGATCCCGACCCTGAACCGTGGAAGCGAGGGGTCCCCACGCACGATCTCCTCAATGGCGTGTTGCATGGCCAAGGCCGTGCGAGCAGCAGCGAGCGCGTGACGCTCTTGTGCTCGTGGCGCGTTGAACACCGCGACGATCGCGTCGCCGGCGAACTGGATGATCGTGCCGCCGTTGGCGAAGATGACCGGGACCACCGCGCTGAAGTAGCGGTTCAGCACCGCGACCGTCTCGCGCGGTGGTCGACTCTCGGTAAACGGCGTGACCCCTGCAGGTCAGCAAAGAGCGCGGTGAGGTCGCGGATCTCACCGCCCAGCTGCGCCTGTCGCGGGTCGCTCAACAGGGTTCGCGCGACCTCGGGTGACAGGTATTGACCGAAGAGACGTCGCACCGCGGCGAAGACCCGGTCTCGCTCGAGCACGTATGAATAGAGAGTCGCGAAGACGACGACCGAAACGCCCACGATGTTCATAACGAACAGCACGAGGACGAGGCCCGTGGGCAGGTTGTTCGCGGTGCGCAGCGACCCACCCAGAAAGCCCGTTGCGACCAGGAGCGCGAGGTACGCGATGAACCAGCGCACCGCCTCGCGCGGGCTCGCGAACGCCAGCGCACCGAGCGGAGCGACGAAGGCCCAGGCGGCGACCACGCTCGACGGAATGAAGCCGCCCAGCACGACCATCAGCACGAAGGGAAGCACCAGCATCAACCCAAGCTGCGTAAAACGGAACCAGTCGTAGCGGCGGGTGAATGTGAAGACCACGATGCTCGCAAGCGACAACACCGTGTAGGTGAGAGGGATCGCCCCGCCGACAGGCTCCCCGAACAGGATGTAGAGGAGGCCCCAGAAGACCGCGAGAACAGCGATGAGCAAGGCGCTCGCGACCAGCAGCGCCTTGCGAAGCCGAAGCTGTTCGGCGTCTGCGGGCTCGGCGCCGATAGCTCCGAAGATCGCAAGTACTCGTTCGACGAGGGAGCGCTCTTCGAATGACGTGCCCTTCGTCGGAGGCGTTGCCGGCTCGTGCGTGCGCATTAGATGCGTGGAAGTGTCAACCGTGTTGATGGCCTTGGCAACGATGGCGTGCCAAAGGACAACGTCCAAGCGTGAGGGCGCACCCGACTCAGAAGGTGATGTTGCGGTCTGCCTCCATGACCATCGTTGTGTAGATCGGTGGCAAGCGCGCCGCTCGAGGAACTCTGCGGGTCCTAACTGAGCGGAAGACGGGGCTCCAGCACGCGGAAGTGATAACAGCTCTGCTCGTCCAGGACGAGCGTGGGTCGCTGCGGTTGGCGAGCTAGCCAGCATGGGGCGGCCGGCGCCCACCGCGGGCGCGGGCCATTTCGTAATTTCGCTTGCGTTCTTGGACAGAGGCCGGCGGGCAGACTCGAACTGCCGATCCGTGGTTTACGAAACCGCTGCTCTACCAACTGAGCTCGGAATTCCCAGTGATTCTCGCATGTTCTGAACGTGAACGCGACGATCCTCGGAACCCTTGCCTTACCCTCGGAGTGCCGGGCGGCGAATCCTCGAAGGATGCCAAGGACCTACTGAGCGGTCACGCGAGCTGTTCTGCTTCCGCGACCAATAGTTGCGGCTACTGCGGTTTTTTCGAGTGCGGAGTTGCACGTCAGAGAGTGCGGGTCGCTTCGGCGGGTGCAAGCCGGTCGGGCGAATGAGCTCGACTGCCTAAGGCCACTTTCAAAGTGCAACAGTAACGCGCAAGAAGGTTGCAGGAATGGAAGTGGCATCCGTTTTTGGACTCTTGTTTTGGCTTTTGAACAGAAGTTCCAGCTCCTTCTGCAGATCAGCAGCTCGACCGTTCATCTCTGCAGCGTCGAAAGCATTCATGGTTGGCCCGTAATACGTTCTGAATGCACTGACGAAGTCTGATGGTGCGCCGGGAAAGTTGAAAGTATACGTGTCCCTCACGAACGATATCTTCTCTTTTGGAACCCCCGCGCCCGCAAATCGCTCTATCACGTTGTTCTCGATCCCCCACGTCATGGGGCTGATGAAGCCCTCCGGCGGCGGCGGCGAGTATGAGGAGCTGGTTTTCAAAAGTTGCGCCACCAACGTCGGATCACCTGGAATCCAGTTCCCCATGATGATCCGACCGCCGGGCCGGGTGACCCGCACCATCTCCTTGGCCACATCAAACGGCTTTGGCGCGAACATGGCTCCGAAGATGCTGACCACGAGGTCGAAACTGTGATCTTGCAACTCGTGCAGATTCGACGCATCGCCCTGCTGAAACTTGCAGTTCGTGAGGCCCTCCTGCTTTGCACGTTTGTTCCCGGCGTCAACAAGGTTCCTCGCGATATCGACGCCCAACACGTTCGCTCCGAGTCTGGCCTCTGGTAGTGCCGTCGTCCCATCGCCGCATCCGAGATCCAACACGTTAAGCCCTGTTCGGACTCCGAGCCCCTTGACGAGCGCCTCTCCGCTCTCTCGCATGCTCTCCGCAATGCGGGTGAAGTCGCCCTTTTCCCAAAGTTCTTGGTTTGGATTCATTGGAGCACCTTTCCTTCAGTCAACCCTGGGGTTGAACTCGAGCTACCTAGGTCGCGACAGGAACCCAGAACAGAGAAGGTCGGCTCGTTCGATCTTTTCGTTGCTGACCGTGCAGAACAGCTGCTGTTCGATGATGTAGGGGTCGCCCTCCTCAACGCCCGCAAACCGGTATGAGATGTGGACCCGATCACCGACTTCATCAGCTCGCATGTCGACAAGGTCGAACTCGGTCGAGTCCCGGAACCACGCGGTGACGAGCGCGGCGATGTCTGACGCGCCGGTTCGCTCCCGCAGACCAGGCGGGACCAACGCCCGGAACCGTGCATCATCAGCGAAGCACGCCGCGATCGCGGCTTCGTCCCTCCCAGCGATCCCCTCGACAAGCCGCTCCGAAAGCGAAACGCGCACCTGTGCCATTTCTCACTCCTCGCCGTGGTCACGGCGGCAGGGTGTCAGCACGTGCAATTTGCCTCCGCCTCATAGCAACGCTGCGCACTTAGGCATGCAGTGCTCGCCGCCACAGCGGTGCGTCTCGACGTGCACGGGGGATTCCGCTCCACACACGTCGCACTTGAATCCCTTCGTCTCGCCCTTGCACGCGCGGCATTGAGGCATCGGATTCCTTTA
>JALYSZ010000369.1 GCA_030854525.1 Chloroflexota bacterium | reverse complement strand
CATTGAAATCGTCCGCTCGTACCTCAAGTGAGCAGCGGCCCGCGTTCCAGCGCGCGCCGGTCGATGCCATGCGCGCGAAAACCGGGACGTATATGCCTACCCTGGACAGAATCTTTGCCGTGTCTGCGCCATCGTGCGCGCGATCCCTCGAGCTTCTCGTAGCGAACGGCGGCACAAGGTGCTCGGCCGCCGTCGTGGCGACGACGGTCGGGCTCGCCCTTTTCGCGATCGTGCTCTGGGGGTCGCTCGTCGGTTCGATGCTGCCGCTGGTCCTGCGTCGCCTCGGGTTCGATCCCGCGACGTCCTCTGCACCCTTTGTCGCCACGCTTGTGGATGTGACAGGACTGGTGATCTACTTCTCGGTTGGGCTGGTGACTCTCAAGGGGACGCTGCTGTAGGGACGGCACCGGCCGCGCAGGGGGCTTGACTCGGCGAGGGGAGACCCCTATAACAGCCGAGTAAGGGAGTCCAGGTATGCCCAGCCGCTTCGCCTGTGTGTGGTGGTCAGTCGGTTGCTGCCTGTGCCTCACCTTCGTCACCGTGACCGCGCAGCGGTCGCAGCCTCTGCGTTCACGAACGGAGCTAGTCGTCCTGCCCGTCACGGCGCAAGACGCCAGGGGCCGACTTGTCCGCGATCTGGTGGAGAGTGATTTCCGCATTCTCGAGAACGGTCGCGCACAGCCGATCACGTTCTTCAGCGATAGCCATGTACCCACGGCCATCTCCTTGTTGATCGACACGAGCGCGAGTATGGAGGCCAATCTGGCAGCCACCCGCGTGGCAGCGTCGGCGATTGTTGGGCGCCTCCGTTCCTCGGACATGGGACAAGTCATCACTTTCAGCACCACGGTGGACGTACGCCAGGATTTCACGAGCGACCACGCGCAGCTCCAGCGCGCGATTGAATCCACGAGCGCCAGCGGTGCCACGGCACTCTACAACGCGCTCTATATCGGGTTGCGCGGCCTCCAGAAGCACCGAGCTCCGGGCTCCGACGTACACCGAGAAGCAATCCTGCTGTTGTCAGATGGCGAGGATACGGCCAGTCTGGTCGAGTTCGATCAGGTGCTCGATGTCGCACGCGCGTCGCAAACGCTGATCTATACGATCGATCTCCAGATCGGCACCGACCCCATTCGCCAGCGGACCTCGCCCGGTGGCTTTGTCCTCCGTCGGTTGGCGGAACAAACGGGAGGCCGGACGTACCTCGTCACGGACGTGCGGCAGTTGGACCGCGTGTACGAGGAGATCTATGACGCCATCGCCGCTTCGTACGTGCTCGCGTACATGCCCCTGCCAGATGGGTCTCCGAATAAGTGGCGCGTGATCTCCGTCACGGTCGATCGCCCGGGCGTTACCGCGCGCACGCGAGCGGGATACTTTCAACCATAGGGACCAGTGGGCGCCACACCCTTTGGCCCCGCAGACGCGGTGTTCGATGGCAGTGCGGGCGCGAAGACCGCCCCCGCCTGAGGCGCCGCGCGCGCACTTAGTGGTATAATCCTCGCCTCCCCACCATCCGATATATCTATGCGGCCGGAGCTTCCTGTCTGTCTGGCACGGAGTCGCCTGGATAGTACCGCTCGCACCGCAGGGGTCCATGATGAACAGGGTTTCCGCTCCGCTTGTGTTTCTGCTCTGTCTGATAACCGCCGTCAGTCTCGCCGCGCAGGACCGACAGCCGGCCGCCGAGCAGCGGCAGCCCAGCTTCCACAGCTCGACAGACGTGGTCACCATCCACGCCTCGGTCCGGGATAAGCGCGGCCGGCCTCTACTGGGCCTCAACACGAGCGATTTCGAGGTGCTCGACAACGGTCTGGTGCGACCCATTCTGTCGCTGCATTCAGACGCGCGGTCACCCGTCAGCCTCGCCATCCTGGTCGATATGAGCGGCAGCATGCGCATGGGATCGAAAATCGCGATGGCGCGGCAGGCCTTCGATTGCGTTCTCTCTCAGCTCCGCGGGGGCGAGGACGAGGCGGCGCTGTTCACATTTGATTCGGAACTGCACCAGCGCCGGCCCTTCACACACGACGTAGCTACGTTACGTGATGCCTTGTCGGACTTCGAGGCGTTCGGCACCACGTCCCTCTACGATGCAACGGCGGAGGCGGCCCGTCGATTGGCGTCCCGGTCCGCCACGAACAAAGCGATCATCGTCGTGACGGATGGTCTCGACACAAGCAGCACCTTAACGGCGGCGGAAGTGACGGGGCTGGCGAGCTCGATCGACGTGCCGGTCTACATCGTCGCGACCGTGCCGTCGGGCGATCAGCGGGCCATGATGGACGATTCCAACCGCACGCGCCGCTCCGGCTCCGCGGACCTGCGCGATCTCGCGGAGTGGACCGGCGGACAGCTGGTCTTTTCCGGTACGTCTTTCGACAGTCTGAGCGTCGCGTCGAGTCTGATCGCGGAGCTCCGCCAGCAGTATGTGCTCGCGATCGAGGCCGCCAGTGCGCGCGAATGGCGGAGGCTGGGGATCCGCGTCAAACAACCGAGTGCCACCGTGAAGGCGCGTAGCGGGTACTTCGGCGGGTAGCCAGGTTCACCGGAGGTGCGGCGCGGTGTCGGGGACGCGATCCGCTGTGACATCAGTTCGCTCGGACCGCTTCGCAAGCGCCTCCGCCACGGCCTTGTCAATCCGAACATTCCCTAACAACCGCGGTCCTTGGACATCTGCCGTCTTCGCGCTGTAGCCGGCGCGGAGGGCGGCCTGCGTCGCGTTGCAGTCGACTTGGTATTCCTGAACAAATATGCGCCGTTTGGCAGTCTCAGGACTTGCTCGAATCCCTCTCTCTCCGCCATATTGAAGGGGGCCTGCACCGCGCAGGCCTTTTTATTCACGCCGCAATCGTCATGACCTCGTACGCGCCGATGAGTGGATCGGCCGTCAGGATCGGGAGATCGTCGAGCTGCGCCTGCGCGACAAGAAGGCGAT
>JALYSZ010000368.1 GCA_030854525.1 Chloroflexota bacterium | reverse complement strand
CGCGATGGTCTGATCGCCTTAGACGACCGTAAGGAAGTGCATCTGACCAAGACCGGGAAGCGACACGCAGACTCTGTCGTGCGTCGGCATCGTCTGGCCGAACGGTTCCTGGTCGAGGTCCTCGGATTCGAGTGGTGGAAGACCCACGAGGAGGCGGAGCGGCTCGAGCACGCGATGTCACCCGAAATGGAGCAGCGCATCCAGAGCGTGCTCGGCAACCCGCAGACCTGCCCACACGGCAACCCGATGCCGGGCGTCACGCCGCGCCCCACGAAGCCGCTCGACAAAGTGGAGCCTGGCACTACGGCGACGGTCGAACGCATCCCCGACCAGTTCGAGCACGAACCGGGTTTCCTCGAGTACCTCGACTCGCAAGGACTCAAGCCGGGCGTCGACGTTCGCATCATCGATCTGCGACACGGACAGCCGATCCGTGTCATGGTCGACGGCTCGGAGCGAACTATCCGCGCCGATTGCGGTCAGAAGGTTTGGGTGCGAGCGTGAAACAGCGACCGGCGATCTACGTTCAGGGCGACGGCAGCTACTGGCTCGCGCATGTTCCGGTCCTGCGCGGATGCATCGCCTCAGGCACCACGCGCGACGAAGCGATCGCCAACGCGCGGCGAGCCTTTCGCGCGTATCTCGAGCTGCTCGACGCGCGCGGTGTCTCGATCGAGCACTGGAAGGATCTCGACCCCGACACCTTCGAGGTCCAGGACCTGCCTCCCGACCGCATCGTCCCCGAAGACGTCGGTCCGCTCGAGGAGCACGAGCTTCGCGACTTTCTGCATCAGTTCGAGGCCTCGCGCGCGGCGCTCCTTTCGCTCGTCCGGGAGATCTCGTCCGAGGAGCTCGAGCGAAAGCCCACCGAAACGACCTGGAGCGTCCGTGAAGCGCTCGAGCACGTGATGCTGACCGAGGCCGATCTTCTGTCGAAACTCGAGAAGTGGCCGGCCGACCCTTACAACACTCTGCAGGCCGTCCACCGCATGGCGTTCCAACGCTTCACGGTGATGGAGCCCGCGGACACGGCGCTCGATCACATGGTGATGGGACGGCGTTGGACGACGCGCAAGGTCATGCGCCGAGTCCTCGAGCACGAGTTCGAGCATCTCGGGCATATCCGGCAGATCGTCGCCGCGCTCGGAGCGAATCGCCCGCCCGAATAGCCACGTCCTTCGCGCGCGCGACCATCCGCAGCCTCGGGTTACCTTGTTATCGCCGCAGGCGAGCCCACTCCGCGGCCTCGCCCGCGCGGCGCTCGATGATCCCGCGCTGGTCGGCGCGCACGTCTGGAAGGTCGGCCGGGTCGAACGCGCGGACCTCGACGACCTCGTCCGAGAGCCGCTCTGCGCCCCCGATCGGCCGGTACGCGTAGACGAGCTCGATCCGCTGCCAGCGATATCCCTGGTTTGCCTCGAGGATCGGGCCGACCTCGATCTCGATCCCGGTCTCCTCGCGGACCTCGCGGGCGAGCGCGTCCTCGATCCGCTCGCGAGGCGAGAGGAAACCCCCGAGGAATCGCCACTCTGGCGCACCGAAGCGATGGCGCGCCAGGATCACGTGGCCGTTCGGGTCAACGCCGAGACCGACGACGCCGACGAGGAAGCGCGACTGCGTTCGATCGAGGATGCGCCGCTGCCAGCGAACAGGAAGCGCGTTGTAGAAAAGGGCGAGTAGTCGGAAGAACACGCGCCGACTCTACGGCCCGGCTATGGGAACCGCTCCTATGCCGTGGGCCTTCGGTACTGAGATCTTTTGCACGACGGCACGAGTCTTCACGTCGATGACGTTGACCATGCCGTCGACGTTCGTGGTCGTGAGCAGTCGATCGCCCTCGGGGTCATAGGTCGTGTGGAAGGGCTGCTGGCCGAGCTTGGTCTCCGAAATGACGCGGCGCTCCTTCCAGTCGACCCAGAGGAGCCCAGGCCCGATGTGATCCGAGAGCACCATGAGCGAGCGATCGGCCATGAAGTAGACCCCGTCCTGATTGACCTTTTCGGTGTGGAACGGATAGGTCCCGGGCAGACGGATCTCTTTCTTGACGGCCTTGGTCGCGGGGTCGTAGATGACCATCCGGTCGGAGGGCTTGTCGAGGAAGCCTGATGAGCTGGACCACACCTCACTCTCGTCAGGCGTGAAGTAGGCGTCGTGCACGTCGCTGATCTTGATCGGTGTGATCTTGTTCGTTTCGAGGTCGTAGACACGCAGGACGTCCGCCTGCGCCGTATTCGTGAGCGTGAACCAGAGCTCGTTCGGCCGGCTGGGCGCGATAGTGAGCAGGTGCTGCGGCACGCCGACCATAAGTGGTGGGAGCGGCTTCCAGGTCCCGGCTTCGAAACGCGCGATGTACACGTCGCGCTCGTGAGCGACGAAGAGCGTCTTGCCATCGGGTGACCACGCGATCCCGTGGGGCTGCTTCCCGACTTTGAGGCGGACCACCTCCTTCATGGAGACGGGATCGATGATCGACGTGGTTCTGTCCATGCGGTTGTTCACCGCGACCCATTCGCCGTCGGGCGAGACGCCGAGCTGATGCGGCATCTTCCCGACGGCGATCTTGCCCACGAGGGCGTAGGGCTCGCCGGGTTTCCCGTCGAGCACCCAGACCTGATCGGTGCTCTCCGATGCGACGAAGATGCGCAGCTCCGAATAAAGCGGCGCCGGCGATGGCGCAGGGATCGGCGTCGGTGTCGGTGACGAGGCTGCCGCCGGGTCGGGCTGCCCCTGCGAGGTCTCCGCGACAACGGGTGCTTCGACGGTCGTCGACGCACACGCGGCGAAAACGATCGTCCCGACGATCGCGAGCGCGAAGACACGCACCAGCCTTACCGCCAATCCACCCAGCGCCCCAAGCGGACTAAAGCCTAGCGGTTTAGCGAGCGCTCGTGCCTACTTGACGCTCACCTGCGGCGGCGCCGACCCTCGCTGACCCGCAAACGGACCAAGGACCGCTGGAGCTCAGCCCTGGCGCGCTGCTCGTCGGCGGCGGAGGCTGTACCGGCGGCGAGGACCTGTTGAGCGCGCTCGCGGGCCTCCTGGGCGCGGTTCGCGTCGATGTCCTCGGCGTGCTCGGCCGCGTCGGTGAGAACGATCACGCGGTCCGCGCGTACGTCCATGAATCCGCCGAAGACCGCGAGCAGCTCCTCGACGCCGCCCCGCTTCACCTTGAACTCGCCGGGGCCGAGCGTGGTGAACAGCGGAACGTGATGCGGGAGGATCCCCACGTAGCCCTCGCTCGCGGGCGCGACGACCATGTCGACGTCCTCCTCGTACATCTTTCCTTCCGGCGTGATCACCTCGAGGTGCAGCGGCATCAGGACCCGCTTTCCTTGGCCATGCGCTCGCCCTTCTCGCGGGCCGTCTCGATCGTGCCGACGTTGTAGAACGCCTGCTCCGAAAGATCGTCGTGCTTGCCCTCGAGGACCTCGCGGAAGCTTCGGACGGTGTCCGCAACCTTCACGTACTGGCCGGGCACGCCGGTGAACTGCTCGGCCACGAACATCGGTTGCGCGAGGAATCGCTGCAGCTTGCGCGCGCGCGCCACGAGGAGCTTGTCCTCGTCCGAGAGCTCGTCGATCCCCAGGATGGCGATGATGTCCTGAAGGTCCTTGTACCGCTGCAGCACGCGCTGCACCTCACGCGCCGTCTCGTAATGCTCCTGGCCCACGATGTTCGGATCGAGCGCGCGACTGGTCGAGGTAAGAGGATCAACGGCTGGGTAGAGGCCGAGCTCGGTGAGGTACCGCTCGAGCCGGATCGATGCGTCAAGGTGCGCGAACGTCGTCGCCGGCGCTGGATCGGTGTAGTCGTCGGCCGGGACGAAGACCGCCTGGAGTGAGGTGATCGAGCCCTTCTTCGTCGAAGTGATGCGTTCCTGCAGCTCCCCCATCTCGGTCGCGAGGGTCGGCTGGTAGCCCACTGCGCTCGGCATGCGGCCGAGGAGTGCTGAGACCTCGGAGCCCGCCTGGGTGAACCGGAAGATGTTGTCGATGAAGATGAGCAGGTCGCGGCCCTGCTCATCGCGGAAGTACTCCGCGATGGTGAGACCGGTGAGCGCGACGCGAAGGCGCGCGCCGGGCGGCTCGTTCATCTGACCGAAGACCATCGACATCTTGTCGATGACCCCCGACTCCTTCATCTCGCCGAGCAGCTGCGTACCCTCGCGCGACCGCTCGCCCACGCCGCAGAACACCGAGTAGCCGCCGTGCTCGGAGGCGACGTTGCGGATGAGCTCTTGGATGACGATGGTCTTCCCCGTACCGGCGCCGCCGAAGACAGCGGACTTCCCACCTTTGAGGAACGGGCAGATGAGGTCGATGACCTTCATGCCCGTCTCGAAGATCTCCGCCTGCGTCGACTGGTCGGTGAACGGAGGCGGCGCGCGGTGGATCGGATCCCGCCGATCGCCCTTCACCTCGCCCTTGCCGTCGATCGGCTCGCCGATGACGTTGAAGAGACGGCCGAGGGTCGCTTCTCCGACCGGGACGGTGATCGGCCCGCCTGTGGAGATCGCCTCCATCCCGCGGCGGAGCCCGTCCGTCGCCGCCATCGAGACGGCGCGGACCCAGTTGTTGCCGAGGTGCTGCTGGACTTCGGCGATCACCTCATTGCCGTCATCACGCTTCACCACGAGCGCGTCGTAGATCTTCGGTAGGTGGCCCTCTTCGAACTGAACGTCGAGGACCGGGCCGATGATCTGGACGATCTTTCCCGCGTCCTTGGCCTTCTTCTTCGTGGCTGTCGTCGCTAGCGCCATGTCTTCCTACCCCTTACCGAGGGCCTCGGCCCCCGATGCGATCTCGAGCATCTCTTTGGTGATGCGCGCCTGACGTGCCTTGTTCGCCGCCAGCGTGAGGTCGTCGATGAGATCGCCGGCGGCGTCCGTTGCGTTGCGCATGGCGACCATCTGCGCGGAGAACGCCGACGCCTTGGACTCGAGGATCGTCTGAAACACCGCGATCTCGATGAGTCTCGGGATGACTTCGTTCAGGACGGTCTCCGGATCCGGCTCGAAGAGGTACTGAAGCACGGGCTGGTCGTCGAGGTCCTCTTCCTCCGGGACGAATGGCAAGAGCCGCCGGATCGTCGGCTCCTGGCGCAGCGTGTTCACGAACCGGGTGAAGGCGAGGTAGATCTCGTCAACCTTGCCCGTGACGAAGTCCTCGACCGCGACGCGCGCGATCACGTTCGTGTCAGCGCTGCTGGGCCGGTCGGGGATCCCGGGGAACTCGGCGGTCACCGGGGCGCGCAGGCGGCGCAGCTGGTTGATGCCCTTGCGCCCTACGGCGACGAACGACGCGGCGGGCTGCTGCTGCGAGAAGCGCAGCGTCGCGCGGATCAGGTTCACGTTCATCGGTCCGACGAGTCCACGGTCTGTCGTCACGAGCACGATCCCGACCCGGCGGACCTCGCGCTTCGCGAGGAGCGGGCTCGTCTCGGGATCGGCATACGGTGCGAGTTCGTTGAGGACCGTTCGCAGCCGCTCTTCGTACGGCCGCGACGCGAGGACTGCGGCCTGGGCGCGGCGCATCTTCGAGGCCGCGACGAGCTGCATCGCCCGCGTGACCTGCTGGATGTTCTTGATGCTCCGGACACGTCTCCGGAGCTCGCGCTCTGACGGCACGCGTTAGGCCTTCGAGGGCGGTTGGGGCTTTTTGTCTTCCGGCGAGGTGGCGGCGGCGGGCTTCTCGTCTTCCGGCGAGGTGGCGGCGGCGGGCTTCTCGTCTTCCGGCTTCGAGGGCGGTTGGGCCTTCTTCTCTTCCGGCGGGATCGCAGCCAGGGGCTTCTTCTCTTCCGGCGAGGTTGCGGCGGGGGGCTTCGTGTCTTCCGGCTTCGAGGGCGGTTGGGCCTTCTTCTCTTCCGGCGGGGTCGCAGCCGGGGGCTTCTTGTCGTCCGGCGACGCGGCTGCGGGAGCCTTCTCGTCGGTGTACGGGTTCGTCTTCTTGAACTCGTCAAGCATCGCTCGGACTTCTTTCTCGATGTCCTCGCTCCACGCCTTGTCCTTGGCGATCTTGGCCGTGACGTTCTTGCCGACCGAGTCCATGAAGCGATAGAGGTCGCGCTCGAAGTCCGCCACGCGCTCTTTCGGGACGTCGTCGATGAAGCCGTTGGTGGCCGCGAAGATGATCACGACCTCCTTTTCGAGCGGCAGCGGCTGGTACTGCGGCTGCTTCATGATCTCCGTGACCTTCTCGCCTCGGCGGAGCTGCTGCTGCGTCGCCTTGTCGAGGTCCGAGCCAAACTGCGCGAACGCCGCGAGCTCGCGGTATTGCGCGAGCTCGAGCTTCAGGCTCCGGACGACCGCCTTCATGGCCTTCGTCTGCGCATCGCCACCCACTCGCGAAACGGAGAGTCCGGTGTTCATGGCCGGCCGCTGACCCTGGTTGAAGAGGTCGGTCTCGAGGTAGATCTGGCCGTCGGTGATCGAGATCACGTTCGTCGGGATATAGGCGGAGATGTCGTTCGCCTGCGTTTCGATAATCGGAAGCGCGGTCAGCGAGCCGCCGCCCTCGTCCTTGTTCAGGCGGGCCGCGCGCTCGAGCAGGCGCGAGTGCAAGTAGAAGACGTCGCCCGGGTAGGCCTCGCGGCCGGGCGGGCGCCGGGTGAGGAGCGAGACCTGCCGATACGCCCAGGCATGCTTGGTGAGATCGTCGTAGACGATGAGGGCGTCCTTTCCGCTGTCGCGGAAGTACTCGCCCATGGCGCATGCGGCGAACGGCGCGAGGTACTGAACCGTCGCCGGGTCCGAAGCACCCGCGACAACGACGATGGTGTGGTCCATCGCGCCCTTCTCCTCGAGCGTCGCGACGATCTTCGCGACCGACGATTCCTTCTGGCCGATCGCGACGTAAATGCAGGTGAGGTCCTTGCCCTTCTGGTTGATGATCGTGTCGATCGCGACGGCGGTCTTTCCGGTCTGCCGGTCGCCGATGATCAGCTCGCGCTGCCCGCGTCCGATCGGGGTGATGGCGTCGATCACCTTGATGCCGGTCTGGACCGGCGTGTCGACGTTCTGCCGCATGATGACGCCCGGGGCCACCACGTCGACCGGTCGCGCCTCTTTTGTGTTGATGGGACCCTTTCCATCCAACGGCCGCCCGAGCGGGTCCACAACGCGGCCGACGAGCGAGTCGCCGACCGGGGTCTCCACGATCCGTCCGGTCGTGCGCACCTCTCCGCCTTCGACGATGCCCGTGTAGTCGCCGAGGATGATCGCGCTCACCGTGTCTTCCTCGAGGTTGAAGGCAAGCCCGAACACGTCGTCCCCGAAATCGAGGAGCTCGGACGCCATGCAGTTCGCGAGTCCGTACACGCGAGCGATCCCATCGCCGATTTCGACCACGGTGCCGACGTCAACAGACTCGGTTCCACCTTGGAAGCCTTTTATCTTCGCCTTGATGATGTCGGTGATCTCTGACGTGTCGGCCATGGTGACCCTCCTATGAGGCGAGCTGACGCCCGAGCGCGGTGAGCTTGGCGTGCACCGACGCGTCGATCAGGTGGTCGCCGATCTGCACCTTCGCGCCACCGATGAGCGTTGGGTCGACCGCGAAGGTCGCGCGAAGCTTCGTCCCCGAGGTCTGCTCGAGACGGCGCACGAGCTCCCGACGCTCGGTCTCTTCAAGTGGAACCGCTGTCGTGATGCGCGCCTTCGCGATCCCGTCGCGCCGGTCGACCAAATCGCCGAACGCCAGAGCGATCCGCGGCACGAGCGCGATTCGATCGGTCTCTAGGAGAAGGACCATCAGCGAGCGGACTGTGTCGGGCTCACCCCGCAGGGCCGAGCTCAGCGCCTCGACGCGCTGCTTCATCGGTACGGACGGGTCGCGCAGGCTGGCGATCGTGACGCGGTCGAAAACCGGGGCAAGCTTTTCCAGCGACGTGCGGAGCTCGACGACGGTGCGTTCATCCGGCGCGAGCGCGAGCACAGCCTCCGCGTATCGGCGTGCCGCGGATCCGGAGAGCGCCAACTAGCTCTTATCCGTGAGCTGCGCACCTGCTTCGTCGAGAGACCGCTCGATCAGCTCGCGGTGCTGCTCAGCCTTGACCTCGCGGCCGAGCACGCGGCTCGCGGCGAGAACGACCATGCCCGCCAGCTCCGATCGCAGCTGCGCGAGCGCCTGGTCGTGGAGCTGCTTCGCGTCTTCGCGCCCGCGCTCGCGGATTCGATCCGCCTCGGTCTTCGCCAGCGCGCGGATTTCGGCCGCGGCCGCCTCGGCGGCTTTGGTCATCCGCTCGGCGATCGCCTGCGCGTCTCGCCGGGCGTCCCCGAGGAGACGCTCGACCTGAGCTTTCATCTGCTCGCGCTCGGCCCTTGCCGCCTCGGCCATCTCCAGGCCTTCGCGGATCTTTTCGGCGCGAGTCGCGAGAACCCCCAAGATCGGTCCCCACAGGTACCGGCGCAGTAGATAAAGGATGACGAGGAAGTTGACGATCGAGACGAGCACCCAGAAGGGGTGGACGACGAGACCGGTCAGCGCTTCCTCCGCGAGAGATGGGCTGAACGCCATCTACAGAGCCTTGCCCTGCAGCAAGAACGCAATGACGAAAGAGAAGATGCCGAGCGACTCCGCGAAGACCACGATGATGATGCCGTTCGTACGGATCGCGTTCGCCGCGTCAGGGTTGCGCCCCGTCGCCTCGGCGACCTTCGAGCCGGCGATGCCGATCCCGAGTCCCGCTCCGAGCGCGCCAAAACCGATCGCGATGCCAGCGCCAAGCCAGGCCAGACTCATGCGTTGCTACCTCCTCGCGAATTAGGCCGCCTTTGGTAGTGCTTCGAGATGCGCTTCGGGCTCGTGCTCTTCGTGCTCCTCCCCGCCATGCGATTCGAGCGCAAGGATGATGTACAGGAGCACGAGGAACGCGAACACGAACGCTTGAATGAACCCGATGAAGAGCTCGAGCCCGATGAACGGGAGCGAGAGGCTCGGCAGAAAGAGCAGCGCGGCCAGCACGGAAAGCACGATCTCGCCGCCCCAGATGTTGCCCCAGAGTCGAAGCGTCAGCGTGAGGATGCGGAAGAGCTCACTGAAGAGCTCGATGACACCGACGAGGATCATGACGACGCCGACGAGGACCCCGTCCCTGAAGCCGGTGAAGTTGAACCAGCGCGTGAAATACCCGATTCCGTTCTCCCGTATGCCGGCCGTCTGATACCAGGCGAAGCCGGTGAGCGCCAGACCAAGATTGGTGTGGTAGTCAGCGGTCGGCGAGTGCAAGAGCTCGATCTGACCGACGAGCGGGACGATCGAAAGCCAGTTGCTGAAGAGCGCGAACAGGAAGAGCGACCCGAAGAGCGGAAGGAACCGAACCACCCCAGGCCCTCCGGCCTCGCGCATGAAGTCCGCCAAGCCCTGGACGATCAGCTCGAAAAAGCTCTGCAGGCGTCCCGGCTGCTCGCTCAGGCGCGCGGTCGCCAAGAACGCGAGAAGAACCAGGGCGGCCATGACCAGCCAGGCCGTGAAGATGGAGTTGGAGATCGAGATGTCGTTCCAGATCGTGATCGGCCCCCCGGCCGAGATGTTGTCCGCGCCGGCAAAGGTGAAGATCGGCGTGCCGGTCTGATCGGCGACATGAATATCGGCCTGTCCGGGCGGCCAGTTTGGGAGATTGTGGGTGACCGCTGCGCCAGCGATCACGGCACCGTTCAGCAACAGGATGAGTCCGATGACCGATCGGGTCGGCAGCTCGAAAAAGTTGAAGGGCCGGGTCGCCGTCGCCGTGGTCACTCGTCCTCCTCCCCTGATTCGCGCTTTCGCTCGCGGTCTTGGATCTCGCGGTCCCATGCTCGCCCCGCCTCGCGCGCCTTCTCGCTCGCCGGCTGATCCGGGTTAGCCGCAAGGTAGCGCCGCAAGACGAAGAACGTGCCCAGCCCCGCGATCGCCAGCCCGAGCAGGATCGACACAAGGCCGAGCGTCGGCGTCGTACCCAGTTGGCGATCGAGCGCGTCCCCGATGAACGCCGCGGCGAGCAAGGGGATGCCCACCACGATCGCTATCTGGAACCCGATGGTTAGGAGATCGCCCCCATACGTACGCGGAGCCCGGTCGGGCAATGCGCGACAAGCCTAGCAGCGGATCGCTACGCGCTCAAAACGCGGCTAGAGCCAGCCGCGGCGGCGGAAGTAAACCGCGATGGCGACCGCCGCGACGACCATGAAGCCCAGCGATAGCCAGAAGAGACTCACCGACCCATACGGGATCGCCTCCCAGTTCTGTCCGAAGAACCCGGTGATAAGTGTCAACACGAGCAGCACGGTCGCGACGCTCGTGAGGACCTTCAACACTTCGTTCAACCGGTTCGATGCCGCGGCGAGGTATGCGTCGATCACGTTCGAGGAGAGCTCGCGGAAGGTGTCGATCTCGTCAGTCACGCGAAGGATGTGGTCGTAGACGTCCTGGAAGTACGCGCGTTTGCCGGTCTCCCGCAGCTCGCGGATGTCGCCTCGCACGAGCACCTGGAGCACTTCGCGCTCGGGTGTGATCGTCTTGCGGAGCTGCAACAGGTCCCGTTTCACGAGGAAGAGCTCGCGGAGGGGCGCGTGCGCGCGGTGAAGGTTCGGTCCAGCCTCCTCCGCGACGAACTGCTCGAGCAGCTCGATGCGCTCACCGTATTGGTCGACCACCTCGAAGTACTGATCGACCATCGTGTCCAGAAGCGCGTGAAGAAGCAGACCGCTGGTCGGGAGCCTGCCTTCGACGAAGCGCTTCTCCACCGCCTGCCGGGCGATGAAGTCGCCCTGATGCACGGTAACGATCGCGTTCGCAACGACAAAGATCGCGACCTCGTGATAGTTCACGACGCCGGGACTCGGCGCCTCTATTCCATAGAAGACGATGAAGTAGTGCGTCTCGTACTGATCGATTTTCGGGCGTTGATGGCCGTGCCGGGCGTCCTCGACGGCGAGCGGGTGAAGCTCGAGCTCATGAGCGACGAGGTCAACCTCTTCGCTAGCGGGATCGGAGATGTCCAGCCAGCATGGGTACGTTCCGCGAAGTTCGGAGAGCTGGTCCGCGGGCTGCTCGACGACTCCGTGCTCCTCTTTGACGAGTAGGCGGGCCGGCACGTTCCGCAGTATGCGCGGGGGTCAGGCTGCGAAGCGGCGAACGACCTTGACGAGCTCTTGCGCGTCGAAGGGCTTCGCGAGATAGGCCTCGGCGTTGCAGCGATCCGCCTCGCGGCGCGGATCGGCAACGCCGGTGAGGATCACAAGTGGGACACGCTTGAGCGCCATCCGGAGTTCCCGCGCGAACGACGGGCCGTCCATTCCCGGCATCTGCACGTCGAGGACGACGACCGCCGGCGGATCCTCCTGGACTACGCGGAGGGCCTCGGCGCCGTCGTGCGCCTCGACGACGCGGAAGCCGCTGTCGACGAGCAGCTGACGCTCCACCGCGAGCGTCGCGATGTCGTCGTCGACGATCAGAACCGGACGCGGGCGCGCGCTCATACCGAATGCCACGCCGACCGTTGATGCATAAGGCGTTCCCTAGACTCGACGTATCGGTGAAAGTGCCTCGCGGAATGCGCACCGCCGTCGAGGTCGTCCCGAAATTGGGCGTGAAATCGGGCATGCCGGCGCTCCGTATCGGTGGTGTCGCAACCTACGACCGCCCCATCGAACACCTCGCCGGGCAGCTCGACATCCTGGACCTGCGCCTGCCGGCCCGGGCGAAGGACGGCAAGTACGGACTCGTCCTCTGCTTCGCGCTCGAGGAGGTTCCGCTCGACCGCTTCGGAGCCGAGCTCGTTCGCGTGACGCACGCGGACGGAGCGATCTGGGTTGTTGCCTGGAAGAAGCCTTTCCTGGCTGATCGCGCGTCGAGCTGGGACGAGTTGCAGGAGGCGATGCTCGAGACCGGCTGGGTCGACAACAAGATCCTCTCCCTGGGGGAAGAGGTGTATGCGACCCGTTACGTTCGCCGCCGCCGCCCGGGAAAGCGGGAACCACCGAGGGGTGCCCGGCGTTCCTAGGGGTATGCGTCTCTGTGCGCCTCTTCTTCTCGCGGCGGTCGTCGCGTGCGGCGGCGCCGCGACGCTCTCGTCGCCGGCCCCCAGCGCCACCGCCGAGACCGCGACGATCACGCCGGCTGGTTCGGTAACCGCCACCGCGATCACCGGCACGATCGTTCCTGGAACGGTTCCGCCGAACCCCACGCCGTCGCCCTCGCCGACCCCCAGTCCCGCGCCCGGTGGACTCACGCAGGCGCAGCTCAAGTACCGGCTCATCGATCAGTTCGGCCGGCTGCTCTTTTGCGATCCCGACTACTACCCGGTGGCCCGTGCCGACGAGCAAGTCCTGGCGCACGAACGTCTCCCCGAAATCCAGAAGGACGCGCCGACGTTCAGCGCGATCCTCGGCCATCTCGGGATCGCGCCGGCGGCCTCGTACACGAAGGAGCAGGAGCTCGCGATCTACCGCGACTGGAAGATGCTCAACGAGCTCCGTCTCGAGCAGGTGAGCGGCGGATTCCGCTTCACAGCGATCTTTGGGTCCCCGTCGACACAGCAGGGCACTCGCGTCGAAGGAACGATCGATCAGCGCGGGAACGTGACTGTCGCGAGCCGGACCCCGAGCGGGGCGCCGCCGTGCCCGATCTGTCTCACGCGCGGGACCCGCATCGCGACACCGTCCGGTGACAGAGCGGTGGAAGACCTCAAGATCGGTGACGTCGTGTGGACGCAAGACGCCTCGGGCGCGCGCGTCGCGAGCCCGCTCGCCCAGATCGGAAGCACACCGGTACCGGGGACGCATCGCGTTGTGCACCTACGTCTCTCTGACGGCCGCACGGTCGACGTATCTCCCGGGCACCCCGCCGCGGACGGCCGGAGCGTTGGCGACCTCGCGGCCAGTGATCGCTACGACGGCGCGGTCGTCGTAAGCGCCGAGCTCGTCGCCTACGCCGGCGGCGCGACGTTCGATGTCCTTCCCGCGGGCGCGACCGGCATCTACTGGGCGAACGGCGTGCTTCTCGGGAGCACGCTCCGCTAATTCTCGAGCAGCTCTTTCGTCAGGAACTCGAGAACCCGCTCCTGCGCGTCGACCACATTCTCTTTCTTCGTGAACCCGTGGCGTTAGCGACATATTGTCAAGTTCACTTGTCAGGCTATTCCCAGAAGCTCAGCGAGCTCCGCAGCGTTGTTCACGGCCTTGTCCCCGTAGCAATTGTTCATGAGGAGCTGGACTTCCTTCGCTTGCTCGGCCATCGCACGGATCTTCGGGAGCCACTCTTCGAGCTCCTTCTTCTTGTACGAGTAGTCGAAGCGCTCAGCGGCCGTGAGCCCCGGCTTCTTCCAATTCTCGGCGTTTCTGCCGTGGAAGCGCACGATCGCGAGCGCGTCGCTTGTCACCGCTGCAACGGGCGGCATGCTCGATGGAAAACCCTGTGGCTCATCGACCGCGACGTAGGTGAGGCCGTGCTTCTCGAGGAACGAGAGCGTTTCGGTGCGATTGCGCTCGCTCATCCACGTCGCGTTGCGGAATTCGACCGCGAGCCGGTCGTCCGGTAGCAGCTCCCGTGCATGAAGGATCTCGTCCTTGTTCGCTCTGGAGATGGCGAACCATTCCGGGTACTGCAGCAGGATCGCCCCGAGCTTTCCCACCTTACGGAGCGGCTCGAGACCGACCCAGTACCGCGCGAACAGCTCCTCCCGCGCATCCTTCGGAAAGTCCTTCGGATAGATCCGCCGTTTTGCGGCAGCCTCCTTCGGCAGCGCTTCGCGGATGTCCTTCGGCAACCGCTTTGGATCGGTGTGATGAGTGGTGAGGGTGGCGAAGGCTTTGAAGTTCATGACGAACTCGTCGGGCGTACGCTCCGCCCAGAGCTGCGCCTGCTTCTGCGAGGGAAGTGCGTAGAAGGCGGCATCGTTCTCGACGATCGGGAAGTGCTCCGCGTAATAGCGGAGGCGCTTGTCGGCGTCGTCCTTGATCCGTTCCGGGTACCACCCGGACTCGATGAGCGTCGGATCGGTCCACGAGCACGTCCCTACCCTGATCAATCTCTCGGCTGATGCCGAGGAGACACGCTCAAGGCTGGCCGACTCGCTCCTCGCGGACAGGGGTAGGGGCCCCTGAGCGCGAAGCGAACCGCTCGTCACTCGTTTAGAACCTATCGGCTTCCTCTCGGTAAAGGCTGGGGTCGAGCTCCTCGGCCTTCGTGCTGCGCTGTGCTAGGACCATCACAAGGATGCCGAGGAGCACGGCGAGGCCGATGAAGCCCGCGATCTGCCCGCGTCCACTCGTCATGAACGCAAGCGTGCCGAGCAGCGCGGTCAGCGCATAGATCAAGAGAACGGCTTGCTGATGCGTCATCCCTATATCCAGGAGCCGGTGGTGGAAGTGGCCGCGGTCGGGCGCGAACGGAGGCTGGCCCGAGAGGATGCGGCGGACCAGGACGTAGAACGTGTCGATGATCGGTACGCCGAGCACGAGAAGCGCGGCCGCGACTTTCGCCGTCCCAAAGATCGACAGCACCGCGAGCATCGTGCCGAGGAACACGACGCCGGTCGTGCCGAGAAAGAGCCGCGCCGGATGGAAGTTGAAGAGCAGGAACCCAGCGATGGCACCCGCGAGAGTGAAGCCCATCCACGTGACGAATGGCTCGGAGACCTGCGGAAGGAGCGCGAGACCTCCGAGCGTGAGCGCAGCGATCGCCGCGACGCCAGCCGCGAGGCCGTCAAGACCATCGATGAAGTTCAGCGCGTTGTTCATTCCGACGATCCACAGCATCGTGAAGGCAACGGCGACAGGAAATGAGAGCTGGATCAGGCGATCGGACAGCGGGTCATTCACGAAGTCGATGCGGATGCCGGCCAGGACGATCACGGCCGCGACGATGACCTGACCCAGAAACTGCCAGCGCGCGCGGAGCTCGAGCAGGTCGTCGACGAGGCCGATAGCCATCCCAAGGAGCGCGGCGATGGCCGTCAGCGTGAATCGCGACGAACGGACCTCCTCGGGGATGAGGAAGGGATGACCGGCGAGCCGGTCGATGAGCCAGAAGATGAAGATCGCGGATCCGAACGCAACCGCGATCGCGAGGCCTCCGGGACGCGGGATCGGGCGCGGATGGACCCGGCGGCCGCCCGGCATGTCGAGCATCCCCCACCGGCGGGCCACCATGCCGACCAGCGGGGTCGCGATGGCGGCCAGCGCGAACGCAAGCACCGTTGAACCGACGAGGAGGACGGAGGTGGAAGACACCGCGGGCACGATAACGACTCCTACGCATTCGGCATTCCAGCTCCGGCTGGCTTCTTAGACTCGGCACCCAATGACCTTTCGGGTGAGGCTCCTGGGGCGGCCGGGCCTCGAGCATGACGGCGAGTCGCGGCGCCTCGAGGGCCACAAGCCCTGGGCACTTCTTACTTATCTCCTGCTCGAGCCGCGCGCCCCGACGCGGCGCGAGCTCGCGGACCTCCTCTGGTCGGAGGCGGACGACCCTCTCGGGGCTGTCCGCTGGTCGCTAAGCCAAGTGCGGAAAGCGATCAATCCACCGGCCGAGATCGGCGAACGCGATGGCCGGATCAAGATCGACGCTGAAGTACTGGTCGTCGATGCGGGGGAGCTCTTGCGCGGCGAGTGGGACGAGGTTTCGATAGACGACCTCGTCCGCGGAGAGCTTCTCGAGGGGATGAGCTTCGGCGAGGCGCCTTCTTTCGACACGTGGCTCCAGGTGCAGCGCGCTCGCGTAGCGACCGCGGCCGCGGATGCGCTTCGCTGGGCGGCGACGCTCCTGTCCCACCGCGAGCCCGACCGCGCGCTCGCCCTCGCGGAGCGGGCGCTCCGAAGTGAGCCTTTCGACGACAGCCTGCACGAGCTCGTCGTCGAGATCCACAGCGCCCGCGGGGATCGCGACCGAGCGCGCACGTACGTCGCCAGTCTCGCGCGTCGTTACCGCGACGAGCTCGCCATGGAACCGCCGGCCTCCATCTCGCGGCCGCTCGAGCGACCGGCCCGCGCGGCGGCCGAGCCACTGCTCCGCCTCGACGTGCAAGCGCGCGCCTTGCTCGACATCGCGAAGGTGCGTTTCTGGGCAGGCGACTTTTCGAGCGCGCGAGACATCAGCCTGCGTGCGGCGCGCCAGGCAGCCGAGAGCGGAGACCGTGCGCTCGAAGCGCGAGCGCTGATCCTTGGGTCGACCACATACACGTCCGGCGGCCTGGGCACCGCACGCGAATGGACGAGCTTTCTCCAGCGGGCGCTCCGCCTTGCGAACGAGCTCGGCGACCGCGCAACGGCCGCTCAGATCGAAAGCGAGCGCGGCCGGATCTCCGCGATCGAGGGGCGCTACGGAGCGGCCGAGGCGTCGTTTCGCAGGGCTCGTCGCCTTGCCGAAGACATCGGCGACACCAAAGAGGCGGGCTGGGCAAGGGCGATGCTCGCCGTTTGCCACGCCGATCGCTGCGACTACGCGGCGGCTGAGGAAGAGCTTCGGGCGGGCTTGCCGGCCCTGGGCTGGGCGCCGTACGCGATGGGCGTGCTCGCGCGTGTCCTGGTTCGCATCGGTAACGTCGAGGAAGGCAAAGCGTTCGCCGACGCGGCGGTCGCGAGGGCCGAGCGTGAGGGCCTCCTGCCGCCGTTGCCCTGGGCACTCGCGCAAGCGGGAGAGGCCCGGCTGGCCGAAGCCGACCTCGACGGCGCGACGGAGCGGTTCACGCGCGCGCTGACCATCGCGCAGGAGACGAAGAACCCGAGCGGGCAGGCTCTCGCGCTTCGCGGTCTCGGGTTGATCGCCCGTTCCAAGCACGATGACGCTCGGGCGGTCACCCTCCTCCGTGAGGCACTCGCCCGTGAGGAGCAGGGGCAGGGCCACCGCTGGATCGTCGCGGCGATCCTCGCCGACCTCGTTGAGGTCGAGGGCGGGCGAGACAAAGAGCACGTAGAACGAGGCCTGCGCATCGCGCTCGCCGGTCCGATGCCCGACCTGGCCGAACGCATTCGGCGGTTTTCGTCCTCCCACACGCTAAGCCACACGCCGCCGCACACGGGGCGCCACACGGTCGTCTCGTAGAACTCGCAGTGCCGGCACAGGAACAAATTGGCAAAGAGGAGAACGAAACGATGCCGCTGTTCATGGACGTACACCGCAAGGCCCCAGAGGGAGCGAAGGCAAAGGACGTCGCCGACGCGCACATGGCCGACGTGAAGACCCAAGGGAAGTACGGCGTGCAGTACCTGCGCTACTGGTTCGACGAAAAGAACGGGAAGATCTTCTGCCTGGTCGACGCACCCACCGCCGACGCCGCGAACAAGGTGCACAAAGAGGCGCACGGCCTCGTCGCCGACGAGATCTACCCAGTGACCGAAGGCATGTAGAAGTCCACGTAGCGGCTGATCGGGACGCCTAAGCGCTACGGGCTATCCGGTCCCGAACTGCCGATCTCCGGCGTCGCCGAGGCCGGGGACGATGTAGCCCTTCTCGTTTAGGCGCTCGTCGAGCGCCGCGACATGGATCGGAACGTCGGGGTGTGCGCTCACCAGAGCGCGCACCCCTTCCGGCGCCGCGATGATGCCGACATATTTGATCCGCTTCGCGCCCCACTTCTTGAGAACGTCGATCGTCGCGGTCGCCGACCCACCGGTCGCGAGCATCGGGTCGAGCACGAGGCAGACCTGAACCGTCGCCGAGGACGGCAGCTTGTTGTAGTACTCGATCGGACGGAGCGTTCGCTCGTCACGGAAGAGGCCGATATGCCAGACCTGCGCCTCGGGCATGAGCTCGAGCGCCGCCTCGACCATGCCGATCCCCGCGCGCAACACCGGGATGAGTCCCACCTTGTCCTTCAAACGCGCGCCCTTGTAGGGCGCCAGTGGAGTCTTGACCTCGCGTTCGTCGGTGGGGAGATCCGCGGTCGCCTCATATAAGAGGAGCGTCGCAATCTCGGCGACAAGCTCGCGGAAAATCTTGGGTGGCGTCGTCTCGTCGCGGAGTCGCGTGAGCTTCTCCCGGACGAGGGGATGGCTCGAGACGTGGAGCTGTTCGGTGCTCAGCGGGCGACGCCTGCCCAATCTCCCGGCTTCGCCGGGGAGAGGCGCTCAGGCTGGCGGATTCCCTCGTCGCGGCGGAGCCGCTCCTCGGTCACCTAGGCGTTGACCTTGTCCGGTGTGATGCCTGGGACGGGATAGCGGCTTGTGAGGTCGAGGACCTCGGCCGCTACGTCTTTCGCCACCGTCTCGTCGCCCTTCGCCTGCAGGATCCGTCCGATGAGCGCGCCAATGCGCTCCATCTCCGCTTCTTTCATGCCGCGCGTCGTGATCGCGGGCGTGCCGATGCGGATCCCCGACGCGGTGCCTGGCTTCTGCGGGTCATACGGGATCGTGTTCTTGTTCACCGTGATCCCGACCGCATCGAGCGCCTTTTCGGCCTGCTTGCCGGTGAGGTTCACCGGGCGCACGTCGACGAGCATCAGATGGTTGTCGGTTCCGCCCGACACGATGCGCATCCCGGCCTTAGCGAGTGACGCCGCGAGCGTCGTCGCGTTCACGCGGATCTGCTTCGCGTACACGCGGAACTCGGGTGTCGCGGCCTCCTTGAGCATGACCGCTTTCCCGGCGATCACGTGCATGAGCGGCCCGCCTTGAATGTTCGGGAATACGGCGCTGTCGATGGCCTTCGCGAACTCCGCGTCGGACAGGATCATCCCGCCGCGGGGACCGCGGAGCGTCTTGTGGGTGGTCGTCGTGACGATCTGCGCATACCCGACCGGCGTCGGGTGCTCCCCCGCCGCGACGAGGCCGGCGAAGTGCGCCATGTCCACGAGGAGAAGAGCCTCGACCGCATCGGCGATCTGTCGAAGCCGCGGGAAGTCGAAGGTGCGTGGATACGCCGTCGCGCCGGCGACGATGAGCTTCGGACGGTTCTCCTTCGCGAGACGCTCGAGCTCGTCGTAGTCGAGCATCTCGGTGTCCTTGCGGACGCCGTACGCGGCGAAGTGGTAGAGCTTGCCCGAGAAGTTCACCGGCGATCCGTGCGTCAGGTGACCGCCCTGATCGAGAGCAAGACCGAGCACCGTATCGCCCGGTTTGAGGACGGCCGCGTACGCGGCCATGTTCGCCTGCGCGCCAGCGTGCGGCTGGACGTTCGCGTGCGCCGCACCGAAGAGCGCCTTTGCACGCTCGATGGCGAGCGATTCGGCGACGTCGACCCACTCGCATCCGCCGTAGTACCGACGCCCCGGGTAACCCTCCGCGTACTTGTTCGTGAGGACACTGCCCACGGCCTCCATAACCGCCGCGCTCGTGTAGTTTTCCGAGGCGATGAGCTCGATCTTCTCGACCTGCCGGCGCCGCTCGCCCTCGATCGCAGCGTAGATCTCGGGGTCCGTCCGTTCGATGTAACTGCTGCTGCTCACTTCGTTCGCCTCTCTTTTAGGAGTTCTGGTTCCCGCTGGACGGCGCGCGCCGGTGACTCGAGCGCGCGAATTTGGTCGCGACGCCGCTGGTGCCGGCCGCCCTGAACTTCCGCGCCTAGATACGCATCCACGATGCTCTTCGCGAGCGCTTCGCCGATCACGCGCTCACCGAGGGTCAGCAGGTTCACGTCGACGTGCTCGACACCGTCGCGCGCCGACCACTCGTTCTCAGCCACCGCTGCGCGAACCCCGGCGATCTTGTTGGCAGCGATCATCGGTCCGATCCCCGACCCACAGAAGAAGATGCCGCGGTCGACATCGCCGCGAGCGATCGCGTCGGCAAGTGGCCGCATGATGAGCGGGTAGTCATCGTCCGGCGTTGTCTCAGGTCCGAACGGGACGATCGTGTGGCCCGCCGCCTTCAGGTGCTCGGTGATCGCGCCTTTGAGGCGCTGCCCCGCGTGATCCGCGGCGATCCCAATCCTCATGCGACGGTCGCCAGAACATCGTCGATCTGGGCCTCGCTGATCGCCCCGTGACGCAAGATCTTCGCCTGGTCCGTCGTGCAGTCGACGATCGTCGACGAGACGCCGCCTGGTGTCGTGCCTCCATCGAGCACGAGCGCGATACGGCCATCGAGCTGCGCGATCACCTCTTGCGCCGTCCTCGCGTCCGGCTCGCCGGACCGATTCGCGCTGGTCACCGGGAGGCCGCCGCCGCTCGCCGCGATGAGCCGCCTCGCCAGAGCATGGTCCGGGACGCGGAAGGCCATCGTGCCGCGGCGAGGCGCGACCAGCACGAGAGTGAGGGGGCCCGGCCAAAAACGCTGCGCGAGAGCGCGCGCAATCGGCGTCACGATCGCGCTTGCCTCAAGGTTCCCGATGTCCGAGAGAAGCACCGGGATGCGCTTCTCTTTCGGCCGGTCCTTCGCGCCGTAGAGCTTCCGCACGTGCTCGTGTCCAGCCGAAAGTCCATACACCGTGTCGGTGGGGAAAGCGACGAGCTCGCCTCGTGCGAGCGCGGCCGCGGCCTCCTCCACCGCCCCCGGCGAATCCGCCGCGAGGAGGCGCGTTTTCACGTCGTGGATGATAGCCGCCCGCACATGGCGAAGATCACCACTCTGTTCATCGACAAAGGCGGCGTCCTGATCGACAACCACATTCGCATTCGCCCACGCATCTCGGGGAGGAACTCGCCGAGCAATGAATACGTTCGCCGATGGGTCGACATCCGCGCGGCACGGATCGTCGAACGACTACGGGACTTCCATAGACGGGGCCTCAAGCTGCATGTCGCGTCGGGTGACCAGCACGCCGACCTGGTCGGATATCTGGAGACGATGAACGCGCGCGAGCTCTTCGATCGGGTCTATGGGAGCGACCTCGTAAACGTGTGGAAACAGAGTCCGGCGTACTACCGCGCGATCCTCTCCGACACCCGAACCGATCCAGCGGAAGCGGCAGTGGTCGACGACTCCGAGCGCGCTATCGAGTGGGCGGCCGCGTGCGGGCTGAGGGGCGTCCTCGTCCGGCATCAGGATGGCGAACTGTTCGAGAGCTCGGTGCTGCACGCGCTCGATGAGGTGGAGTCTCTCGTCTGGCGAGCGCGATGCGGATGGTCCGCTGGGGACCGTAGGGGCTCGGGTGGTCTCCTTCGATGACCGTCGCACGTTTTCCATAGCGCCGCTCGACCGCGTCGGCGAATCCATTCTCGACACGCGCGTCGATATCGAGCTCGCGTATGCCGCGATCGAAGAGCTCGCGCTCGACGGCAGCGATGAGCGGCCACACCAAGCCCTGCCCGCGGTACGCCGGATCGATGAGCACGTTGAGAAGACTCGCGCGGCCTGCGGTCCATGCGGGTCCCGCGACCGCAAATCCGACGAGTGTCGAGGCGTCCCAGGTCGTCATCACCACGGCATCGCGGTTGGTGGCCTGCCACCGCATCTCGCGCTCGGAGAACGCCCGCGGACCCCATTCCTGGCGCTCGAGCTCCAGCATCCGCGGACCGAGCTCACGCCAGGTAACGGCATCGAACGCGGTGGCCTTGACCGACGGCGGCATCAGCGCCTGGTCACCCCGACGACGCGCGCGTCGCCGGCGAGATCATTGATCACGCGCGTTTCTCCACCGAGCGAGTACTGGAGAAGGTGCGCGACCTGTTCGGCGAATGGCGGATCGATCTCGAAGAGCGCGGCACCGTGCGGGGCCAGCACGCGCGAGAGATCCGATGCCGCGCGCCAGATCAGCTCAAGGCCGTCCTTTCCCGCCGTCACGGCGAGGCGCGGCTCGAACGCCAGCGAGGTGCGCTCGCCGACGAGATGCTCGAGCGTGTCGTCCCGCAGATAAGGAAGGTTCGCGACCACGAGGTCGACCGGATCCGCGATCGGCGCGAGAAGATCGCCCTCGCGTAGCTCGATCCGGTCGGCGACGCCGTTCCGAAGGGTGTTCTCTCGCGCGACGACGAGCGCATCCACGCTGATGTCCGTCCCGATCACGTGAACCTCGCGTTCGTGTGCTGCGATCGCGATAGCCACGGCGCCCGATCCCGTCCCGACATCCGCGACCGTGACCGCGCGGCCGGCGATGATCTCCCGCGCCGCGTCCACGAGCGTCTCCGTTTCGGGTCGCGGGATCAACACGCGGTGGTCGACGGTGAAGCGAAGCCCGTAGAACTCTTTGAAGCCCCGAAGATATGCGACGGGCTCACCCTTTACGCGCCGGTCGATCAGCTCGCCGTAGCGCCGCTGCGCGCCGTGCGACATCTCCGTGTCGGGATGTGCATAGAGCATCTCTTTCGTGACGCCGAGTACGTGCGCGAGGAGCACGTCGGCATCCAAGGCCGCGGTCGCGATCCCCGCCGCGCGAAGTGCCGCCACCGCCGCATCGCGCTCCTCGCCCCAAGTCCGCATCTTCCGGGCGGAAGTATCGTCGCGCCGTGCAGGAGGAGCCGATCGCCGCTCTTGTGGTCGTCGAAACCGCGGGTGCGGGCGCCTCCGGATGCGAAGCGCAGTGCGAACCGGGGCGGGGAGCGCCGGAGTGAGCGTCCGGCACGAAAAGATCACGGTGGAAACAAGGAAACGCGAGGAGACGATCGATATCACCCCGCGCGTGAAGGCGGCGGTCACACGCGCGAAGATCCGCGAGGGGCTCGTCGCCGTCAGCGTCGCGCACACGACCGCGGCGGTCTTCGTGAACGAGAACGCCGACCCCGATGTACAGAAAGACCTTCTCACCGCGCTCGAGCGAATGGTTCCACGCGATGCGGAGTACGCGCACGCCGAAGGAAATGGGCCCGCTCACATCAAAGCGGTACTCGTCGGCAACAGCGTGACGCTCGCGGTACGCGACGGTGAGATCGAACTCGGCACATGGCAAGGTCTGTACTTCGCTGAGCTCGACGGACCGCGCGAACGGAGCGCGACCATAACTGTCATCGGCGACTGAACGTCGTACCATCGCCCTTCTTCAGGGGAGCGGAGGTCGGTCATCACTACAGCAGTTACGAGTAGGCCGTCGATCAGCGCGCGCGAAGTAGCTCAAGCCCTCCGCACCGCGCTTTCGCGAGGTGGGGATTGGGCTGAGCTCTTCTGGGAGCGTCACGAGACGCTCCAACTGATCCTCGACGACGATCACATTGAGGATGCGATCTCGGGCGTCGATCAGGGCGCGGGCATCCGCGTCACCAGCGGCGAGCGCACGAACTACGCGAACGGCAACGTGGCCGATGTCGATGACCTCATGGCCCTCGCCGGGCGCGCCGCGCGCAGCGTCGCCGAGGGCGGAGAGCTCCACGAAGCGGACGAGCCGGAACCAGATGAGCTTCCACGCCATTCCACGGTCGCGATCGACCCGCGGTCGGTCGCGGTCGAGCGAAAAGTCGGTCTCCTCCGCCGCGCGAATGAGGTCGCTCGAGCGCTGGACCCACGTATCCATCAAGTGACCGCCAGCTACGGCGAGAGCGTCCAGGAGGTGCTCGTCGCCAATAGCGAGGGCCTCCTCCGTACGGACACGCGCATCCGCCTGAACCTGGCAGTGCACGCGGTGGCCAAGCAGGGAGATGTCCTGGAGTCGGGATTTGAGGCCATCCGCGGTGCGGCCGGGTTCGAGATGCTGACCGACGAAGCGGTCGAGCAAGCGGCGACGGATGCCGCGCGGCGCGCGGTCCTCAACGTCGGTGCGGAGCCCGCGCCCGCCGGCACCTACACGGTCGTGCTCTCGAGCGAGGCCGGCGGGACGCTGATCCACGAGTCGGTCGGCCACGGCCTCGAGGCGGACCTCAACCTCAAGGGCCTCTCCGTCTACTCCGGCCGGATAGGTCAGAAGGTCGCGAGCGAGCTCATCACCGTGATCGACGACGGCACCGATCCCGATAAGCGCGGCACCGCCGCGATGGACGACGAGGGCACGCCCACGAACCGCACCGTCCTCATCGAGAACGGGGTGCTGCGGACCTACCTCTCTGATCGAAAGCACGCCGAGAAACTCGGCATCGACCGGAGCGGCAACGCGCGACGGGAGTCCTTCCGTTATCTGCCGATCTGCCGCATGACGAACACGATGATCGCGCGAGGCACGTCGGACCCGGCGGAGATCCTCCGCTCTGTGAAGGACGGAGTCTTTGTAAAAAAGATGGGCGGTGGGCAGGTCGACGTCGTGTCCGGCAACTTCGCGTTCGAGATAACCGAGTGCTACCGAATACGCGATGGCAAGCTTGCCGAGCCGCTGAGGGGAGCCACGCTGGTCGGACAGGGCCCAAAGCTGATGTCCGAAATCGATATGGTCGGAAGTGATCTCGGCTACTCAACCGGGACGTGCGGCAAGGATGGACAGGGCGCGCCGGTCGCCGACGCCCAACCGACCATCCGCATCCCGAGCGTCGTCGTTGGCGGCAAGCTCAAGTGACCTCCTCATACAGCGCGCGTTGCGGGTCCTGTCCCGGGGTCGGGGTTGCGCGCTCGCCTACCGGTCCGCTCCGCGGCAGTGAGTTCCATCCCCGAGCGACGCGGCCGGTCATACGGCTCGCGCACAACCCGCTCCCCCGTGCCACCCGCAACGCCCGGCCGGTTTCGTCGTGAGCGAGCGACTCACGAACGAAGCGACAGTCGATGTGGCGATCGATGCGCTGAAGTCGGTGAACGTCGCGACCGGCGAAGTGTTCCTGCGTGAAGCGCAATCCGGTTCCGTCGAGATCAAAGAAGGCGCCATCGAGGCGGTCATCGCGCGCGGCGAACGGGGCATCGGCATCCGCGTCCTCGACGATCAGCGGCTCGGCTTCGCGTACACGAGCGACTTGTCGGCAGACGGGATCCGGGCCTGCGTCGACATTGCGCGGCGCATGTCCGCTCTGACCGAACGCGATGAGGACCTGGCGCTTGCGACACGGCCTATCGACGACGCCGATCTCGACATCTACCAGGCTGGGATCGGTGATCGCCCGCTCGGCGACCGCGGCGCGATCGCGCTCGCTGTGGAAGAGGCCGCGCGCGCGACCGATCCGCGTGTGAAGCAGTTCCGCAAGACGACGTACAGCGATTCGGAGTCGACGACGATCATCGCGACGACGACCGGCGTCCGCGCTTCGTTCCGCGAGTCCTACTGCGGCGTCATGACCTCAGCGGTCGCGTCCCAGAATGGCAACCGACAAATCGGTTACCACGGCGAGGCCGCCCGTCGCTTCGGCGAGCTGGAGCCCGCTCGCGTCGGGCAGCGCGCCGCACAGCGGGCAGTCGAAAAACTGGGCGCAAAGCCGCTCGCGACGCAGAAGCTGCCCGTCGTGCTCGATCCGTGGATGGCGATGGAGCTGTTGCGCGCGATCGGACCGCTCTTCTCCGCCGACAACGTGCTCAAGGGACGGAGCCTCTTCGCGAACAAGATCGGAGAGCGCGTCGCGAGCGAGAGGGTGACGATCGTCGACGATGCGCGACGGCCGCGCGGTCTCCGCAGTGCTCCTTTCGACGGCGAAGGCGTCGCCACGACCACCCGGACGCTCATCGAACGTGGCGTGCTGCGCGGGTACCTCACATCGCTGAAGACCGCGAGGAAGCTCGGAGATGGGCCTTCCGGTAATGCCCGACGCGGTGGCTACGGCTCGCCGGCGCGGATCGGGCCCTCGAACCTATTCGTAGCCGCCGGCACCGACGACGCGACGGCGATCGTCGGCGCTCTCGATCGCGCCCTCGGCGTGACGTCCCTCCTGAACCTCCACACCGTTGACCCCGTGTCCGGCGAGTTCTCCCTCGGTGCTACGGGGAACTACCTCGAGCGCGGAAACCGCGTCCACCCGGCCCAGGGAATCACCATCGCCGGAAACCTGACGAGTCTCCTGAACTCGGTCGTCGGCGTCGGCACCGACCTCGTCTTCGGACCCGGCGGGCTGGGCAGCCCCACGCTCGTAATCTCAGAGCTGTCCATCGGAGGAGCCTGATGTCTTGGCGCTCCCTTCTGAAGGGCGACCCGGTGCCGTGGCTCCTCGAACGAAGCGACTCCGCCGTGCGCGCGCAGACGCTGCGGTCGCTGGATATACGTGGCCGCTGGGGCGGGCGCGCGCCGTATGCCGACCGCATGCCCTCGCGCGTCGCCGCGAGCAAGTGGATCACGCTTCAGGCCTGCACCCTCCTCAAGCACACGTTCCCCGAGATCGCCGCCTGACCAAGCGCCGCATCCTTAAAGACGTCGGGCCTCTCCGGTTCGGCGAGGGGCACGACACGACATTCATGTATGCACTCGCGCTCGCGACCGGCGCGGAATACGACTGGCTCATGGGATCGTCGGGCGCGTCGTTCACGACCACGATCGACGAAACAGCGTGGGATCCGCTCGCGGCGGCGCCGCGAGACGCCGAAACGCTCTCGCGCGCGGCGCGCGCGGCAGGCGTGCGACTCGATCCTGAGCCTCCGCCATACGACGACGAAATGCGTGCGCTCGTCCTCGATCGCGTGATCGAGGCGATCGACGGCCAGCTGCCGCCTCTCGTGTTCGGTCTGGGGGGCACACCCGAGTACGGCCTCGTCGTCGGCTACGACGAACAGGGTCCGACCTTCTTCGCGCGGACGTTCTTCGACAAGGGCGACGATCCGCGAAAAGCAGGCTGGTCCGAGTTCGAAAGCGCGGAACGCGGTGGCCTGATCTTTCTCGACAAGACCGCGCCACCCGACCGACCCCGCGCGCTGCGCGAAGGTATCGACGCGGCCCTCGCCGCCGGGGACGCGAGCGATCGGGCTCTGATGTCGTGGTCGGCGGCGCTGCGCGACGACGCGCGGTGGAGCGATGCCAAGCATGCGGGAAGCGCTGCGTTCGCGGATCACACCATGCGCTCGGTCCTCGTGGACAAACGCAGCGCGGCCGCACGCTTCCTTCGGACCGCGCGCGGTCTCTTGCCGAACTCCCCTGGCGCCGATCTGCTGCGAGCCGCCGAGTCGTACGGCTACGCGGCAGACGCGGCGACAAAGGGCGGCGTCGGCGAATTCGACGGCAGTGTCGCGATGCGCTTCATCGATGTTGGCCACCGGCGCGCGTGGGCGAAGAACCTCGACGCGGTCCGCGAGAACGACCGTGAAGGGCGCGAGGCGCTGGCCTCCGCGCGACGAGCAATGCGCTGAACGATCTCGCCGCGGCCGCGATCCTCGGTCTCGTGCAGGGACTTACCGAGTTCCTTCCGGTAAGCTCGACCGCGCATCTCATCCTGGTGAGCGACGTCCTCAAGCTCGACCCCACCCGCTTCGGTCTCTCCTTCGACGTCGCATTGCACCTCGGCACCGCGCTCGCCGTGCTTTTGTATTTCGCCCGAACGTGGA
Organism: Chloroflexota bacterium; assembly: GCA_030854525.1. The sequence goes on along the minus strand of JALYSZ010000368.1, from coordinate 31,520 downwards.
TCGAGCTCGTGGTCGACCTCGTCCGGGGACGGTGGCGTATGCCGGCGCTGATCGTCCTCGGCACCGCCCCCGCCGCCATCGCGGGCGTGCTCTTCCAATCCGCCATCGAGCGCGAGCTGCGGGGACCGCTCGTCATCGCGGCCGGCCTGGTCGTGGGGTCGATCGTGTTCGTCGCGGCGGAGGCGGTCGCGCGTCAGCGTCGCGTGATGACCGACGTCCGCGTTGCCGACGCGCTCGTCATCGGCATCGCGCAAGCGATAGCGCTGATCCCCGGGATCTCGCGCTCGGGCATCACGATCTCCGCCGGCCTCGTGCGCGAGCTGCGGCGCGAGGACGCAACGCGCTTCGCCTTCCTGCTGGCGACGCCGGTGATCCTCGGCGCCGGCGCGAAGACGCTGCTGGATGCCCGCAAGGCCGCTCAGCTCCTTGCTCAGCCTGACATGTTCGCTGTCGGTTTCGTGCTCTCGTTCCTGTCGGGACTCGCCGCGGTGGCCTTCCTGGTCCGCTTCCTGCGCGGACACTCGCTCAACTGGTTCGTGGCCTACCGGCTCGTGCTCGCGGCGCTGATCGTGATCGCGGTGGCCGCCGGGATCCTGTAGGCGCGGCCACCGCAGGCGCCAGGCGCGTGAGCGCGCCGAACATTAACGCAGTCATCGCAACGAAGAGGGCGGCCGCGACGAGCGATCCACCGGGAATGAACTCGCTCATGCTCCACGGCCAGAGCGCCGACGGAAGGACGAACCAGGCCAGGAACGACCTTGGGCCGTTCCACGGGGAGATATCGCCGGTCCCCGAGGCCGGGAGCGCGAGGTCGAATGCGGTCTCCCACACGATGCCGACAGTGAGATAAGCGAGCGCGGCCGCAAGCAGGAGCCGACCGATCCAAGCGACGTTGCGGCGCATGGTGGCACGATAGCCCTGTGGATCTCGGTCTTCGGGACAAAGTCGCGATCGTCGCCGCGTCTAGCAAGGGTCTTGGCCGCGCGGTCGCGGAGGAGTTCGCGCGCGAAGGTGCCCGCGTGGTGATGTGCAGCCGCGACGAAGCGGCGATCCGCGCGGCTGCCGAGGACGTGCAACGGAAGACCGGGGCCGACGTGCAGTGGACGGTGGCCGACGTGGGAACGGCCGATGGCTGTCAGAAGCTCGTGAAGACCACGGTCGACAAATTCGGGACCGTAGACATCCTCGTGTCCAACGCGGGTGGTCCGCCGCCGGGCCGCTTCGACGATCTCGATGACGCGGCGTGGCAGAAAGCCGTCGGCATCACGCTCTTCTCGGCCGTGCGTCTCACGCGCCTCGTCCTTCCGCACATGCGCAGGGCCGGTGGCGGCTCCATCGTGTACATGACCTCGACGACCGTCCGGCAGCCCACCCAGTACCTGAACCTCATCCTGTCAAACGCGATCCGCGCCGCGGTGCAGGGCATGGCGAAGACGCTGTCGAGCGATCTCGCGAAGGACGGCGTCCGCGTGAACTGCGTGCAGCCCGGACGCATCTTCACCGAGCGCATCGAGCAGCTCGACTCCGACACCGCGAAGCGGCAGAACACGACACCCGACGCCATCCGCGCGCACTACGAAAAGACGGTCATCCCCATGGGCCGCTACGGGAAGCCCGAAGAGTTCGCCGCGGCGGTCGTGTTCCTCGCGTCGCCGAAGGCCTCGTACATCACCGGCGCGTCGCTCCAAGTCGATGGCGGCATGCTCATGAGCATGTTCTAGGCTTGGAACGGTACGAGCGACGAGCGGTGCGCTCCGCGCCCAGGGGCCCCTGCCCCTGCCGACAAGGAGCGAGCCATCCAGCCCTGAGCGCGTCTCCCGAGCGCAGCTCGGAGATTGAGCAGGTAACGAAGTGATCGTTACCGAGCGCCTCCGCCCTCACGTGTTTCGCTTACCAATCGAGAAGATCCGCGCCGGCTACAAGAGCGACATCTACTTCGCGCGAACGAAGCTCATCCTCGAGCGCGACAAGCGACACGAGCGCGTCACGATGCAAGTCTTCCAGAAGCATCCCGACGCGGTCATCGTCGGGACCGACCAGACCCTCGCGATCCTCCACGTCGGCACAGGCCACTACCGCGATCGCACGCGCGCCGACGCGGTCTTCGACAGGTATCTCAGCGCGGAGCGTCGGCTCTATTCGGCTTGGAGCCAGCTCCCTTCGCTTGATTGGTCCGCGTACGAGCCGGTCGCGCGCGAGGTGTTCGAGATCTCGCGAGAGCTCGCTGCACTCTGGGAACCGGCGTGGGCGGAGCTCGAGGTGTCGTCGCTGTACGACGGCGAGACCGCGAAGCCACACGAGCCGGTCATGCACATCGAGGGCGAGTACGCGGAGTTCGCCCACCTCGAGACCCTTTACCTCGGCGCGCTGTCGGAGGGGACGCGCATCGCGACGAACACCCGGGACGTGGTGGCCGCCGCGAACGGCAAGCCCGTGATCATGTTCGGCGCGCGCCACCAGGTACACGAGGCGCAAGCCGGATCGGGCTATGCCGCATACGTCGGCGGCGCGACGGCGGTGTCCACGGACGAGCAGGGCGAGTGGTGGGGATCGACCGGGCTTGGAACGGTGCCCCATGCGCTTATCGCGGTGTACGGCGGCGACACGACCGTGGCCACGCTGAAGTTCGACGAGTACATCAACCGAGCGCCCGACGCGGTCGGGCATCTCACCGCGAAGGGAACGCCCGAAGGCCACGTGAACGTCACCAGCCTCGTCGACTTCAACAACGACGTCGTGAACACCTCACTCGGTGTCGCTCACGCGCTCGGCGCGCGCCTGTGGGGCGTCCGCGTCGATACGAGCGAGTCGCTCGTCGACCGCGCGATCCTGCGCGAGCTCGAGGAGAAGGAGGGCGTTGCTAGCGGGGAGCCTCGCGGGGTCACGCCACGACTCGTCGAGCTCCTGCGCGAGGCCCTCGACCAGAGCGGATACAAGCACGTTCGGATCGTCGCCTCGGGTGGGTTCGACGCCGAGAAGATCCGCCGTTTCGAGGAGCTCGGCGTGCCTGTGGACGTCTACGGCGTCGGCTCCGCGCTCGTGCACGGGGCCGGGTTCGACCACACCGCAGACATCGTCCGCGTCGAGGGTCGCGCGCTGTCGAAGACCGGTCGTCGCTACATCGCGAGCGACCGCCTTCACCGGGTGGAATGGCCCTCGCTCGTCGGCAAGACAGATTGGGCGCGCTCCAGCTCCTGACCCTCGTGGTCGGCCTAGCGATCGCCGGACTGGCGAAAGGCGCGACCGCGATGGGGCTTCCGCTCATCGCCACACCGATCCTCGCGTCCGTATTCGGTCCGAAGCAGGCCGTCGTGATCATCACGATCCCGATCTTCGTCGCGAACACGCTCCTGGTACTCCAGTCGTGGCGGGTCTTCGGCTACCTGCGCACGCTCGTGCCGCTCATCCTTGCGAATGCGGCGGGCACGGTCGTGGGCGCGCTGCTCCTCGCCGGGCTCGACCAGAGGACCTTCGCGATCCTCATCACCGCCATGGTCGTGCTGTTCCTCGCGCGCGGTGATCGCATCGTCGGTGAGCCAGGGGCGCGCCGCGCGCAGTTACTCACACCGGTGGTCGGCTTCGTTGGCGGAGTCATGCAGGGAACAACCTCGATCTCGAGTCCGGTGATCGGCTCGTTCTTCCATGCGATGAAGCTGCCGCCGCGTGAATACGTGATCACCCTCGCGTCGGTCTTCCAGATTTCGTCCGTGGTGCAACTCGTTTCCTACGGCGCCCTCGGGCTATTCACGCCCGACCTTCTCACGCTCGGCGTGATCGCTTGCGTTCCCATGCTCCTCGCGCTCATGGCCGGCATCGCGGTCCGCGGCCGACTCGATCAGGTCCGTTTTCGACAGGTCATCGTCGTGCTTCTTGTCGCAAGCGTCGCGAACCTCTTGTGGCGCACATTCGCCGCGTGATCAGCCGCGCGCCTCCGCTGCGCGGCGCGCCGCGCTCAGCCAGCGCCGGCGGATGAGCGCCGAGAATGGACCGACGACGAGCCAGTAGAGTCGGAAGCGCCGCCGGGCCGCGGCGTTTCGTGCGTAAACGCGGGTTTCCGTCGCCAGCCTGGTCTCGCCATCGCCGATAGGAACAGCCCAGATCCCGAACGCGATCGTCACTCCGAGGAGGTCGCCCAGTCCGATGAAGACCGTGGAGGTCGAGAGCGCGGGCCTGATGTGGAGCTGCGGAAAGAAGTCTCGGAGCGATAGGTTTCCGCCCGGGATCCGCTGTAGCCAGAAGAGTGCGGCCACCACTGGGTCGCCTGCGGCAGGCTGCGCGAGCGCCGCGGCTAGCGAGGCCTCGGGGCTCGCGTAAACCGTGGTCTCGTGGCGCTCACGGACCTGGTAACTGGGGAGAACCGCGTCGAGCACGCCGCGGAGCATCGCACGCGACTGCGTCGTCCAGCACACGTTGCCGGAGTGATCGCCGCCTAGCATCAAGGGTGATGGAAGTCCTACCAAACGTGCATGTCGTGCGGCTCATCGGCGCCCAGGCGTATCTGCTCGTCGACGGCGACGAGATCACCCTCGTCGACGCTGGCCATGCCGGCTCCGCGCGGCTTCTGCGCCCGTACCTCGCGCGGATGGGCCGATCGCTCGAGCACATCACCCGGATCGTTTGCACGCACGGCCATCCCGACCACATCGGGGGGGTACACGAGATCGGGGCGCTCTCCGGCGCCGAGGTGCTGCTCCACCCTGCGGACGCCGAGCGCCTGCGCATCCGGTTCCGCGAAGTGATCGCGAATTTCGCGCCCGGTCCGATCGTCGCGCTCCTGACACGGGCGCCGTCGCACGCCCAGCCGATCGACGAAGGTGACGAGCTGCCGGTCCTTGGCGGTCTCCGCATCCTTCACACCCCTGGCCACACGCCCGGGAGCGTCTGCCTCTACTCGCCCCGGGACCGATTCGTGATCGTCGGCGACCTGCTGCAGCGGGTGAAGGGTAAGGTGACGCTGCCGAACGCGTTCTTCACCGACGACATGGCCCTCGCGCGCCGCTCGATCGGCCGGCTCGCGGAACTTGACGTGGAGACCATCCTGTTCTCGCATTACGCACCGTACCGGGAGGGAGCCCGAGAGGCGCTTCGCGCACTCGCGCGCTAGGGGGAAGAGTGGAGACGCTGAACGACATCCTCGAGGAGTCGGCCCGAAAGTTCGGTACGAAAGACGCGCTCACGATCCGGCCTGGTTTCCGGACGCGCTCGTGGACCTACCGGGACCTGAATGAGGTCGTGCCCCGTGTGGCGCGCTACTTAAAGGACAGCGGACTTAAGCAGGGTGATCGCGTCCTCATCTGGGGCGTGAATCGTCCCGAGTACGGGATCGCCTTTCTCGCCGCGCTGCGCCTCGGCGCGGTGCTCGTGCCGCTTGAGGCGAACTACGCGGCCGAGTTCGCTCAGAAGATCGCGGAGCGCACGCGGGCCAGCGGCGCCATCGTGTCCTCACAAACGCTCGAGCGCGCGAAGACGCTGGGCCTGCCGCTCCACCAGATGGAGGTCCTGCCCGATCTCGCGCGCGAGTGCCCCCCGCTCGAGAAGGCGGCGCTCACCGGCGACGACCTCGCTGAAGTGGTGTTCACCTCGGGCACGACCGGGGATCCGAAGGGAGCAATGCTCACCCATCGCAACATCCTGTCGAACGCGATCGCGGCGACGCAGATCTTCCCTATCGGCCCGAAGATGCGCCTTCTCTCGTTCCTCCCGCTCTCGCACATGTTCGAGCAGCTCGGCGGGTTCTTCTGCGTGCTTCTGGCGGGCGCGTCGGTCATCTATCCGACGAGCCGCCAGCCCGCGGTGGTCCGGCGGACCTTCAAGGAGCGCAAGGTCTCGATGGTGCTCATAACCCCGGCGGTCGTTAAGTCGCTGATGCTCGCGATCGAGCGCAGCGCTGAGGCCCAGGGCAAGAAAGAGCTCTTCGAAACGTTTCGTCGCGTCGCGCGTCGGAGCCCGATGTGGCTCCGCCGCCTGATCTTCTTTAGCGTCCACCGTCAGTTCGGCGGACGCTTCCGCTACATCATCTCGGGCGGCGCGGCACTCGATCCAGCGCTGGGCGAATCGTGGCGCGAGCTTGGCATCGACGTCATCCAGGGCTACGGAACGACCGAGTGCTCGCCCGGGCTCACCTTCAACCGCGTCGAGCTGAACCGGCTCGGCTCGGTGGGCACGCCCCTGCCTGGCGTGGAGATCAAGATCGCGGCGGACGGCGAAGTTCTCGCCCACGGGCCCAACGTCTTCAAGGGCTACTGGGAGAACGAGGAAGCCACGCGCGCCGTCCTCGACGCCGATGGCTGGTATCACACGGGCGATCTCGGCGAGATCGACAAGGACGGCTTCCTATCGCTGCGCGGCCGCAAGAAGGACATGATCGCGCTCGCCGACGGCACGAAGGTCTATCCCGAGGACATCGAGAACGCCCTTGCGGCCGATCCCCGCATAGAGGCGCTCGCGACGCCGCTGCGCCCGGCGGTCGCGACGGTCGTCGGTCTGCAGCGCCCCGGCGAGGACATCCAGGTGCACGCGGTCTTCCTCGTGAAGGACAGGGAGCAGGTCGCCTCGATCGTGCGCGACACCAACGTCAAGCTCTCTGCCATTCAGCAGATCCGCGGCTGGAGCGTCTGGCCCGACGAGGAATTCCCAACGACCCCGACGCAGAAAGTGAAGAAGCGCTTCGTGGTCGACCGGCTCCTGACCATGGGCCGCGTCGATCAGGCGCACTCGGTCATTGGCGATCAGGCCACGACGAGGACGCTGACCGACGTGGAACGCGTGATCACACAGGTCGCCAACCTGCCGCCCGCCGCTGTGCATCCGGGTGCGACGCTGTCGGCCGATCTGGGTCTCGACTCGCTCGGACGCGTCGATCTGCTCGGGGCGATCGAGGAGGAGCTTGGCGCGTACGTGGACGAAGCCGCGCTCGAGGCGAACGCCACGGTCGCCGAGCTCGAGCGCATGGTCGCGGCAGCGCGCGACGTCAAGCGCGACACCGGGATCTACGGTTGGCCGCTGAGCCCGCTGGTGCGCTCCTTCGGTCTGCTGCTACAGCAGACGCTCATCTACCCACTCGTGCACATCTTCTACAAGGTCAAGGTCACGGGACAGGAGAAGCTCGTCGGCCTGCGCGGCCCGGTGATGTTCGCGCCGAATCATTGCCTCCACTGGGACAACGGGATCATCCTCATGGCGATCCCGCTCTCCTGGCGGTGGAAGCTCGCGGTCGCGGCGGCCGCGGACGACGTCTTCGGGAACAAGCTCAACGGTTTCGCCTCGTCGATCCTCGCGAACGCCTTCCCTCTCGCGCGCGAAGGCGCGATCCGCCGGAGCCTCGAGCTCCTCGGTGCGCGGCTCGATCGCCAGTTCTCGGTGCTCATCTATCCGGAAGGGAAGCTCACGATCGGTGGACCCATGCAGCCTTTCAAGTCGGGGACCGGGCTCATCGCCGTGGAAGGCGCCACGCCGGTCGTGCCGATGAAGCTGAAGATCGGCAAGGTCTCGGTGCTCGACCACCTCGACAAGAAGTGGGAGCCAGCCCGATCAAACGGGTGGCGCGGCGACGTCGAAGTCGTATTCGGCGACCCGATCTATTTCCCCGCCGGCACTCCAGCGGGCGAGGCGACCGCGAAGCTCCAGGCCGCGGTGGCCGCGCTCTGAGGACCGCACGCGAGACCGCGGTGTTCATTGGGTAGGCTCACCACCTGATGCCCGAGCGGCCACCGCTCCAGCGGTGGTGGGTCAGCTACTTCGTGTTGAGCGTCATAGCGGTCGTGCTCGTCCTCGTCGCGTTCATGCTCATTCTCAATCTCCTCGCGCCGCTGGCGCGAGTGATCCTCCTCGTCATGTTCGGCGTGATCGTCGCGTTCCTGCTCGCGCCGCTCGTCGAGCGGCTCGAGCGGCCGCTCCGCAGGCGCGGGCTCGCGATCGGATTGGGAGCGGCGGCCGCGCTCGTCATCATGATCGGCGGACTCGCCTTGCTCGCCGTGCCGCTCGTCCGCGAGACGCGGGAGCTCGCGGAGGCCGCGCCGCGCTACGCCGAGATGCTGTCGAGCGACCAGCCTATCAACGTGCTCGGCATCGAGATCTCGGGCGAAGTGCGCGAGCGGATCGGAACCGAGGTTGGAGCTCGGGCGTCGGAATGGTCGGCGGTCGCCGCGCGTACCGCGCTTCGCGTGGCCGGAGGTCTCGTCGATGTGCTCTTCGCCTTCGTGCTCGGGATCTACTTGCTGGCAAGCGGCCCCGCGGTCAGGCGCTGGGTTCTCGACCTCGTCCCCGCCGACCGGCATGCCGACGCCGTGCGTGTGGAGGCGGAAGCGCGTCGCGTCTTCGGCTCGTATCTGCGCGGCCAGCTCATCCTTGGCTTGATCGTGGGCACGCTCTCCGCGATCGCGTATCTCGTCCTCGGCGTCCCGTACGCGGTCTTTCTCGGCGTGCTCGCCGGCATCCTCGAGCTCGTGCCGATCGTCGGGCCGATCGTGGCGGGCGCGGCCGCGGCGCTCGTGGCGCTCACGCAGCCGTTCCCGCTCGTCCTCTGGGTTGTCCTCGCCGCCATAGCGATCCAGCAGATCGAGAACAACCTGCTGGTGCCACGGATCTCCGGTGAGGCGGTCGGGCTGCATCCGCTCGCCGCGCTCCTCGCCGTCCTGGTGGGCGTCGAGCTCGCCGGCCTCGCCGGCGCGATCTTCGCGGTCCCGCTCACCGGGCTCGGGTGGAGCCTTTGGCGCGCACGATCACGCGCGGCGTGATCTCTGGCTCGGGCATCGAGGCGGTCATCCACACATAGCGGCGACCCTCGCGATTCGTCGCAGATGCATGCGCGCCTTGGGCGCTGAGCACGACGATGTTGAACGCGCCGGTGTCGAGCGCGTTGGCGTCGCCGATCGCGGCGCGGGCGACCATGTCGACGGGCATCCCGGTCGCGAGGCGATCGACGGCCGTCTTCGCGGTGACGCCGCGGATCGCGAGCTCGCCGTAGCCGGTGCACGCCGCCGCGCCGTAGCGCGAGTCGCAATAGTTGCCGGCCCCCACGACAGGGGAATCGCCGACGCGGCCGGGGTACTTATAGGCCCAGCCGCTGGTCGTGACAGCGGATGCGACGTTGCCGCGACGATCGAGGGCGAGGAAGTTCACCGTGCCGCGCTCTTCGCGGACGGTCTTGCGCACGACGGGCAGGAGCTTCGCGCGCCTTCGGATGCTCGAGGGGGTCTCGCCGACGGTGCGTAGGCGCTGCACCCAGAGCTTGCGGGTCGACGGCGTGAGGTTCTGCGTGCGCTCCGCTCCGATCTCGCGGGCGAGCCGCGCCGCGCCGTCGCCGACGATAAAGACGTGCGGGGTGCGCTCCATCACGGCGCGAGCCACCGATATCGGATGGAGGTAGCCCTTGAGCGCCGCCACCGCTCCGGTGCGATGCGTCGTCCCGTCGACGATCGAAGCGTCGAGCTCGACCTCGCCAAGGACGTTCGGCTTCCCGCCTCGGCCGACGCTCGTGTCCGTCGGATCGGCCTCGATGATCTTGGCGCACGCCTCGACCGCGTCGAGCGCTGACCCGCCCCGCGCGAGGATGCGCATGCCCGAAGGAAGCGCGGACGCGCCGTTGCCGCTCGCCACGATGACCGGGACGAGGCGCGCCACTAGCGGCCGGTCATCCCGCGGACGATCCGAAAGCCGACGTGCGCGAGGTCGTCGCCGGCGAAGAGGCGCGCGGCGGGGTCGGCGCCGGTCCGCAGCACCCGGCCCCCGTTCTGCCAGCTGTTGGTCCACTCGCGCACAGCGCCCAGATCCTCGAGCGTGCCGTCCCGTCGCGCGGCCTTCTCCCACTCGCGCTCATCGGGCAGGCGATAGATGCGACCGGTCCCGACGGTGAGCCAGCGGCAGTACGCGACCGCATCGGCCCACGAAACGCCGTCGAGTGGCCGATCGCCCATGCGCCGCTTTCCTTCCCACTCCCGTGGGGCCCCTACCCCATCAGGGGCCCCTCCCCCTGGGGGAGCGTGATGTGTCGCATCAACGAACACGGCGTACTCGCCCACGCTCACCGGCCGTCGGGCAATGGCAAAAACATTTACGTGCTCGGTGCGCGGAGGATCGCCGAGCAAAGCGTCGCCGGCGGGCACCACGACAACGTCGGGTTCGACCACCGCGGGTACGGTACTCACTCGCGCGGGGGAGTACGTGTCGGGGGAGTACGCGAGCGGGTGCAACTCACTCCTCCGACCGATGTTGCCCAGAAGCTGCCGTGCGAACTTACTGCCATGAACAGCAACGGTTATGGATACCCGGCGGTCTGGAGCGCAAAGCTCGTGTCGCTCTCGCAAATGCAGGTGGCGGCCGTCGAGCCGGTCAATGTCGTCATGCGCGTCGTCTACAACACCCTCGACGGCATCATCAACGACTACTTCGTGATCACCGCGAGCGTCGCAAAGCGCTAGCCGACCAGCCCTTCCCGCTTACGCAGGGACCGCGGTCTTGCGCTTTGCCTTGTCCTCCTGCGCCAGCTGCCGGCGGAGAGTCTTCCCGATAAGGGTCTTCGGCAGAGAGTCGCGGAACTCGATCTCCTTCGGGCGCTTGAACGGCGCGAGGTGTTTCTCGCAGTGCGCGCGGATCTCATCAGCCGTCGCGGTCGCCCCTGGCTTGAGGACAACGAACGCCTTGACCTCTTCGCCCTTGATCGGATGCGGGACGCCGATCGCGGCGGAATCCATCACCGCCGGATGCGTGGCGAGCGCTTCCTCGACCTCGCGCGGGTACACGTTGAAGCCGGAGACGATAATCATCTCCTTCTTGCGATCGACGATCGAGACGTAGCCGTCGGGGTCGACGGTGGCGATGTCGCCGGTGTAGAGCCACCCATTGCGCAACGTCTGCGCGGTCTCTTCCGGCCGCTTGTAGTAGCCGTCCATGAGCTGCGGCCCTCTCAAGATGAGCTCGCCCGGCTCGCCCACAGGCATCTCGTGCTCGCCGGTCTCGAGATCGACGATCTTCGACTCGACATCGGGGTAGGGGATGCCGATCGATCCAACCTTCTGCTTACCCTCGCCGAACAGCGGGTTGCAGTGCGTGACCGGCGCGGCTTCGGTCAGGCCGTAGCCCTCGACGAGCTTCGCACCGGTTAGCTCGACGAACCTCCGATGCGTCTCGATCAGGAGGGGCGCGGAACCTGAGACGCACGCCTCGATCGAGCTCAGGTCGTACTTCGTCGCGAGTGGCGAGTTATTGATCGCGTTGTAGATCCGCGGCGCGCCGGAGAAAAGCTTGGGGCGGTACCGCTGCACGTCCTTGAGAACGTGCTCGAGATCGAACTGCGGCTCGAGGATCATTGCGGCGGCGCCCTGCACCGAGAGGCTCATCACGACGGTGAGGCCGTACACGTGGAAGAACGGCATCACCGCCATCGAGGCGTCCCCGCCGTCGCGCAGGTTGGTGAACCACGACCGGCATTGGAGGGTGTTCGCGACGAGGGCGCGGTGCGACAGCATCGCGCCCTTGGAGACGCCCGTCGTTCCGCCGGTGTACTGAAGGACCGCGAGGTCATCGGGTCCTGTGCCCGCGTCGAACGGGTCGGCGGGGGCGGAGAGCACCTCGCTGAGGGCGACCGCGCCCGGGTCGCCGGCGAAGGGCTGCCGGTGGCCGTCCTTCTTCTCCTTCGCGAGCGTGAACAGGAGACGCAGGACCGGCGGCATCTCCTCTTTGATGTTGGTGACGATCACGTGCTGGACCGCTGCAGGGGCAGGGGCCCCTGGGCGCGAAGCGAGCGCGCGCGCGGCTTTCACGACCGGGTAGAGGCGCGAGAGCACAACGACGACAGTCGCGCCTGAGTCGGCGAGCTGGTACTGCAGTTCGGGCGGCGTGTAAAGCGGATTGCACGGGACGACGACCGCGCCCGCACGGAGTGCGCCGTAGAAGGCGATCACGAATTGCGGCGAATTCGGCAGGACGAGAGCGACGCGATCGCCTGTCTTCACGCCGAGCCGACGCAGCCCGTTAGCGAACCGCCACGCGGCGTCGGAGATGCTGCGATACGAGCGCTTGCGGTTGAAGAAGATCGTCGCGGTCGAGTCCGGGTGGTTCTCGGCCGCGTCGTCGAGCATGGCCTGGAGAAGGACGCTCGGATACACGATCGAGGCGGGAACGTCGGGGTCGTAATGACGTGTCCACGGCCTTCCGCTCAGCGGTGCGGCTTCCTTCGTCTCGACCTTGATCTTCGTCCCCATCAGTCCTGCTCAATCTCTCGGCTTCGCCTCGAGAAGCGCTCGAGGCTGATCGACTCGCTCCTCGTCGGCAGGGGCAGGGGCCCAGGGGGCAGGGGCCCCCGGACGCGTAGCGGAGCGCGGAGCGCACCGCTCGTCGCTCGTTTCATGCTTTCAGGAGCTCCTCGGCGATGATCATGCGCTGAACTTCGCTCGTGCCTTCGTAGATGCGCAAAATGCGCGCGTCACGATAAGCGCGCTCGACGGGCGAGTCTTTCATGTAGCCCATCCCGCCGTGGATCTGCAAGACGCGGTCGACCACGCGATTCGCCATTTCGGACGCGTACACCTTCACCATCGCGGCCTCGAGCGACGCACGCTTTCCCTGGTCCAGCTTCCAGGCGGCGTCGTAGACCATAAGCCGGGCGGCATGGATCTCGACGGCCGAGTCCGCCAGCATCCACTGGATCGCCTGATTCGCGGCGATTGGCTTCCCGAACTGCTGGCGGCGCTTGCTGTGCTCGATCGCGAGCTCGAGGAGATGCTGGCTCGAGCCCACCGCCCCCGCGGAGAGCGAGACCCGACCGATGTCGAGCGCTCCGAGCGCCGTGCGGAAACCCGTCCCCGCTTGGCCACCCAGCACGTTCGCCTCGGGGACCTCGCAGTCTTCGAAGATGAGCTCGCCGGTGTGCGAGCCGCGCAGTCCCATCTTGTCGTCGATCTTCCCGACACGGAAACCCTTGAAACCCTTCTCCACGATGAAGCCGGTGATCCCGCCGCGTGCGCCCTTCGGGCGATCGTTCGCCGCGTACACGACGACGACATCAGCGATGGGGCCGTTCGTCACCCAAATCTTCGTTCCGTTCAGGATCCAACAGCCGTTGCGGAGCGTGGCGCTGGTCTGGATCGACGCCGCGTCGGACCCGCTGGAAGGTTCGGTCAGCGAGAAAGCGGCGATCTTCTTTCCGGCGGTGAGATCGGGGAGGTAGCGCCGCTTCTGGTCCTCGGTGCCGCCAAGGAAGATGGACATCGCGCCGATGGACGTGTGCGCGCCGATGATGTTCGAGAACGCGGCCGAGGTGCGCCCGAACTGTTCGAGCGCGAGGCAATACCCGAGATCCCCAGCGCCTACACCGCCGTACTCCTCCGGGAACGGGAGGCCGAAGAAGCCGAGCTCGCCCATCTCCTTGAGCACGCCGCTCGGGATCTTGTCGGTCTCTTCGACTTCCTTTTCGAGCGGTTGAAGGCGCGTCTCCACGAAGTCGCGCGCCGTGCGCGCGAGAAGCTGCAGCTCCTCCGGGATGTCGAAGTCCACGGCTCAGACCTCCCCCACGTGGATCGCCGCTATGCCAAAGGTTAGTCGCTCGAAGCGCACGCGCGTAAACCCAGCGTCACGCAGCAGCGCCGCCAGCGTCTCGGGATCGTAGAAGGCCTCGATCGAGCGTGGCAAGTACCTGTAGGCGTCTGGATCGCCGCCGAGCGCAGCGGCGAGACGGGGCGAGACAAAGGAATAGGAGCGGTAGAGGCGGCGGACAGTCGGATTCCGCGGCGTGTGCAGATCGAGGATCACTGCGCGGCCCTCAGGCCGAAGCACCCGGCGCATCTCCCGTAGCCCTCGTGGGATGTCGCCCACGTTCCTGATCACGAAGCCGGCCACGGCGGCATCGAAGAGGGCGTCGGCGAACGGGAGCGACTCGACGCTGGCGATGAGTCGCTCGTATCGCACGCCCAATCCCGCTCTGGCTGCGCGGCGGGCGGCCACCTCGAGCATGCCGGCCGAGATGTCGATACCGGTGACCGTCGCCGAGCGAGGCGACCGCGCCAAAAGTGCCAGGGCGAAATCGCCCGTGCCGGTGCCGACATCGAGGGCGCGGGCGCCCTCTCCCAGGCGCGCGATCTCGAGCGCGCGGCGCCGCCACGAAAGATCGGTTCCGAGCGACAGCAGACGGTTGAGCAGGTCGTACCGCGGAGCGATGCGGTCGAACATCGCGGCGATCCGACGGTCGTGCTCGTTTGAGGGTGGCACCGCGCCACGCTAGCGTGACTTCGAAGTGGCGATCGCGACGCTCCCCATCGTGCTGTCGGTCGTCCTAACGGAGCTCGCCGTCGGCGGATCGTTCCTGATGTGGTGGGTCGATCGTGGAGGGCGCGCGCCTGTCGGCTTTTTGAAGCTCGTCGCGTTCGTTGACGCGGGCGCGGTCGCGGCATCGCTCGCGCTCGTGCCGGTGTTCCCACGCGGCGACTTGGCCGATGCGGCGAGCATCAACACCGGACCACTCGAAGCGTTCGGTCAAGCGCTGATCGTCGTAACCGTCCTCGTGATCATCCAGCTCATCACCGTGTTTCTGCCGTCGCGGGGCCTGCGCATGGCCGCCGGGATCGTGACGAGTCTGGTGGGTGCCTTTGCGCTGGCCGTGGTCGCGTTGGCGACGAAATCTCCGGAATCGGCCGTCGACCCGCTCGGGTTCGCGGCCCTGCCACTTGGCGCCATCGCGCTCGGAGGTGCGAACGGCGCCATGCTGCTCGGCCACTGGTATCTCGTCACGCCGAAGCTCTCGCCCGGACCCCTACGGCGCGCGGCGCTCACGGTCGCCGTCGCGGTCGCGCTGCAGATCGCCGTCGTCGCGGTCGTCGCACTTCGCGGCGATCTCACCGGCACTTGGGAGACCGGGCTGTCGGTCGCGCTCGGCCTTCGGATAGGGGTGGGCCTTTTCATGACGCTGGTCATTGCGGTCGCCGCATGGTGGACGGCTGGGATGAACACGCAGTCTTCGACTGGCCTGCTTTACGTAGCGCTGGGCTGCGCCTTCGCCGGCGAGGTGTCGGCACGGGTGATCTTCTTCCTCACGGGCGTCCCGATCTAGGGCTTGCGCTTAGCGGTTGCGCTCCGCGCGAACGAATAGGAACGTGCCGACGACCATGAACACGACGAACATCGCGCCAATGATCGCGAGGTTCGTCGTCGCGTCGAACAGCTCAACGCGCTCGCCGGTGGTTGAGTAATAGGCGTCGCGTGTCAGGTCGACGGCGTAGCGCAGCGGCGAAATCTTGGAGAGGATGTCGAGCGGGAGTGGGAGATTGCCGATCGGATTGAAGAGCCCGGCGAGGAAGTACTGGGGAAGCAAGACGAACGGGAAGATCTGCTGCGCCGCGCGCTGGCTTCCGAGATTCGCGAGGACGATGACGCCGAACGCGCCACCGAACACCGCCACGACGACCAAGGCAGGGACTATTCGAACAAGCTGATCAAGCGACAATGGGATGCGCAGGACAAGTGCGAACGC
Source organism: Chloroflexota bacterium (assembly GCA_030854525.1). The sequence continues at coordinate 16,060 of JALYSZ010000368.1, read as the reverse complement.
GAGGATGCCGGCGGCCTGAGGCAGCGCGACGAGTGATTCGCCAAGTATCTTCCCGACGATTATCGAGTAGCGGCTGATCGGCGAGACGAAGATCTCCTGGCTGAAATCCTCCTCGCGGTCGGCGATGAGCGACATGATCCCCTGCGCCGTCGACTGCCAGATCGTCATCCCAAGCACGCCCGTGAACACGAACACGAGCAGGTTCGTGCCGGCCTGATTGCCGAATCCGGACTGCAGCGACGACCCAAGGACCCCGATGAAGATGAGCGGGAACGCGAACGAGCTGATGATCCGCGCGCGGTCTCTGAGGAGCTTGATGAAGTCGCGGTGGGCGATCGCGAGGATCGCGGACGCCTCAGTCATTGCCGCGGCCCACGATCTCGAGGTACGCGTCCTCGAGCGTCGGCGTGTGGGTCTTCACCACGCTGAGCGGTGTCTCGATGGAACGAAGGATCGAATGGACGGTATGCCCGTTCAGTGCGACCTTGAACGGCGGACCGCCGCTCGTCGCGTAGCCGAGCCGCGCGAGCTCGTCGCCAAGAGCCGAACGGTCAGTAGCGTCGACGAGGACGTAGTCCTCGACGAGGTCCCGCTTGATGTCATCGGGCGTACCGAACGACACGACCTTGCCTTTGTCGATGATGCAGATGCGGTCGGCCTCTTCCGCCTCCTCGAGGTAGTGGGTCGTCAGGAAGATCGTGGTCCCACTCGTCCGCCGCACCTCGCTGAGGTGCTCCCATAGAGTGCGCCTGGTCGGCACGTCGAGCCCGGCCGTCGGCTCGTCGAGGAAGAGCACCTTCGGTCGGTGAACGAGGCTCCGCATGATCTCGAGCTTTCGGCGCATCCCACCAGAAAACGTCCGGACCGGCTTGTGGATATCCGCCGCGATGCCGAGGAGCTCCGCGAGCTCCTCCACCTGTCTGCGGTACGCCCGTTGCATGAGCGCGTACGTCGGTGCGTACGGGTAGAGGCCGTACAGGAGGGCGTGGAAGCGAACGTTCTCTTCCGCGGTGAGGTTCTGGTCGAGGCTCGGACGCTGGAAGATGATCCCCACCTTGCGGCGAACCGTGCTCGCCTCACGGACGATGTCGCTGCCGTCGATCGTCGCGCCGCCGCTGGTCGGCGAAAGCGTCGTCGTCAGGATCGAGATCGTGGTCGTCTTCCCCGCCCCATTCGGGCCAAGCAACACGAAGAACTCGCCAGCCTTCACCTGGAAGGAGATGCCGTCGACCGCGTTCGTCTCGGCCTTCTTGTAGCGCTTCACGAGGTCCTCGACGCGGATCACGTTCTGAGCATATGAGCGAGCTCCGAGTCGGGACCTCGGGCCGGCAGTCGTTGGGCTAGCGGCTCACCGCCCGCCTTCGGGGATGGCGATCGCGGAGGGGCTCCTCCTCGAGCTCCTCCCACTCGCGCGCGCTGTAGAGGTTGCCCGCGACCGCGGCGTCGACGAACGTGACGATGAGACCCGCGATCGCGAGAAGGAATGGCGCGGGGCTGGCTGCGGCGGAGCCGACATCGAAGCCGCGAAGGAACGTCGAGGCTCCGTAGAGCAGGAATGCGACGAGCGCGGCGATTAGGTCCAGCCGCGCGATCCCCCGGTCGTCCTCGGGGATGTCGAGATACTCGGCGAGCGCTGCAAGCGCCGCCCCACCCAGGACGACGGTAACGGCGTGGGCAAGCCAGTCGGACACCACGACGAAGCCGCTCGTGTCGCTCTGACCCCACGCGAACCACGCCATCAGGTCGCTGAGGGTGAGCGCGAGGCCGATGCCGACGCCGATGTAGGCGAGTGCGGCCCGCGGCGCGAAGCCGAAGCGCCGACCCTGGAAGAGCTCTTTCACCGGCCCGTCAATGCTAGCGGCGCGGAGGACCCTCCGGCTCGACGGTCACTCAGCAGCCCGGCTCGCCGTGGTGTCCGCAGCAGCCCTGGCCGAGGGTCGCGCGTCGCGCGAGATTGCGCGCCGTGACCACGAGTCGCCGCGGAAGCGGGATCTCGCTCTGACGGAAGTTCGCGAGGAAAACGGCAATCGAGCCGCGTCGTGACTCGCGCACGTTCGTACTATCGCAAGGTGAGCGACGAGTCGTCGGCGAAGCCTTCCCCGCCCCTCTCGCTCGAGCAGATCGCGCAGCTTCTCCCGGGAACGGGCGAGATCATGGCGTCGGTCGGTAACGCGTGGTGGAAGTGCGCCTACGCGGCGCGTGGCGGCAATTGGGAGCTCGCGGCGTACTTCGCTCGGCGCGTGCGAGGCCTTCAACGAAAGCTCGCACAGATCCGTCCGAAATATGCGGAGGACCTCGTCGCGTTCGAGACCGAGCTGCTGACTCCGCTGCTCACCGCGCTCGGCGCTCACAACGGGCCGTCGTTCGAGCGCACATACTCAGACGCGACCGAAAAGGCGAACGAGCTTCACGTGAAGTGGGCGAAGCCCTACATCCGCTGGGTCCTCCCGGACGAGCCGCCGAAGGATCTTGACCTGGAGCTCGACCGCTAGCAGGGGTAGGGGCCCCTGATCGGGCAGGGACCCAGGGGCAGGGGGCCCCTCATGGGGTAGGGCCATCAGCGTCAGGGGTGCGCGTCGAACCAGTCGGCGATGCGCCGCGCGTGCTCGACGCGATGCTTCGGCTTCCCGCCGCGCGTGAGGTCGTGGTTGTCTTCGGGGAATCGAACGAAGACAGCTTCCTTCCCGAGCACCTTCAATGCGGTGAAGAGTTGCTCGGCCTGCTCGATCGGGCAGCGCAGATCTCGCTCGGCGTGGAGGATAAGGAGCGGCGTCTTTACGTTCGTCACGTAGGTGAGCGGGGAACGGAAGATGAGCCGCTCGCCATTGCGCCACGGCGTGGCTTCCCCCATCTCGTGTTCCCAGAAATGCCAGCCGATGTCGCTCGTCCCGTATGCCGAGATGTTGTTCGAAATGCTCCGCTGCGTGACCGCAGCGCGGAAGCGATCGTTGTGGCCGACGATCCAGTTGGTCATGAAGCCGCCGTAGCTCCCGCCGGTCACGTAGAGACGCTCGGAGTCGACCCAGTCGAGCGCGAGCGCGTGATCGACGCCGGCCATGAGGTCTTCGTAGTCCTTGCCGCCCCAATCGCCGACGCAGGCTTCGACGAACCGCTGGCCGTACGCATGGCTCCCACGCGGGTTGGTGAATAGCACCGCGTAGCCGCGCCCCGCCAGTACCTGAAACTCATGGAAGAACGAGTGCCCGTACGCCGTGTGCGGCCCGCCGTGGATCTCGAGAACGAGCGGCCACTTCTTCGCCGGATCGAAACCGCGGGGCTTCATGAGCCAGCCCTCGATCTTCCAGCCATCCGCGCCGGTGAACTCGACGCGCTCGGGTTCCGCGAGGTCCCGCGATGCCAGAAGCTCGTCGTTCAGACGGCTCGCTTTGCGCATGAGTCCGCCGATCTCGCCGACGACGAGATTCCCGGGATCAGTCGCCGTTGCGCGGATCGCGACGAAGCGACGCTGTGAGTCGTCGAGCGACCAGGACACGAGCTGGTGGGGCCCCACCGTCTCGGCTCGCACATCCCCACCGGTCGCGGCGCAGGAGTAGGCGTTCGCCGTGCCCTGGTCCGAGCCGAGGAAGAGGATGCGGCCGTCGCGAGTCCACGCCGGCGGCAACGTCTGCGCGTGCGCGCGCATGTCGCTGATGACCGACGAGCCCACGGAACGGTCCCAACCTTCGAGCAGATCCTTTCCCGGTCCGCCCACTTTGGGGAAGGACCAGAGGTGGATGTTGCGAGCGGAGGATCCGATAGCAGAGTCGGTCCCGTAGGCGGTGATCGTCGCGCCGTCCGGTGACCAGGACGGGTTTCCGTAGTTGCCCTCGCCGTCGGTGACGCGGCGCGTCTCGCCCGAGAGGGTCACGACGTGGATGTCCACTACGGTGTTGAGGTCGCGCCGTTCGGTACGGTTGGAGATGAACGCGATTTCGCGACCGTCAGGTGAGAATCCCGGCTGGCCGTCGTCCCAATCGCCGTCGGTCAGACGCCGCGGCGCCGAGCCATCCGCACCGACGATCCAGATGTGCTTGTGGCGATCATCGAGGAGACCGCCCTCGTCGGACCTGTATCGCGCGCGGTCGTACACGCGGACGCCGTCGTCCTCGTCGGCGGAGTCCTTGGGGTCGCGAACGACTAACGCCAGCGAGCGGCCGTCAGGCGCCCACGCCAGGTCCGAGCAGTCATCGCCGAAATGCGTGAGCTGACGGGCCTCGCCACCGGCGAGGTCGAGGACGAACATGTTGCGGGGCGGACGCTTCTTCCCCTTGGGGACGTCGCCGCGGTCCGAGGTGAACGCGAGCCGCTCGCCGTCGGGCGACCACTGCGGCGTCGAGTCGAGCGACGTGCCGGCGGTGAGCTGCGCGGCCGCTTTTGTCCCGTCGGATGAGACAAGCCAGATCGTTCCCTGGTACCCATCGCGCGTCGCGTTCGCCGTCTTCACGGCGTACGCGATGCGGGCGCCATCGGGCGAGATCTGCGCATCCGTGAGGAAGCGGAACTCGTACAGGTCGTCAGGAGAAAGGGGAAGGGGCGACGAGGACAACGCGGCGTATCGTGCCATACATGGGCCGGTTCGACCGGCGCGCACGCACAGGGATGCTCGTCGGAGCTCTGGCGATGTTCTTCGCCCTCGACGTCGCGTTCCTTCTCAGCATGGCCGGGATGCCATTCGTGGCTGACAGCCTCGGCCAGGCGCTCATCGACGTGCTGCCGGGATGGATCTCGATCCCGCTCATCGAGGCGCTGCATCACTGGGCGAAGATCCTCCTTGTCGCCGGCATCGTCACGCTGTTCCTCATCGATGGAGCGGCGACCGGTCTGCTTGCAGTGTCGCGCGAACGCCGGACCGCTGCGGTTGTCGGAGTCGGCCTTCTGCCATGGATCGCTGCGTTCGGGCTCGCCCGGGTGTTCTCCCCGCAACGGATCGAGCCGGTCACGAGCCTGATCGACGCCGCCGTGGGCGCCGCGGTCTTCCTCGCGGCGATCGCACTCATCCTCCCGAGCGCCGAGCAGCGCGACGCGGACACGGAACCGGCGTCGACCGGACGCCGCCGCGCGCTTCTGGGAACCGCGGCGATCGCCGCAGCCGTCGCGATCGTGTCGCTGCCGCTGTCGAAGGTCGCCGCGATCGGCTCGGGTGGCCTCGGCAACGTAAGCGCGACGGCGCGGCGTCTTCGGACGCGGGCGGAGATCGCTCCGGCCGATCCCGCCATTGACAGCCTCCCCGGCATCACGCCACGGATCACCGCAAACGAGAACCACTACACGGTCGACACGACGCTCGTGAAGCCGCGGGTGCTCATCGACGAGTGGCGGCTCGACATCAAAGGCGAGGTGCAGTCCCCGTTCTCGCTCACATACGACCAGCTTCTCGACCTCGAGGCGGTCGAGCAACTCCACACCCTCGAGTGCATCTCTAACTATGTCGGCGGGGACCTCATCTCCACCGCCCTCTGGACCGGCGTGCCGCTGCGCGACCTGCTCGGCCGCGCGCAAGTGAAGTCGAGCGCGTACGACGTGGTCTTCACATCGGTCGATGGCTACATCGACTCGATTCGGATCGCGAAAGCGATGGAGGACCGAACCCTCGTCGCCTACCTCATGAATGGAAAGACCGTGCCGCAGGATCACGGATATCCCGCGCGGATGCTCGTGCCGGACATCTACGGCATGAAGAACGTGAAATGGATCAGGACCATCGAGGTCGTGAATTACGACTTCATCGGCTATTGGCAGCAGCAGGGGTGGTCCGACGGCGCGCCAATCAACACGAACGCGCGGATCGACCTGCCGGGACGGAACATCCGCTGGACGGGCGACGCGATCACGGTGGCAGGGATCGCATTCGCGGGAGCGCGCGGCATCTCGAAGGTCGAGCTCTCGACCGACGGCGGGAAGTCATGGGGTCAGGCGGTGCTCGAAACGCAGATGGGGCCGCTTACGTGGCGCCGGTGGACCTTCGCGTGGACGCCGAACGGCACCGGACCTGCGAAGCTCATCGTCCGCGCGACCGACGGAACCGGAAACACCGAGACGCCGGTCGGACGTCCGCCATATCCAGACGGAGCCACCGGGTACGACTCACTCGACGTGTCCGTCCAGCGCGCGTAGCAGGCCCTGCCGCTTTCGCGGGTCCTTCCCGCGCGGGTCCTGTCCCAGGGGTAGGGGCCCCTGACCGCGTAGCGGGGTCGGGGTCGCGCGCTCACCTACCGGTCCGCTCCGCTGCATTGCGATCGGCACTCAGCGACGCGGCCGGTCAACGGCTCGCGCGCAACCCGCTCCCCCGTGCCACCCGCGCGGGGCCATGCCGACCCGCGAGGCGCTGGGCTAGCTGAGTCCGGCTCGCGAGCTGCGCATCGGTCCGATCGTGCGAGGCCGCGGGAATTTCGACGGCAAATCGGTGGCATTGACCTGAAAGAGAGCCTCGGGTTCGGCCAAGCCGTGAAGGGAATAGCGCCCCAGGCTTCGGAAGGAAACACCCTCGGCCAGGCGCTCGGCGAAGGACTCGCGTGCCGCTGACGAGAGGAGAATCTGGCCGCCATGACTCGCCCAGCAAACGCGCGCGGCGATGTGAACGGCGATGCCGACATACCCCGTGTCGGTGAGCGTGGGCCGGCCGGTGTGCATCCCGATGCGGACGCGGACCTCGGCCTTGTTCGGCCAGGTCTTCTCGCGGAGCGACCGCTGGATCGCGATCGCGGCTTCGAGCGCGTGCGGGGGACGCCGAAAGACCGCGAAGAATTCATCGGCTCGGGCGTCGACTTCGCGACCGCTTGCAGCACGAACGCCCGTCCGGATCAGGGTCCGGACATCGCGAAGCAGGCCGGCGTATTCGTCACCAAGCCGCTGCAGTAGGCGCGTCGACCCCTCGATATCGGTCAGAAGGAAGGTCACCGTCCCGCGCGGGAGCGACCGGACGTTGGCGCCGCTGGCCTTCCGAAGCTGCCCGTCGAAGAAGCCGAGAGGCACGATGCCGTGCTTCTTCGCAGCCCGCAGCAGCCGTTCGCGGGCGCGTTCACGGGCTGCGTCGTCCTCGAAGTCAACCTGATCGAACCGTGCGAGGGCGTTGCGCACGTGCGAGATGTCGTTGATCGGCAGCCTGCGACGCCCCTGCGAGTCGATGTAGGCGAACGAGCTGTCAGGAAGGCGCGCGCGGGCGGTGGCGCTAAGCGTTGGCACGGTCAGGTCTCCTCGGAGAGGAAAATGATAGAGCGCTAGTCTCGCTGTAATGGCGAAGCGCCGGTTCACCTTTAGCGCGACCCTCCCGCCCTACGCCCCGCCACGGAATGAGTGGCGCCGGCGAGTTCATGCTGCGGTCCTTGAGTCACAAGCGTCGCGTGGTGTTGGTTACAGCGAGAGCGATCGGCTCGAGGTGCGCATCGAGCTCTTCCTCGGCTCGCGCCCGCTGGCCATGCTGGACATCGAAGAGCGAGTGAACGACGTCATCGACGCCCTCGGCGGCTACATCGCAGGTCCGCGTAGCGTGCGGCGCATCGCACCCATCGTGCCGAACGCCGACCAGATCCGCCGCATCACGCTCGAGAAATCAACACGCGTACCGCGCGGCCGTCCGCTCGGGCAGATCACGCTCGCGCGGTATCGCCGGCGGCGGAGGGCGTGACCGAGCTCAGCACCGGCGCGCTGGTATGGGCTGGCTTTGACGGAGAGCAGGTGCCGGGTCCGATCCTGGACGCGATCCGGGCCGGCAAGATCGGCGGACTTCTCCTCTTTGCGTTCCGCGGAAATATCCGCTCGAGGGATCAGGTGCGCGCAATGTTGCGCGAAGTGCAGGACGCCGCCGCGCGTGGCGGCCTGCCTCCCATCCCGATCGCGGTCGACCAGGAAGGCGGATCCGTGGTGCGCGTGGGATATCGCGCGGTGTTCCCAAGCGCGATGGCCATCGGCGCGACCGGCGATCCGCGTAACGCGGAGCGCGCCGCGCGCGCGGTCGCCGAGGGATTGCTCGCGGACGGAATCACCGTGAATCACGCGCCGGTCTGCGACGTGAACGTCGAACCGCGCAACCCGGTGATCGGCACGCGCTCGTTCGGCGACGACGCCGAGCGCGTAGCGCAGTTCGCGGCGGCATGGGTGCGCGGTTCCGAGGGCGCGGGCGTCGCATCGACGCCGAAGCATTTCCCGGGACACGGCGACACGTTGCTCGATTCGCACTTCACGCGCCCGGACGTCACAGCCGACCGCGCCACGCTCGATAGCCGCGAGCTCCTGCCGTTCCGAAGTGCGTTCGCGGCCGGCGCGACGACCGTGATGAGCGCGCATATCCGCTACACCGCGCTGGATACGGAAGCGCCCGCGACGATCTCGCGCCCGATCCTCACCGATCTCCTCCGCCGCGACATGGGCTTCGATGGGCTCTCCATGACCGACTCCCTCGACATGAGCGGCATCGCCGACATCTCGATCGAGGACGTCGTCGTCACCGGCCTGGAGGCGGGGGTCGACGCGATGATGGTGACGAGCGGGATCGAACGGCAGCTCGCCGCCGCGAAGTGGATCGCCGACCGCGTCCGGCCAGAGCGCACGCATGAGGCGCTGCGCCGCGCGACCTGGTTCCGGGAACGGTTCGGCCGGGTTGCGCCCGACGCCGACTTCGACGACGGGCCGCGGCGTCAGGTCGCACGCGAGATCGCGGAAGCGTCGATCACGCACGTCGGACCGGCGCTCCCCCGCATCGACGGCCCTCTGCGCGTCCTGTACTTCGAGCCGACGCAGGCCTCGCCGGTCGAGGAGCTTTCGACGCCGTCCTCGACCTTCGAGGCTGCGCTGCGCCGCCACCTCGGTGACCGCGTCACGTTCTCCACGAACGGACAGGTGCCACGCGGCTCGGGACCACTCGTGGTCTGCTCGACGAACGCGTCGTTCCAGCCCGAGCAGGCGGCGCGCGTCAAGGAACTGCTCGCGAACGTCGGCGTGCTCTGCGCGCTCCGCAGCCCGTACGACGCCGCGCTGGTTCCGAACGCGCCGGCACTCCTTTCTTATGGCGACGTGCCGGTCTCGCTCGAGGCCCTCGCCGCGGTGCTCGCCGGTAAGCGGCAGGCGGAAGGACGTCTGCCCGTCCAGCTCTCATGAAGCGGCGCGAGTTCCTGCGCGCGGCCGCGGCGAGCGCGCTCGCCGCATGCGCTCCGACCACGACGACGCCGCAGACGAGCGGGGACGTAATCGCGAGAATGTCGCTCGAGCGCAACGTCGGGCAGCTGATGAGCGTCGCATTCCACGGCACAAAGATCACGACCGCGCTCGAAGCGATGATCCGCGACCGCGGCGTCGGCGGCGTGATCCTCTATTCGGAGAACTTCACCGATGCGGCGAGCCTCGCGAAGCTCGTTGCCGACCTCGACCGGATTGCGCGTGACGCCAAGTCGCTGCCGCTCTTTTTCGAGATCGATCAGGGGAGCGGCCCCGTCATCCGCATCAGCAAGGGGGCCACGATCCTGCCCGGCCAGATGGCGCTCGCGGCGACGGCCGATCCCGAACGTAGCGTCCGCACCGCCGCCGCCGTCACCGCCGCCGAACTGCGAGCTCTCGGCGTGAACTGGAACTTCGCACCGCTGGCGGACGTGAACGACGAGCCGACAAACCCGATCTTCGGTAATCGGTCGTTCTCGAGCGACCCCGCGCGAGTGTCGTCGCTCGTGACCGCCGCCGTCCAGGCGTACGCGGCGGCGGGCTTCTTCTGCTGCGCGAAGCATTTCCCCGGGCACGGCTCGACGACGACGGACTCGCACACCGGGCTGCCGAAGATCGACGTCGACCGTGCGACTCTCGACCGCATCGAGCTTCCGCCTTTCCGCGCCGCGATCGCGGCCGGCGTCCCGGCGATCATGAGCGCGCACATCGTCGTCCCGGTCTTCGATCCGACCCCCGAGTTGCCGGTCACCCTCTCGAAGGTGGTGATGACCGAGCTCCTCCGTAACACGCTGGGATTCGACGGCCTCGTCGTGACCGACGATCTGGAGATGGGCGCGCTCAAGAGCATCGGCGAGGCGGCGGCCGGCCTCCGTGCGCTTCAAGCCGGCGCGGACTACCTGCTCTTCCGCTTTGACGAGAGCGCGCAACTGGAGGGACACCGGCTGATCGCAAACGCGGTGCGGTCGGGTTCCCTATCGAGCGCCAGGCTCGAGCAGTCGGTCCGGCGGGTGGTGGACGCGAAGCGACGTTTCGGCATCCTCGACGGGCGCCGCGACGAGTCCGCGCCCGACCTCGTCGCGAATGCCAAGACCGCACTCGACCTCGCGCGCGGCGCGCCGACGCTGCTCCGCAATCGCGGCGTCCTGCCGCTCCGCGGGCGGATCCTCGCGGTGTCGCCGACGAACGCAGACCTCAGCTTCTTCGAGGGACAACCGACGCTCGGAAGCGTGATGACCGCGAAGCGGCCCGACGCGATCTCGCAGTCGCTGCCCCTGCGTCCGGGCGGGAGCGAGATCGATCGGGTGGCGACCATGTCGCGCTCCGCCGATGTGGTGGTCGTTGGGACGACGAATCTCTTCGCGTATCCGGAGCAGGTGGAGCTGGTGAAGACCCTCGCGAAGGAGAAGCCCGTCGCGATGGTGGCACTTCGCGGGCCCTACGACATCCTCGGCGTTCCCGAAATTCCGGCGTACTTGTGTGCGTACGACTCGCGGGAGCCGAGCCTGAAGGCGGCCGCGGAGGTCCTCCTTGGCGAACGCAAGCCGACGGGCTCACTTCCCGCGGCGATTCCCGGTGTCTTCAGCATCGGCGCGGGCATGCGCGACTTCGCGTGACAGGCCTGGCGGCACCGGCAAAGTCGATCCTCGACGCGGCGATCGGCTCGCTGTGCACCGCGGCGGTCGTGCGCGTCGAGCGCCGAGGTTCGGTCGACACGTATGCGACAGGCACGCTTTGTCCTGATCCCCGAGCCGGCCCGGACGGCCCCTGCACCGCCACTTCCCTGTTTGACCTCGCGTCGCTCACGAAGCTCGCGACGACCGCGCTTGTCCTGTCGTTCGTTCGCGAGCGGCAGCTCGAGCTCGACGTGCCGTTTCGCGAGCTCGTCCCAGAATTCCGCGGCGGGAACAAGGACCGGGTGACCCTACGGCAAGTCCTCACGCATACAGCGGGCCTGGCCTGGTGGAAATCGTTCTGGAAGGAAGCCTCGTCGCCCGAGGAGCTCGTCTCGCTCGCCGCGAAGGAGCCGCTTGCGCAGGACATCGGCGAGTTCCGCTACAGCGACCTCGGCTACATCATGCTCACCGCTGGCCTCGCACATGTCGCCGGAAAGCCTTTCCGCGCGGTGATGCGGGAGCGAGTACTCGACGTGGTCGAGGCTCGGACGTGTGAGTACGTTCCGCGGCCACCCGAAGAGTGCGCGGCGACCGAAGAGGACAAGGAGTGGCGGCGGAAGCGCCTCCGCGGAGAGGTCCACGACGAGAACGCCTACGCGATGGGTGGCGTGTCTGGGCACGCGGGTCTGTTCGGGACCGCCGCAGATGTCGCGGCGCTGATCCGCGTGTATCGCGATGGCGCCGTCATCGGGAACGAGCTGCGCGATCTCGCCCGGACGGAGCAGTACCGCGGCGACAATGTCCGGCGCGGGATCGGACTCGTCTTACGGCCGCCGGAAGACCTTCCGTTCTTCAGCGTGGACGCGTTCGGTCACACCGGGTTCACCGGTACGAGCGTGTGGGTCGACCCAGGGAAGAGCCTCACGCTCGTCCTCCTGACGAACCGCGTGTATTTCGGTCGGAACAATGACACCGAGCTCTACCGCTTCCGTCTCGCGGTCTACGAGGCGCTGGCCCGACCCTGAGGCGCGACAATTCGCGGATGATCGCGGTCGGGATGATGTCCGGTACGTCCGTCGACGGGATCGATATCGCGGCCATCGACATCGACGGCGATGTCGTGAAGGTCCTCTCGACGGGGCATCGCGATTACGACGAAGTCCTCCGAAAGCGAATACTCGCCGCGGCCTCCGGCGACACGATCGGCGCCGCCGATCTCGCGGCTCTTCATGTGGCGATCGGCGACGCGTACGCCGACGCGGCCGGCGAGTTCGTCCAGACGCTACCCGCATACCCGGAGGTTCTCGCCATGCACGGGCAGACGGTCGCCCACCTGCCGAAGCGCGCGACGCTCCAGCTCGGCGACGCATCGCGAGTCGCCCTGCGCACGGGGGTGCCGACGGTGGCCGACTTCCGCAGCGCGAACATCGCGGCCGGCGGAGAAGGCGCTCCGCTCGTCCCGTTCGCGGACTTCGTGCTCTTCGGAAAACGCGCGCCCGTGGCGCTTTTGAACCTCGGTGGCATCGCGAACCTAACGCTGATCCCCAGAGCGCAAGCCGACAGTGTGACGGCCTTCGATACCGGCCCCGCGAACATGCTGAGCGACCTCATCGCACAGCAGGACGGCAAACGGTTCGACGAAGCCGGCAGCGGTGCGGCGCGCGGCCGCGTTGACGAGCGCGCTCTCGGCTGGGCTTTTGCGAACGAGTATTTCGCGAAGCGGGCACCCAAGAGCACGGGACGCGAGGACTTCGGCAAACCGTTCGCCGACGAGCTGGCGCGCCGGGTCACGCGCAACGGCGGCACGCGCGACGACGCGCTCGCTACGGCGATCGCGCTCACAGCGCGCACGGTCGCCGACGCACTCAAGCGGGAGACGCCGGCTGGGGTGAAGTGGGGCGAGCTGATCGTTGCTGGCGGCGGCGCCAAGAATCCGACGCTCCTGAAGGTGCTGCGCGCGGCGGTGGCTCCACTGACGGTGCGTACGAGCGACGAGCTCGGGATCCCGGTCACGTCGCGCGAGGCCGTCGCCTTCGCGATCCTGGGTGCGTATCGCATGCGCGGGCAGCCGAACATCCTGCCCGGGGCGACCGGGGCGTCGCGCGCGGTCTCGGGCGGAGCGATCCACCAACCCTGATGTCAGGACCGCTGGTCGTCGGCATCGACGCGGGAGGATCGAAGACGCGCGCGTTCGCCGTAGATCGCGATGGCGCCGTGATCGGTCGCGGCGCGGGAGGCGGCGCGAATCTTCTTTCGTCACCCGATCCGGCGGGCTCGATCGGGGCGGCGCTGTCCGAGGCTCTCGCGGGGGGCACCCCGGTCGCCGTGGTCCTCTCGTGCTCGGGGGGCGACCGTCCCGCGGACCGTGAGAAGGGCCGCGCGATCCTCACGCAGCTCGTCGGTCCGACGGTCCGCATCGACGTTACCCACGATGCGATCGCGGCCCTCTACGCAGGCAATCCCATGGGCTGCGGCGTCGTCCTGATCGCCGGGACCGGGTCGATCGCGTTCGGCCGCAATGACGAGGGCCAGGAACTGCGCGCGGGCGGCTGGGGTTATCTCATCGGCGACGAGGGGTCCGGAGTCTGGCTCGGACTCGAAGGGCTTCGCGCGGCCGCGCATCACGCGGACGGCAGGGGTGCGGGAACGGCGATCACGGCGCTTCTCCTCCGCGATCTCGGAGTCGAGTCGTTTATGGACGTGATCCCGCAGCTGTACGGACGACCGCACCCGGCTCCGGCGATCATCGCCGCGGTTTGGGCCGTCGGGCGGGCCGCCGCAGAAGCGGACGCGATCGCGGTTTCCATCGTTCAGCGTGGTGCCCACGCGCTCGCGCGCGCGGCCTCCACCGTCGCGACGGGACTGCGGATGACAGAAGGGCCTGTGTACCTCGCAGGAGGTGCCTTCGAATCAGTCGCCTCGCTCGAGCGTGCGCTACGCGGTGAGCTGCTCAGGATGTTGCCGCGGGCCACGGTCGAGCCGGTGCCCGAGGAGCCCGCGATGGGCGCCGCGCGGCTCGCGATGCACCTCGCGTGGGGCGCGTGATGGATCGCCCTACCGAAGCTCGGAACCCGCGCGCGAAGACACTGTCGTCGCTCTCGACACGCGAGCTTCTCGAGCTCATGAACGACGAGGACGCCACCGTGCCTGGCGCGGTGCGCGACGTGCTGCCCTTGATCGAGCGCGCCATCGAGATCGTGGCCGCCGCGCTGTCGAACGGCGGTCGCCTCCGTTACGTCGGCGCCGGAACGAGCGGACGTCTCGGTGTGCTCGACGCGAGCGAAGCGCCGCCCACATTTGGCGTCGCTCCGGAGCTCGTGCACGGGATCATGGCGGGAGGCGATCAGGCGCTGCGGCGATCGATCGAAGGTGCCGAAGACGCCGCCGAAGCGGGGGCGCGCGACACGCGGGCAGTGCTGCGCGCGGGTGACGCGCTGGTCGGGATTTCCGCCAGCGGCCGCGCCCGCTACGTCCTGGCGGCGGTCGCAGCGGGAAGGGACATCGGCGCGCGGACGATCGGCATCACCTGCGATCCGGAATCGCCCCTCGCGAAGGAGACCGAGGTCGCGATCGTCCTGCGCGTGGGCCCCGAGATTCTCGCCGGATCGAGCCGGCTCAAAGCGGGCAGCGCGACGAAGCTCGCGCTCAACATGATCTCGACCGCGACGATGGTGAAGCTCGGGAGGACCAAGGGCGATCTCATGATCGACATGCGGCCGGTGAGCGCGAAGCTGCGCGAGCGCGCGACGAACATCGTGCGTGACGAGATGGGCCTCGACGAGGCAGAGGCGCGACGGCGCCTTGAGGCTTCGGGCTGGGACGTGCGCGCGGTGCTCGAATCCAGCGAGCGGCGGTGAAGCGGCTCATCGTCAACGCGGACGACTTCGGTCGCTCCTCGGGCGTCGACGACGGCATCGCTCGCGCGCACCGCGAGGGCATCGTCACCAGCACGACATACCTGACGAACGCCCCAAGCACCGAGCACGCCGCCGCGATCGCGCGGGCGATGCCAAGTCTCGATGTCGGGGTGCATCTCGTTCTCACGTACGCGAGACCGCTTACGGATCCGACGCGCATCCCCACCCTGGTCCGCCAAGACGGCTCGTTCTGGCGTCCGACGGAGCTCCTCGCGCGCCGGATCGATAAACAGGAAGCGCTCGTCGAGTACCGCGCGCAATACGCGCGAGCCCGCGAGCTCATCGGACGCGAGCCGACGCACGTCGACACACATCATTGGGTCCACGATCATCCCCCGCTGTCGTGGGCGGTCGCCGAGCTGGCACGCGAGACCGGCGCCGCCGCGCGCAGCCACACGCCGAAGCAGCGCGACGAGTACCGTGCCAAGGGCGTGCGCACGCCCGACCACTTCACGCGGGAGTTCCAGCACCCCGGGCATATCGGCCTGGAGGACCTCCTCGCCCTGCTCGGACGGCTCGACGACGGCGTCACCGAGCTCATGTGCCATCCCGGAGAACCGGACCCCGAGCTCGTCGCCTCATCCGCGTATGCGCGCGAGCGGCCGCTCGAGCTCGCGGTGCTGACCGATCCGCGCGTGCGTGCCAGGCTCGAACGTGACGGCACAGCGCTGACGACGTTCGCGGCGCTATGAACTCCCGCGAACGCGTCACGCTCGCGCTCGGGGGCCACAAGGTCGACCGCGTGCCCTTCGCCGTGTGGCGTCATTTCTATCCCGACGAGAACGAGGGCGCGGCGAAGCTCGCCGAGACCACGATCGCGTTCACCAAGCGACACCAGCTCGATCTGATCAAGTACAACCCTCGCGCCCACTACCACGCAGAGCCATGGGGCACCCGCTATCGCTACGGGAAAGATGGTCAGCCGGTGCTCGACCGCTACGCCGTGCGCAAGAGCGAGGACTGGGCGCGCATCCGCCGCAAGTCCATCCGCGAGCCCGCGTTCCGAGAGCTCGTGCTCGGTCTTCAGCTGGTCCGCGAGGTCCTGCCGGACACGCCGCTCGTTGCGACGATCTTCACGCCGCTCGGTGTGCTGGAGCGCCTCGCCGGAAAAGAGCGCGTGCTGGCGGACCTGCGCGCGCGGACCGATGACGTGGTCGCGGCGCTCGACGCGGTCACCGAGACCTTCGCCGAGCTCGCCGCGGCGTGCTGCGAGTACGCGGACGGGATCTTCCTCGCGACGACCGCGTGGGCGCGTCGGGACACGCTCGATGACGGCGAGTACCGACGCTTCGGAACCACATACGACCTGCGCGTGCTCGCCGGCGCGCGTGGCGCGGCGCTCAACGTTCTGCATGTCTGCGGTCCCGACGCACGCGT
>JALYSZ010000365.1 GCA_030854525.1 Chloroflexota bacterium | reverse complement strand
GGAACTTCGCCTTGAACGCGTCGATGACCGGCTGCCAGTTCGTCTTCGACATGATCGAGTAGACCTGCAGCTTGGGCTCGGTCTTCGCGGCCTCGATGATCTGCGCGTAGCTCGCGGGGTAATAGCTCGGGAACCCCGCGAGGCCGCTGGGGCTCGCGGTCGGCGTGCTGGTGGCTGCCGATGGACCGGTGCCGCCGCCGCACCCCACGATGAGGCCGCCGGCTCCGATTCCGAGGAGCTTCAAGGCCTCGCGTCGGCTCATGCGGCTCGTGTCGTTCCTGGGCATCATCATTCCCCCTCTTCGCGGTTCGCGTAGGTCGGTCAGTATTCTGAAGCGTCGCGCCCCCCGGGAGACCCGCGGTGCGCGTGTGAGCATGCTCGACAGCCTGCAATTGACCCGGCTCGGCGGCTAGTCATTCGGTCCTTCCGGTCGTTCTGGTCATTTCGCTCGGGCTGCGCCAGAGGCCTGCTCGGCGCAAGATGTTGTCGTGAGGCCGCGTCAGCTCGCATCTCAGGTCCTATTGCTTCAGGTGGGGGTGATCGCCGCCATCGTCCTCGCGAGCGGCTTGATCACCTACTCGCTGGTGCACCAGCAGGTGACCGGGGAGTACCAGAAGCGCTCGCTCGCGATCGGTCACTCAGTCGCTGCGATGCCGGACGTGGTCGAGGCCTTTGCCGCTTCAAAGCCTTCGGCCGTGATCCAGCCGATCGCCGAGGCGATCCGAAAGAGCGAGGCGGCGGCGTTCGTGGTCGTCGCGAACGTGGACGGGATCCGATATTCCCATCCAAATCCCGACCAGATCGGACAACGCGTTTCGACTGACCCTTCCCCCGCGCTGCAGGGCCAGGACTGGGTCGGAATCGAGGAGGGGACGCTCGGCCGATCCGTGCGGGCAAAGGTGCCGATTTTCGGCGCGCAGGATCAGGTCATTGGCATCGTATCGGTCGGTTTTCTCGAGAGTGACGTGAACGCGACGCTCGTCCAGTTCATGCCGGTGATCGGCGGCAACGTTGCTCTCGCGCTAGGCCTCGGGATCGCCGGCTCGCTACTGCTCGCGCGCCGCCTCAAGCGCCAGACCTTCGGGCTTCAGCCGAGCGACATCGCCGCACTCCTCGAACAGCGCGAATCGATGCTCCACGGCATACGGGAGGGGATGGTCGCGACGGACCGAGATGGCCGCATCACGCTCGTCAACGACGAGGCACGGCGACTGCTCGGCCTCGAAGGCGCGGTCGAGGGACGGAGGATCGAAGAGTGCGTTCCTGCCGGGCGTATGCGGGACGTACTTACCGGCCAGCGCGGGGGTAACGACCAGATGCTGCTCGCCCGCGACCGCGTCCTGGTCGCGAACCGAATGCCCGCCGTGGTCAGGGGTGAGACCGTCGGCGCGGTCGTGACGCTGCGCGATCGGACCGAGCTCGAGGGCGTCCTTCGCGAGCTCGACGGCGTACGCAGCCTCGCGCACGCTCTCCGCGCGCAAGCCCACGAGTTCTCGAACAAGCTCCACACGGTCGCGGGTCTGATCGAGCTCGGCCGCGCCGACGAGGCGGTCCGCTTCATCACGCGGACGGCCTTGGTGCATCAGGAACTGGTCGACCTCGTGCACGAGCGGATCGGCGATCCGGCGCTGGCCGCGCTGCTCCTCGCAAAGGCCGCGATCGCGAACGAGCGCGGTGTGGAGTTTCGCCTCGCCGGCGAAACGCGTCTTCCCGCCGATGCGGCGGACGCGCGAGACCTCGTCACCGTCGTGGGCAATCTCGTCGACAACGCGGTCGACGCGGCGGCAGGATCGCCCGTCGGCGGTTGGGTCGAGGTGGCGGTGCAGGCCGGCCCCGAGGGGGTCGGCGTCCGCGTGCGCGATTCGGGGCCCGGTGTGGGCGCGGCGCTCGCCGATGAGATCTTCGACGAGGGCTTCACGACCAAGACGGGGACCTCGCATCAGGGCCTCGGCCTTGCGCTCGCGCGCCAGGTGGCGCAGCGCCGCGGCGGGTGGCTGCGAGTGAGCAACGAGGGCGGCGCGGTGTTCACCGCGCTCCTGCCCTCCGACGTGGTGGCCGCGCCATGATCCGCGTACTCATCGTCGAGGATGACTTCCGTGTCGCCGAGATCCACCGTGCGTACGTGCAGCGACTCGACGGCTTCACGGTGGTGGCGGAGGCGCACACCGCGCTCGAGGCGCTTCGCCTCGCCGAGGAGAGCCGACCGGACCTCGTTCTATTGGATGTGTACCTTCCCGACCGGTCAGGCCTCGAGGTCCTGCGTGCGCTGCGCGCGCCCGGTCGTCACCACGTCGACGTCATCGCGATCACCGCCGACAAGGACGTCGAGACGCTGCGCGAGGCCCTTCAAGGCGGGGTGATCCACTACCTGGTGAAGCCGTTCCAGTTCAGCGCGTTCCGCGAAAAGCTCGAGAGCTACGTCGCGATGCGGTCGAGGCTCGCCCAGGTTCAGGAGCTCGACCAGGAGGAGGTCGACCGCATCTACGGCCTGCTGCGATCCGAGTCGAGCTCGTCGCTTCCGAAAGGACTGTCGCCGACGACGCTCGCGCTCGTCGTGCGGGCAGTTCGCGCCGCGACGGAGGACGTCTCGGCGGTCGATATCGCGCGCGCGACCGGGATCAGCCGAGTGACCTCACGTCGCTATCTCGACCACCTCGCACGCTCGGGCACGGTCGCAATCTCGATGCGCTACGGATCGTCGGGAAGACCTGAGCACCGGTATCGCTGGACCGCTCAACCTCGCGAGGCCGCGTCGACCTCCTAGGTCCTCTGCCTCGAAGTCCTCACGCACCCGCGGCGCGAAGCGGCGCGGCTCGAGATCGGCGACGAACTGGTCTACGTCGAGGCCGAGCCAGGTCGCCGCCTCAACGAGGTCGGTGGACCGAACAGATTTAGGCGATTACGTGAACGCGATCCGGACGCAGCGACAGCGCGACCTGGCCATCGAGCGGCGCGGCCGCGCCGGGGTCGGGCTGATCCACGATCCACTCACGGTCGTCGACCTTGACCCAGTACCGCATCGTGTCGCCGAGGAACGCACGGCGCGCGATCGTCCCCGTCAGCGATAGCCCGTTGCGCTCGGTCGAGGCGCCCGCGGGCGAGATGGCGAAGCTCTCCGGCCGCACGCAGAGCTTGACCTCCTGACCAGCGAAGAGCTTCACGTCGGGAGGCCGGCGGACCGACGCCCGGTGAGCACCGAACGACACCGAGACCGAGCCATCGGCGAGCTCGGCGACCCGCGCCGGAACCAGGTTCACCGAACCGACGAAGTCTGCGAGGAACTCCGTACGCGGGTGGTAATAGATGTCCCAGGGTGTACCGGCCTGCTCGACCTTCCCCTTGTTCATGACCGCGATCCAGTCGGAGAGCGAAAGCGCTTCCTCCTGGTCGTGAGTCACGTACACGAAGGTCATCCCCAGTCGGCGCTGGAGTATGCGCATCTCGACCCGAAGCTGCTCGCGGAGCTTTGCGTCGAGGTTCGAGAGCGGCTCGTCGAGCAGAAGCACCTGCGGCTCGATCACCAGCGCGCGCGCGACCGCGACGCGCTGCTGCTGACCGCCTGAGAGCTGGCTCGGCCAGCGGTCCTCCAGGCCGTTGAGGCCGACGAAGGCAAGCGTCTCGGTCACGCGCCGTTCGCGGTCAGCCTTCGAGACCTTCGCGATCCTGAGGCCGTAACCGACGTTGTCCTTCACGGTCATGTGAGGGAACAGTGCGTAATCCTGGAAGACCATCGCCGTGCCGCGGCGATGTGCCGGCAGGTTATTGATGCGCCGCCCGCCCAGCACGATGTCGCCTTCGTCGGGGTCGTAGAAGCCAGCGATCATCCGCAGCGTCGTCGTCTTCCCGCAACCGGAGGGACCGAGCAGTGTCGCGAAGGAGCCACGGGGAACGCTGAACGACACGTCGTCGACCGCGGGTACGGTGCCGAAACGTTTCGTCACGTGCTCGACGCGCAGGTGCGCATCCGCGGGTGCGCCGCGTGCGGTCATTTCGCTAGCCACGGGCCATGCCGAGCGCGACTCTACCTCGCGAGAAGAAGGAGATGATCAGAAGGACGACCACGGCCATGCCGATGTCGACCACCGTGAACGCCGTCGCGCCACCCCAGTTGAAGTCGCTGACGAGCTGGAAGATGGTGATCGTCGCCGTCGTCGACTGCGGCGTGAACAGGAAGATCACCACCGACAGCGTGGTCACGGCCCGCACGAAGGTCGTGACGAAGCCAACGCGGACCGAGCCCCCGAGCATCGGAACGAGCACGTCGCGGAACATGCGTAAGCCGCTGGCTCCAAGGCTGGTCGCGGCCTCGTCGATCGAGCGATCGATCTGCCGCAGCCCGGCCGCGGCCGCCTGATAGCCGACCGGGATGTTCCAGAAGATGAGCGCGATGGTGATGAGCGCACCGCGGTCGAGCCAATCCAGCCAGGGAACGTTGAACGCGGTCGCGTAGCCGAGCCCGAAGAAGAGCCCGGGCACGGCGGCGGGCATGATCAGCAGGAAATCGAGGACACGCCGCCCTCGCCATCTGCCACGCTCGACCAGAAAAGCGGCGACCACTGCGAACACCGCCGAGAACGCCGCGGCGGAGAGTCCGAACGTGAGCGTGTTTCGCAGGGACAGGTTGTGCTGGCCGAGGTACTCGAAGTGCTCCGTGGTGAGTCGCATGTTCGTCGGGAACGCGAACGTCAGCGCGCTCACCAGAAGCGTGCCGTACACGAGGAAGATCAGGAACGCGAGCGCGCCGCAAGCCGCGAACGCGGCCCACGAGACCACGCGCGGAACGGGCGGGCGCGGCATCGAGGACGCGCGCCCGCTGACCGTCACGAACTGCCGGCCCCCATCCAGACGCAGCTTGGCCACGTAGAACACCAGCGCGAGGAGGAGGAGGATCGTGCTGACCGCGGCCGCGGCGGGCAGGTCGCCGAACCCCGAGATGAGGCCATAGGCCTGGGTTGGCAGGACCGTGTAGATGCCGCCGATGAGCGCCGGGTTGCCGAAGTCCTCGAGCACGTAGATGGCCGTGGTCAGGATCGCGGCGCCCAGACCCGGTCGTGTGAGCGGCAGCGTCACCGAGCGGAAGACACGCCAGGGACCCGCCCCGAGGTTGCGCGCCGCCTGTTCCAGCCGCGCGTCGCTCCGCGATAGCACGTCGGCGATGAGCTGGTAGGCGAAGGGGAAGAACGCGATCGTCTGCACGCCCCAGATCCCGAAGAGTCCACGGATGTTCGGGCTTTGCCCGAAGACGTGGTAGCTGACGATGCCTTGCGCGCCAAAGAGGAGGATGTACGCGGCCGCTACGACGAACGGTGGAGAGAGCAGAGGCAGGATCCCGACGACGCGGAAGAACGGCTTCCAGCGCATGTCCGTGTAGACCATCGCGTAGGCGTAGATGAAGCCGAGAAACACGGCCGTCGTCGTCGAGAGCAGCGTGACCGTCAGGGAGTGCTCGAGCGGTCGGCGCCAGGTCTCTCCCTGAAGGAACTCGAAGTATCCGGAGAACCCTGGTGTCGCGAGGACGTTGACCTGGGGGTAGACGATGAACGCGAGCACGAGGCCGATGACGATCGCGAGCGCGAACATGAGCGACGGCTCGCGCCGCAGGCTCGTCACCGGCCTGTGTCCTAGACCGTTAGAGGCCTACCGTGGCTTGCCAGAGCTTGAGCAGGCGATCCTTGTTCGCCGCGGCCCAGTCGCGCTCGTAATTGACCATCTCGACCGAGGTGAGCGTCGGCGCGCCCGGAGCGGGCGGAACGTCGCTGCGTACGGAGACGCGGTTGCTGAGGCTGACGTTCAGCTCGCCGGCCGGCTTCGTGAGGACCCAGTCGACGAACGCCTTCGCGGCCGTCAGGTTCTTCGTGCCCCTGATGATGCTCACCGCGCCGATCTCGTACCCGGTCTGCTTTGGTACGACGAGCTCGACCTGGGGATTCTTCTTTCTCTCCGTCAGGATGTCGTGCGCCCAGTTCGGGGCTGCCGCAAACTCGCCCTGCGAGACCGAGAGGATCGCCGCCGGCGACTGGCTGTTGTAGCTCCCGATGTTCGCGTGGAGCTTCTTCATGTAGTCCATCGCCTTCGTCTCGTCCTTGCCAAAGCGGAAGACCTGAGTGGCGATGAAGATGAAGCCGCCGCCCGTGGTGATCGGGCTTCCCAGGGTGAGCGTGCCCTTGTACTTGGGATCGAGCAGATCGTCCCACGAAGCGGGCTTAGCGCCCAGGTTCTTCCTGGTGAAGACGGCATCGTTGAGCACGATGCCGAAGATGCCGAAGTAGAAGCCCGTCCAGTTGCCGCTCGGATCCTTCGACTGCGCGGCCACGGCCGATGCGTTCGGTGAGGTGTACGGCTCGAGCAGGCCTTCCTTCCCGAGTCCGTCGTGGAAGGACGAGTCGCCGCCGATGAATACATCGGCCTTGGGGCTCTGCTTCTCGGCGCGGATCCGCGTCTGCAGCTCGCCCGCGGCCGCGAGCGGGAGCAGAGCGACCTCGACGCCCGGCACCGCGGCCTTGAACGCCGCGACGAATTGGTTGTTCGTAGACTCGTTCAGCGCGGAGTAGACGGAGATCGTGCCGGTCGGCTTCTCCGTCGCGGTGCCCTTGGTCGGCGAGGCGGTCGGCGCCGTGCTCGCGCCGCCACACGCCGCGACCATCGCGGTCGCGCCGGCCAGCTTCAGGAATCTGCGTCGGTCGAGCTCTGGCGTCATTGAACCCCTCCCACGAATGCCTGCCCGGATACTACGCGCCCCGACTCTCACCACTGCACAAGCTTCCAGACCTCCGGCTGCATCGTGCCGTCGTCGCCGCCGATCTCGGAGAAGAGCCGGGCTGCGCGCCGCAGCTCGCGCAACGCTTCGTCTTGTCGGCCCGAGCGATGAAGGAGGTCGGCCAGATTGTTGTGGAGGGCCGCCTCGCGGTGGCGATCGCCGAGCGACGTCGCACCCGCGAGAGCTTCTCGTGTTAGCTCGATAGCTCGCTCGCGCTCGCCTGAGCGACCGAGCGCGAGAGCCAAATTGTTGAGGGCGGCGATGCGGGTCGCCTCGTCGCCCACGCGTCGCGCGATCGCGAGGCTCTCCTCGAGCCGTCGCCGGTCGCCGCTCAGGATCCCGACGATGTTCAGCGCCTGCGCAAGTGCGCGCTCGTCGTGCGCTCGTCTCGCTTGGGCGAGGGCGTCCTCGGCAAGTCGCGTGGCACGTGGGATGTCGCCACGTCGATGCGCGGCCATGCTCCAGTCCGCCGTGATCCGCGCGCGCAGCGCGGGGTCGTCCTGTCCTCGTAGCGCGGCTCTGTAGTGGGCCTCGGCGTCGTCCCAATCGCCGCGGCGATGATGGACATCGGCGAGCTTGTGCTCGATCTCCCCCCGTCCTTGAGGAGCGGCTTTCGCGCGCGCGAGCTCGTAGCTCCCGATCGCCTTCGCATAGTCACCATGTCGCGTGTGCAGGTCGCCCTCGCTTTCCTCAACGGAGCGGACCGCGGACGCTCTCGGCGTCGCAGGCTCCGATTCGCCCTGCTCGATGGCTCGCGCGAGCGTCACGGTCTCGGCGAGCGGTGCTACCCCGAGCTCGCGGTCCAGGATGCGTTCGCATTCATGAAATTGCCGTAGCGCCGCGACCCGATCGCCCGCCCGTGCGTGGACCCGCATGAGCGCGCGGTGCGCCGGCTCGTGAAGCGGGTCCAGGTCAAGCCAGCGCTTCGCGTAGGCGATCGCGCGACGCGGCTCCGCACTTGAGGCGAGTCGCTCGAGCACGCCCGCCAGCTCCTGGCGCAGGCCCTCAGCCTGTGCGGCCTGCCACTCGTCGAAGTCCGCGGTATCCCGCAACGTGAATCCCGACAGAAAGTCGCCGGTGTAGGCGGTCACGGCGTCGTCGAGACGACCATCCCCGGCGAGCGCGCGGAAACGGCGGACGTCGAGGTCGACCGCCGCAATCACCAAAGAGATGCGGAGTCCTTCGGTGCGGAGCTCGTCGCCACCCAGACCGGTGCGCAGCGTCGACAGCGTTCTGCGTAGCGCTCCTCGCGCGCGCTCTGCTTTGGCGTCGGGCCAGAGCAGCGCGGCAATGGAGTCGCGCGCCTGCGGTTGCCCGGTCACCGCCAGATAGGCGAGAAGAGCGGTCGCCTTCCGTGTGTCCATCGCGACCGCGCGCCCTGCTCGCTCGACCCGAGGCGGCCCCAGGAGCTTGAGGGCCAAGCGCCCGCGCGCCGTCCGGCGGCCGGGGGCAGCTCTGGTGCGCCGTAACGGTTTCGGGACGGTCACGGACGAGCATCATGCGCGGACCGGCGGAAACAGGAGGCGCCGCCGACGTCCTGGAGGGCAAGATGAGCCGCAGGACCTTCGCTTCGATCGCGGCGCTGTTTTCGCTGGTCAACGCCGTCCCAGGCCTGATCGCGCCAGCGGCCGTCGCGTCCCTGTACGGCGTGACCGTCGATTCCCAGAGCGCGCTTGTCGCACAGATGCTCGCGGCGTCCTACATCGGTTACGCACTTATCAACTGGACGACCCGTGCGTGCACGGACGTCGCACTGTGCCGGGGGCTCGATGCCGGCAACCTCGTCGCGTGGGCGGTCAGTGCCGTGATCTGGATCTACGCGGCATCGATCGGCATGATCAACTCGGTTGGTGGGGTCGGCGCCGGATTCGCCGTAGTCTTCACCCTCGGCTGGGCCTACTTCGTGTTCGCGGATCGTCCGACGGCATCGCGTGTCATCGCGGCGACGCCGCGCTGAGCAACGCGGCAGATGCGCCACCGATCGTCGTTACGAGCGTTGCGGCTCCGGGGCGGCGGACGATGAGGCCGTCGGCCGTCCTCGCTATCGCGCTCGCCCTCCTCGCGGTGGTGGCGACTTCGGCCGACCTGCTGTTTCTGGACTACTTCGGCCAGTTCATCATCCTGAGGTATCCCGATTTGATCTTCGCCGGGGTCGGACTGATCGTCGCGCTCCGCCGCCCCCGCCACCCGATCGGCTGGCTCTTCCTCGCCGTCAGCGTCTCTAACTCATTGGGCCTCACGAGCCGCGCGTACGCATGGCGTGCGCTTGTTGACGCACCCGGGACACTGCCTGGAGGCGACCTGGCGCTCCTGTTGAGCACGCTCATGAGGCCTCTCAGCAACGCGGCGTTGTCCATCGCGACTCTGGTCTTTCCGACGGGGCGGCCGCTCTCGCGACGCTGGGTCTGGCTGATCGTCGGTGGTGTTGTCCTGATCGCGGCGCGCACCGTGGCACAAGCGCTTGCCCCGACACCACTGCCCCTGCCGTACGCACTCAGCGCTGCACGTCTCGACACGACCACGATCCCGAACCCTTTGGGCATCAGCGGGCCGGCAGGCGAAGCGCTCGGCGCGCTCACTCCCCTGATCGACGCCGCTGCTGCTCCATTTTTTCTCATCTCTGGGGTTGGGCTGGTCGTGCGGCTCGTTCGCTCGCGGGGGGTCGAACGACTTCAGCTGAAATGGTTCGTCTATGCGACGAGCCTGTGGCTCGGCTTCCTGTCAGCGGCGGCGACGCTGCCATTCAACACGTTGCCCTCGAACATCGGCTTCGTGCTCAGCGTCGTCGCTCAGGGGTTCATCCCAGTCAGTGTCGGGA
Source organism: Chloroflexota bacterium (assembly GCA_030854525.1). The sequence continues at coordinate 35,923 of JALYSZ010000365.1, read as the reverse complement.
TCGCGATCCTCCGCTACCGCCTCTACGACATCGACCTTCTGATCAAGCGCACGGTCGTGTATGGCGCGACGACTGCGGCTCTTGCCGTCACCTTCTTCGCGGGGATTGTCGCGCTGCAGGCGGTCCTCCGTCCGCTCACGTCGGGCTCCGAGCTCGCCGTGGCCGCGTCGACGCTCGCGTCGTTCGCACTCTTTCAGCCGCTTCGTCGCTTGATCCAAAGCGCTGTGGATCGTCGCTTCGACCGCTCGCGCTACGACGCTGCGCAGACCTTGGACGCGTTCGCCGATCGGCTGCGCGACGAGATCGACCTGGATGCGCTGCGCGCCGAATTGCTGCTGGCGGTTGGCCGGACGATGGCGCCAACAAACGCCAGCCTCTGGCTGCGCGAGGGCGCGCGATGAAGATTACGAGTCGCTCCGTGATCGCATGGGCTGCGGCGGCCCTCTGCGTTGCGCTCGCCGCGACCGCGTTGTGGCTCATAGCCACCGTGCCCGCTCGATCCGCCTCCGCGAGCTCGGCGCAGCGTGTTCTCACCGTCGTCGGTTTGACCCTTGGCTTTGGGTCGATCGGCCTGCTGATCGTGACGAGGCGGTCGGGGAACCGGATCGGTTGGGCGGCGTTCGCGCTCGCGATCGGCGGTGGGACCACATCAGTCCTGACCGATCTCAGCACGGCGGCCGGCAGCCGTGGGTCACCGCTCGGGCTCAGCCTCGACCTCTTGAGCGGTATCAGCTGGCTGGTGTGGGTCTCACTCGTCTTCTGGTTCCTGTTGCTCTTCCCGACCGGGCACCTGCCGTCGCGCCGCTGGCGCCCATTCGGCTGGTTGCTCGGCCTATTTCCACCGCTGTTCTTGATCGCGGCGATCTTGGCACCCCAGGGCATGAGCCAAGGCGCCCCGGCACCCAATCCATTCTTCACGATCGGTGGCGCGGCCGGCGATTTCTTGAACCTCCTTCTGAGCGTCCTGAACACCCTCGTGGCGCCGCTTCTCATCGGCGTGCTACTCGCCGCGATCGTGCGCTTCCGGCATTCCCGGGCCGGCGAACGCCAGCAGCTCAAGTGGCTGGCGTACTGGGCGGCGCTCTCCATCGCTCTGATCATCCTCAGCGTGGCCGCGCGGAATCCAGTCACGATCGTACTTTCGAATCTTTCAATCATCGGTCTGCCGATCACCGTCGCGATAGCCATCTTTCGGTACCGCCTCTATGACATCGACCTGCTGATCAACCGCACTTTCGTGTACGGCGCGACGACCGCGGCGATCGCGGCGACCTTCTTTCTGGGCATCGTTGCGGTCCAGACGATCCTTCGGCCACTCACGTCGGGCTCGGAGCTCGCGGTCGCCGCCTCGACGCTGATCTCGTTCGCGTTGTTTCAGCCGATCCGCCGTCGCGTGCAAGGTGCCGTCGACCAGCGCTTCGATCGTTCCCGCTACGACGCCGCGCACACGCTCGATACGTTCGCCGATGAGCTGCGCGACGAGGTCGATCTCGATGCGCTCAGGTCGGGGCTGCTCGGCGCAGTCGGTCGAACGATGTCCCCGTCGCACGCGAGCCTCTGGCTGCGGGAGCACCGCCCATGAGGGTTCTGTTCGCGCTCCTGTGGACATCTATCGCTATCCAATTCGTGTTTGCTGTCGGGGGCTTCGTGCTGAAGGCGCCGAGCTCGGCCAGCGAGATGCTCGATGCCACGATCGCCGCGGTTACATGGTTGATCTATGCCCTTGTCGGGGCGGTCCTGCTCTGGCGGAGACCCGAGCACCGCAGCGGCTGGCTCTTCGCGGTCGTCGCCCTCGGCTGGTCTCTCAACGATTTCGCCGGCGGCTACGGAGTGCGCGCCGTTGCCGCGATCCCACCTTGGCCCGGCGGAAACATCGCCCTATGGCTCGACGGCGGCAACGGGTGGCCGGTCTGGATGAGCAGCGGATTGCTACTCATGCTGGTCGTCACCTTCCCCGACGGGCGGCTGCCCTCTTCACGGTGGCGTGCGTTCACCTGGCTCCTCGCCGTGTGGACGGTCGCGGCGGTCCTGGCGACCGCTTTCGCGGCGGAGCCGCGACAGTTTGTAGGTGGCCCTGCGGATATGAATCCGTTCCCCGCGCCCCCACCGATCGGGAAAGCGCTTGCAGTCCTTCAGGCGCCGATCAACGCGGCGGGGTTGCTCTTCTTCGCGGCCGGCGCGACCGCGCTCTTTCGCCGGTTCCGCCGGGCGCGAGGAGTCGAGCGGCAGCAGCTCAAGTGGTTCACAGCATCATTTGCGTTCGTTGCCGCGGTGGTCGCAGTGTTCGTGCCGATCACATTGACGTATGGGACTCAGAATGCGCCCCCGCTTGGGCAGGCTTTCTTCAAGTACGTGGTGTTGCCGAGCGTCTCTCTAATCCCTTTGGCCGCTGGGATCGCGATCTTGCGGCATCGCCTGTACGACATCGACCTGCTCATCAAACGGAGTCTCGTGTACGGTGCGACAAGCGCGGCGATCGCAGGCAGCTTCTTCCTCGGTATCGTCGCGCTCCAGCCTGTCCTGCGTCCACTAACTTCCGGGTCCGAGCTGGCCGTCGCCGCGTCGACGCTCGCATCTTTCGCGCTCTTCCAGCCGATCCGCCGGCGCGTCCAGGACGCGGTCGACCGGCGCTTCGATCGCTCTCGCTACGACGCTGCGCGAACTCTCGATTCATTCGCGGACCGACTCCGCGACGAGGTGGACCTCGATTCCCTCCGCGCTGATCTCGTGGGCGCGGTCAACCGGACGATGGGACCCTCACACGCGAGCCTCTGGCTGCGGGAGCGAACAAGGTGACATACGTGGCGATCCTGCCGGTCGCTGCGAGCGCCCTCACGACGACGACCGGTCTTGTCCTCATTGCCTTGACACCCAAGGTTGGTGACGAGGTCGACCTCGACAATTTGCGCACCGATCTTCTCGGGGCGGTCAATCGGACGATGTCGCCGGCACACGCCAGCCTTTGGCTGAGGCAGCGAGCGAGATGACCACGAACCGGATGCTCGCGGACTTCGCCTCAGTCTTCGGCGTGCCGCCCGCCGTTGGCGCGGTCGTGCGCGAGTTCCGGAGCTGCGAGTTCTCGACGCTCGCGCGCGACGGCACCCCGGTGACGTGGCCCACGATGCCGTTTTTCGAGCCCGCGGAGCGCCGATTTCTCATCACGTCATCGATCGGGCTCGCCCAGAAGGCATTCAACGTCCGCCGCGACGGCCGCGTCGCAATGCTGTTCTCAAACCCGACCGGCAGCGGGCTCGTCAAGCCGCCGCTCGTCCTCATCCAGGGGGACGCCGATGCACCCGACGATCTGACGCCGCTGGTGGATGGGTTCGTCGAGCGAGCGCAGCTCCTGTTCGAGCGCCAACCGGTGGGCATCACGATGATCGGTGTCATGCCCGGTCCGGTGCGAAACCTGGCGGACTGGTACGGCTGGCGGGTCTTCATGCACGTCCGGCCGCGCAGGATTCGCTGGTGGCCTTACGGCGACGTGAACCGACCGTACGGCGAGGTGGTCGTATGAAAGCGTGGCGCGAGGTCTCGCGCGAACTCCGCCGCTACGAGTCGGCGGTGCTCTCGGCGCGCGATCGCGACGGCTATCCCGTGACCATTCGCTGCGTGCCGGCCCCGGATCAGGACCGCGCCGCGTTCGCGGTGCGCGTGCCGGACGGTCTCGGCGTCGAGGCCGGCCCTGCGTGGCTGCTCTGCCACTTCCACGATCGGCAGTTCTGGGGTCTCCGGAGCTTCGGCGCCCGCGGACAGCTCGAGCGGGTGGACGGCGCGTGGCTATTCCGGCCGACGGCATTCGTACCCGGAATGGGTGGGGTCGTCGCGATGGTCCGAATGTTCGTCGGCGGCCGCCGCCGGGCGTATCGGTATCTCGCCGTGCGGCACCTCGAGCCGCCAAACGTCCGCTGGGATCTCGTGAATGAGGCCAAGGCGCGGGCGAAAGAGCACCTCCGCGCCAGTCAGGCGCACGCCACATGAGGACCCTCGCCGGGCGCGCCGCCCTCGCTACCGTCGCGACGGTCACTTCTCTGACTCTGGTCGCTTTGGGGTTGGTGTTCTTCTTCCGCTCGGCGGGGGTCGCCCTGCCACCGACGGCCGACGGACCGTACACGCTCGCGTTCCTGATCTCCGCCATGACGTTCGTCGCAGTGGGGGCGGCACTGGTCGCGCTCCGGCCGGCGAACCGGATCGGCTGGGTGTTCTGTCTCGTCAGCTTGCTCGGTGGATTCATCTTCTTTGCCCAGCGTTTTGGTGCCTACGCCATTCTGGTGGACCCGGCCCAATTCGGAACCGCCGGCGAACTTGTTCTGTGGCTCGGAACACCGCTAACCGTCATCAACACCGGACTGATCGTCGGATACGTGCCGCTGCACTTCCCCGACGGCCGCCTTCCATCTGCTCACTGGCGGCCGGTGCTGTGGTCCCTGCGGCTGTCGCTCGTCGTTTTGGCCATCGGCTTCTCCTTCAGCGCGGTCGATCTCTTCACCATGACGACCTATCCCAATCCGTTCCATGTCGGGAACCCGATCTTGCGAGAGATCTCAAATGCGGGCCTCGCGCTGGCGATCGTCAGCTTGCTTGCGGCGGCGGCGTCATTGATCTGGCGCTACCGCGCGGGCGACCGGCAGCTCCGTCAGCAGATCAAATGGTTCGCATACTCCGGCGGCTTGCAGGCTGCGCTGCTGCTCTCCATCCTGCTGACAGGCGCGGCCCGCGAGCCGGCGGCGCTCGTCATCATGAGCTTCGCGTTCGCGACCCTCCCCGTCGCGACCGCGATCGCCGTTCTTCGTTACCAGCTTTACGACATCGACCTGCTCATCAAGCGGACCCTCGTGTACGGCGCGACGACCGCCGCGATCGCGGCGACCTTCTTGTTGGGCATCCTCGCGCTGACCCAGCTGATGCGCCCGCTGACCTCCGGTTCCGAGCTCGCGGTCGCGGCGTCGACGCTGGCCAGCTTCGCGCTCTTCCAGCCGATCCGCCGGCGCGTGCAGGATGCTGTTGACCGGCGCTTCGATCGCTCGCGCTATGACGCCTCGCGCACCCTCGACGCGTTCGCTGACCAGCTCCGCGACGAGGTGGACCTCGACACGTTGCGCGCGGATTTCCTCGGCGCGGTCCGCCAGACCATGGCTCCCGCACACGCAAGCCTGTGGCTCCGCAAGCGCCCTCTTCGCGGCGACCTGGGAGCGGAGCGCTCCTAGGCGCGCGCGGCCAGCCGGTCTGCGAACCTGCTCAACGACGCTCCGACGGTCGTGAGCGCGATCCCTGAGTTCGACTCGATCAGCCGAGCGAAGTCGGCCGCTTGGCGCAGCCGCTCCTCCATCACCAGCCAGGCGACCCTTCGGTGCGGCAGCAGATACCCGCGCAAGAGAACCTCGAACGTCGGAGCGGCGCGCATCCCGGGATAGCTCGGGCCGAACGGGAGAGTGGTCAAGAGCTCGCCGATCGGGCTAAGCACACCGACCATCAGTCCCACCGAGACGTGCGCAAGCGTGCCAAGGTCCTCGTGCGTTTCGTCGGTGTGCGCGAAGAGTCGGGCCAGCGACAGGAGCGTGATCTCGTACGCGACGTTGAAGAGGTCGGCGACCTGCGCGGTCGCGCGATCCTCGATGACCGGCAGAGAGGGGTCCGCGTCGTGTCGCACCGTACCGGTGAGGACCGGCCGGGCCGGCTCGAATGAGGGGTCTGCTCACGCAGCACGAGGAGCTCGTCGAGGATCCTCAAAAAGCGGCCGAAGTGAGCCTCGCGCCACTCGCCGGTGACTCCCTCGCCCTGCTCGACGATCGTGTCGATTGCGCGGTGGGCTGAATCGAGGTCGAGGACGGGGACCAGCTGCGGCCAGCGAAAGAGCTCCGGCGTTGCCTGCGCATCGGCTGGTCCGATGAAGAGTCCGTCCTCGCCGAGCTTGTCGGTAAGCCACGCGAATCCGATGTCGATCGCGCGGTACAGATGGCCGACCGTCGCATAGTCCTGCGCACGGGGGACGATGTCGGTTTCGTCAACCAGAGGGCGCGCGCGTTCGACCGCTGCGAAACCCTCGGCGTCGTCGAGCGGCATGCCCTCAGGCCGCTCGAGGAAGAGAAAGTGCCGCAGGGCACGCTCGCTGAACGGCATCAGGGCGACCTGCACGCCGGGTGGGAAGTGCTTCGCCGGCGCCGGCATCGGAGGACGCGCGAGATAAGGCGCCGCACCGATGGCGGTGAGGAGGTTCTGGACGAGCGCGAGGTGAAGCATCTCCTGATGCGCGACCTCGAGCACGACCTCACGCCAGCGGCCGACTGCCTCGACCTGCTCCGCCGTGAGGCCCTCGTCCGCGCGGCGCTTCATCGTGAATGCCGCGAAGAGGTACTGGCACATGATCGTGTGCTCGAGCTCCGAGGCTTCTCGGAGCAGGTGGATGAGCTGCTGGCGATGCTCGACGACAATCGGCGGCTCGGGCGGCGCGAGGCCCTCACCGATAGTGGTCACACCCTCGGCGGTCATGATCGTGTTCTACGCCAGTGGCGTCCGAGAAGCGTTACGGGGAAGCCGATTCGCAGTTCGTAACGATTAACGGACGGCGGCCGAGGAGACTCGCGGCCGTGGAGCGCCACCGCCTGCACTTCGCGAGGAGCGTGGGTTGAGGGCTCGGCCGCACGCTGCGCCGGCGCCGACGGTCGGCGGGACCGCGGTCATTGCATGGACCGTTTACGGGGTTTCACTTGCGCTCGTTGTCATCGCCCTGCTGCTGCTGGCGCTCTCGTGGTCGGTCGCCGTTCCGCCGGGGTGGGGCTTCCGCGGGTTTCCGGCGATCTTCGCCGTGGTGTATGGGTCGGTCGGGCTCGTGATCGCGATCCGCCGGCCGCGCAACCCGATCGGCTGGTGGCTCCTCGTTGGTGCGCTTCTTTCGGGAGTCCAGGTGTTGGCGGAGGAGTACGCCTTCTACGCGCTTCTCCAGCGTCACGGCGAACTGCCCGGCGGCGAGTTCGGCGCGTGGGTTCAGTCCTGGATCTGGCTCCTGCCCCCGTCCATCCTGGCGCCGGTCGTCCTGCTCTTCCCCGACGGCCGTCTCCGATCAAGACGCTGGAGGGTCGTCGCTGCCATCGGCGTACCCGCCTTCGCGTTCAATGCCATGCTCTACGCGCTCACGCCGGGCGTGATGAACGGCCTGGCGGCGATCATCGACAATCCCTATGGCCTCGACGCTCTGGCGAGACCGGCGGGGATCCTGACGGCGCTCGGCTACGTCGGCATGTTCGCCTTCACGGTCGCTATCTCTATCTCCGTGTTCCTTCGTTTCCGTGAGGCACGCGGAACGGAGCGGCAGCAGCTCAAATGGTTCGCCTATGCGATCGGGGTCGCAGCGTTCGCAATCTTCCTGAACTTCCTGGTGCTGGGGGTCGCCACCGTCACTGTGAGTCGCGAGGCGGCCGTCCTCATGTCAGCCCACCCCGCCGTCAAGGCGGCACAGGCCTTCAACGTCTCTGGGCTGTCGTTCGTTCCGGTCGCCATCGGTATCGCCATCGTCCGGTACCGCCTCTACGACATCGATCTGCTGATCAACCGCACGGTGGTGTACGGCGCGACCTCTGCCGCGATCGGCGCGACCTTCTTCGTCGGCATCGTCGCCCTGCAGACGGCCCTCAAGCCACTGACCGCGGGCTCCGAGCTGGCTATCGCCGCTTCGACGCTGCTGTCGTTCGCGCTCTTCCAACCTATCCGCCAGCACGTCCAAATCGCCGTCGACCGGCGCTTCGATCGCTCTCGCTACGACGCCGCACGCACGCTCGACGCCTTTGCGGATCGACTTCGCGACGAGGTGGACCTCAACGCACTGCGAACTGATCTGCTCGGTGCTGTCGGAGAAACCATGGCGCCAGCGCACGCCGGCCTGTGGTTGCGCGAGCGCTCGTGATGGCGATCCGGTTCGCGCGTCAGCTCGCGTGGACCGTTTGGAGCGTGTCCGCGCTGCTTTGTCTGTTGACCCTGCCGCTCGTAGCCGCGAACCGAGATGCTCCGTTCCAGGGTTTCTTTGGGAACGGTTATCTCGAATCCCTCTTCGTCCTGCTGTTCACATCGCTTCCCACCGTCGGGGCCATCGTGGCGTCGCGCCACCCGCGTAATGTCGTCGGTTGGCTTCTCCTGATCGCCGGTCTGAGTCTTGGCTTCTCGGTCTTCGCGAATGACTACGCCGTCTACACGACGTTCACAGCACCGGGCGCGCTGCCGGGGGCGTCGTTCATGCTCTGGGCGAGCTCGACCTGGAGCTGGGTGCCTGGCTATGGCGTCGTCGCCGCGCTCTTCTTCGTCTTTCCTGACGGGCATGTGCTCTCCCCGCGGTGGCGGCCCATTCTCATCAGTCTCGCGGTCGGCCTTTGCGCGCTCGCGATCGGCCAGTCGTTCAGGCCGGGCCCATACGATCCGCCGTGGACCTCCGTTACGAACCCGTATGCGCCCAGCGGCGCCCTCGGAGACGCGATGACCGGACTCGCGTTGACGGGCAACGCGGTTGGAGCCCTGGCGCTGGTCTTCGGCGCGGCGAGCTTGGTGCTTCGCTTCCGGCGAGCGCGCGGCATCGAGCGGCAGCAGCTCAAATGGCTGGCGTACTCGGCGAGCCTCCTCGCGGTGTACATGCCGTTCGCCTACGAGTTCGTCATCTTCCAGCCCACTTCGGGACTCTTCCTCCCCGTGTCGATCCTAGGCATCTTCATCTTCGCGACGCTTCCGCTCGCCACGGGCATCGCGATCCTGCGCTACCGCCTCTATGACATCGACCTGCTCATCAACCGCACGATGGTGTACGGCATCACCAGCGCGGCCATCGCGGCGCTGTTCTTCGCGGGGATCGTGGCGTTGCAACCGGCCCTGCGTCCTCTTACGTCGGGATCTGAGCTCGCGGTCGCCGCCTCGACGCTCATGTCGTTCGCGCTGTTCCAGCCCGTCCGCCGGCGGGTGCAAGACGCCGTAGATCGGCGCTTCGATCGCTCCCGCTATGACGCCTCACGGACCCTCGACGCGTTCGCCGACCAGCTGCGCGACGAGGTCGACCTCGTCACCTTGCGCGCAGAGCTCCTTGGGGCGGTGCGGCAGACGATGGCTCCCGCACACGCCAGCCTGTGGCTCCGCGAGCGCTCGAGCGCCGTAACGATTCCCGGACGGTCGTAGCGAATACTGCGCGCGCAACTGGGAGGGGGACTTCGATGAGAACTTTCGCAATGCGCGTCTTTGTGGGGGCATACCTGGCGATCATTGCCATCGCCCTTTACGTGCTCTTCGTTCTGGTCCTGCCGAACTCGGCGGGCCCCGAGGGTGGCCCGTTCGTCGTGATCTTCGCCATCTTCCTCGTGCTCTTCGTCGTCGCCACCGCCGCCGCGATCTTCTGGCAGTCGGCCGCGCGCCGAGCGTGGTTCTGGCCCGTCGCGATGCTTCCCGGCGTCGCGTTCTTTCTTCTGAACGCGCCGTTCCTTGTCTATGACCTGGTGCGCCCGGCCAACGTCCCGGGCTTCCCGCTCGCGCTCGCGATCACCGTCACCGCGAGCATCCTCCTCGTCGCCGGCGTGGCGTCTGCTCTGGACGCGCGCCGCGGCGCACCGACCGCGAGCGTGTCGCGCAGCCCATGGACTCGCTTCGCTGTCCTCGCCGTGGTCGCCGTGACGATCGGAGCCGTCCTATCGTCGGTGGGCGCAGGCGCGTTCAGCTCATCGGGCGGCAGCTTCGCCGAGACACCGACGAAGAGTGCGGTTCTCATCGTGAAGGACGCGAAGTTCGTCGGCACGATCGAGGCAAAGCCCGGAGAGGCACTCGGACTCTTCATCACGAACCAGGACGCGTTCGATCACGCCTTTGACATCGATGCGCTCAACATCCACGTGCGGCTCCCTGCGAAGGGCACGGCGGCAGTCGTCGTGAAGTCCAACCAGGCCGGGGCACTCGAGTACTACTGCGGCGTGCCCGGCCACAAGGCCTCCGGGATGGTGGGCGAGCTGAACGTCCGGTGAGAGTCCTGACGGCCGGAGTCCCCAAATCGCGCGCGGTGGCGTGGGCGCTGTGGGCCGTCTTCATGGCACTTTTCTGGTTCATCACGTTCGTGGCGCTGACCGACGCCGGCGTCGTCCCGGGCGGCGCCGGCCCGGGGGTTCCCTTCTTCTTCGTCGTGACCTCAGGAGCTTTCGCGGCTTCGCGTTGGCCCCGTAGCCCCATCGGCTGGGCGCTGGTCGTCATGATGACGCTGCTCGCCATCGCTGTTGGCGGCCAGCTCTATTTCACCTACATCCCAGTCGGGGCTGTCGGGGTCCATCTGGCATTCCTGCTGACGCTCGCAACCTGGCAGGTTGTAGCGCGACTGCTGGCGGGCCGCGCCTTCGACTTCTTCAGCGAATGGTTTGACCGCACGGTCGCCTCGGTGCCGTTCGCGCCGCTCTTTGGGCTCTACGTCGGCATGGCCGTGCTGTGGCTCATCGCCGGCCTCGCGCCTACGCTTACCGCGACTGCGCCATCTGTGCGCGAGGTCGTCCTAGGGCTGGCCTCGGACACAAGCATGCCTGGATTTGTCACCGAGACAGCGCGGCGGATCCTGGAGGCGGCGAAGGATGTTCGTCTGTCCGCGGCGACCCCCTTCGGTTACGTCATCAGCGTCCTCAACCTGGCCCTGGGCCTCTTCGTCATGCGCCTGCGCGGGTCCGACTGGACCGCGCGGGCGCTCGCGGTCGGCCTGGTTGGGACTGCGGCGGTCTTCAACCAGCAGGCGCACGCCGTGCTGGTCGTCGTGCCGGCGTTCCTTTACTTCCACGAAGCCTTCCACGCGATCTCGGGGGTGTCGTACATCCTCGCGCTCCTACTCTTCCCCGACGGTCGGATCGTGGTGCACTGGCCACGCAGACCCTGGATTGCATGGCCAATGCGCATCCTGTACGGAGCCTCAGTGTTTGCGGGCGTCGCATTCCTTACGGTGTTCTTCCACGGCGAGGCCGCGGGCTTCGTCATCTTCTTCGGGGTCCTCGTCCCGCTCGTGGGCATCACCGCGCAGGCCCTTCGTTACCGGCACGCAAAAAGCGCCACGCAGCGCCAGCAATCACGCGTGCTCATGTGGTTCCTTTCGTTTGGCTTCGTCGCCGCGATTCTCGTCGGGATCGCGGCACTCGTCTTGGCCGCGAACGAAGACTTACTCTCGCCTGCCCTCGCGCAGCGGCTCAACGAGATCACCTTCGTCATTTTCCCGGCCTTGTTCGCGGTCATCCCGGTGTCGCTCATCATCGTGCTCTTCCGTTACCACCTGTGGGACATCGACCTGCTCATCACCCGCACCCTGGTCTACGGCGCGACCAGCGCCACGCTCGCCGCGACGTTTTTCTTGGGCATCCTCGCGCTGACGCAGGTCATGCGCCCGCTCACAGCGGGCTCCGAGCTCGCCGTCGCGGCGTCGACGCTGCTGAGCTTCGCCCTCTTCCAGCCGATCCGCCGGCGGGTACAGGACGCCGTAGATCGGCGCTTCGCTCGCTCGCGCTACGACACGGCCCGCATGCTTGATGGCTTCGCCGAGCAGCTGCGGGACGAGGTCGATCTGGACGACCTGCGCGCAGATCTGCTCGCCGCGGTGAGCCGGGCCATGGCTCCCGCCTACAGCAGCCTCTGGCTCAGAGACCCAGCGCTCGCCCCGCGCCCCGGAACCACCGTAACGATTTCGGGACGCCCGGCAGGTTAGAAAGGAGCTCGCATGATGACCTGGGCGCGAACTCTACGCAGGGTCGTTGGACTCGGCGCGGCACCAGCCGCCGACGCCGACGTCCAGCGCGCGGCCGCGACGGCTCGGCGTCAGGCGGTGGAGCGGCCTCCAATCGACATCGCCCCGAACGATCCGCTTCTCGCGTACTTCGCCGAATCGCGCGGCGCCGTCAGCCTCGACGAGCTCCAGCTCGAGTCCCCAGCGGTGGACGCCTTGCGTGCACGCGGCAGCAAGCTCGTCGTTCCGCTGATCAGCCAGGGCGAGCTCATCGGTCTGCTCGACCTCGGTCCCCGACTCTCGGACCAGGAGTACTCACGCGAAGACCGGCGTCTTCTCGACAAGCTCGCGGGGCAGGCCGCGCCAGCCGTACGGGTCGCACAGCTCGTTCGCGAGCAGGAGTCCGAGGTCCGAGCGCGTGAGCGTCTCGAGCAGGAGCTCCGTGTCGCGCAGCTGATCCAGCAGCAGTTCCTTCCGAAGAGGTTGCCCGAGCTCCATGGCTGGCAGTTCGCCGCCTACTACCACGCGGCGCGCGAAGTCGGCGGTGACTTCTATGACTTCATCGAACTGCCGAGAGGCCAGGTCGCGCTCGTGATCGGCGATGTCACGGGGCACGGCGTCCCCGCCGCGCTCGTCATGGCCACCACCCGCAGCATCCTCCGCAGCGACGCGCCGAGGCTTGTCGCTCCGGGTGCGGTGCTGGCGCGCGCGAATGCTCTATTGCATGGGGACATCCCGCCGAACATGTTCGTGACCTGCCTCTACGCGGTGCTCGAGCCCGCGACTGGCAGGTTGCTGTATGCGAACGCGGGCCACGATCTCCCCTACGTCCGAGGTGATCGTGGCGTTCGCGACCTTCGCGCGACCGGCATGCCGCTGGGCCTGATGCCCGACATGAGCTACGAGGAGAAAGAGACAGTCCTGGATCCAGGTGAAGGTCTGCTGTTGCACAGCGACGGCCTCGCCGAGGCGCACGATCCGGAGCGGCGGATGTTCGGCTTTCCCCGGATGCGAGACCTCGTCGGTCGCCACGAGGCCGGCCAGCCGCTCATCGACGAGCTTCTGAACGACCTCGGACGGTTCACGGGCGCGGCGTGGGAGCAAGAGGACGACATCACGCTCGTCACACTCGTGCGGTCCGCGGATGTCCCGGAGGTGCGAGTCCTGGACGAGTTCGAGGTCCCGAGCGTCAGCGGCAACGAGCGCCAGGCGATGGAGCGCGTCGCGGCGAGCATCCGCGACGTGGACCTCCCCGGCCGGCGGCTCGAGCGACTCAAGACCGCGGTCGCCGAGGCCACAATGAACGCGATCGAGCACGGCAACGAAGGCCGCGCCGAGCTGCCCGTCCGTCTCGAGGTCACCACGAACAATGGTCACCTCGTTGTGCGCATCACCGATCTCGGCGGCGGTCGGGACATCCCTGAGGCAACAACGCCGGATCTCGAGGCGAAGCTCGCGGGCCTGCAGAAGCCGCGTGGATGGGGCCTCTTCCTGATCAAGAAAATGGTGGATGACGTTCGCGTCACGAGCGACGAGCGACATCACACCGTCGAGCTGGTCATGCGGCTCGGAGGAGGAAACGATGGCAGAGACGTTTGAGCGCGCGGTCGTGCGGCGGCGTGACGGCGTCACGGTGATCGATATGCCGGCGAACATCGACATCACCAGCGAAGCGGCGCTGGACACCGCGTACTCGGAGGTGAGCCCAAAGGGGGCGGTCCTCCTGAATTTCAGCGGCACGAAGTTCATCAACTCGAGCGGGATCGCGCTGATCGTCGGCATCATGGCGCGCGCGCGGAAGCAAAGCCGACCGGTCGCCGCGTACGGCCTTAGCGACCACTACCGGGAGATCTTCGAAGTGACGCGGCTCTCCGATTTCATGGGTCTCTTCAAGGACGAGCAGGCCGCGATCGCGGCCAAGAGATAAGGGAGGACGGGATGGCTCAGCAGATGACAGAAACGAGCGTGCGACCGGTGGACAACGCGGCGAGCGTCATCGACATCCTCGGCGAGATCACGGCACGGTCGGAGCAGCAGCTCATGGAGGCGTACGCGCGAGCCAGCGGTGCGGAGACTCGCGTCATCATCCTGAACTTCGTCCGGCTGGAGTACATGAATAGCGGTGGTATCGGGCTACTCGTCACGATGCTCGTGCGTGCGAACCGACAGAAGCAAAAGCTCTGCGCCTACGGGCTGAACGAGCACTACCGCCAAATCTTCGAGCTCACGCGCCTTGACGAAGCGATCGCGATCTACGAGGACGAGCGCGCTGCCGTCGCCGGAGCGAAGGCGAACTGAGGAGGAAGACGATGTCCGAACCGACCACAGACCAGCCCATCGCCGAGGCGCCGCGGAGCGACGCCAGCAACTGGGCCAAGCCGGTCCGAACGCTGACGACCAAAGATGTACCCAAGGGCGCGCAGGACCTGAACGTGACCGGACGCCGGCTGGCTGGCGCGGCCACCGGTTTCGGCAGGCTCTGGCAAAAGTCGTTCTCGGTCCGCCTCGAAGGCGCGACCGTCACGCCGCGCGAGGTCATCAAGGTGTGGAAGGAAAAATTCGGTGACTTCTGGCCGAAAGGCCAGCGGATGTTCCTGCCCGCGACCGGGATAGCGCCTGGCGAGGTCGGTCTCATCAACGCGAAACCGATGCCCGGCGTGCCTTCGATGGCAACCGGCGTCCTCGTGATCTACGCAGACGACGAGTCTTTCAGCTTCATGACACCTGAAGGGCATCCCTTTGCGGGTCCTCTCACCTTCAGTGCCGCCGACGACGGTGGAGTCACGGTCGTCAAGGTCGACGAGCTCACTCGCGCCAGCGATCCGTTCTGGGAGCTGACGATGATGATTCCGCTCGTCGGAGCGCGCATGCAGAACGACATCTGGCGCAAGACACTCGGCAACGTCGCCAAGCACTTCGGCGTCGACGCCCAGGTCGAGGAGCGCATCGTGTGCGTCGATCGCCGCCGCCAGTGGTCGAACGCGAAGAACATCTGGCAGAACGCCGGGATCCGATCGGCCTTCTACGCCTTCGGCGCGCCGGTGAGGAAGCTGAGACCCCGCCGCTGATCCCGCTTTAGCATCCTCGCGTGACCGTCCTGCAGACGAGCGTGCGCCGCGACGAGACGGCGGTCGCGAACGGCGAGACGATGCAGCGTCTCGTGGCCGAGCTTCGGGAGCGTTTGGCGAAGGCGCGCCTCGGCGGACCGGACCGCGCCCGGGAGCGGCACACGAAAGCGGGAAAGCTCCTGCCGCGCGAGCGGGTCGAGCGGCTGCTCGACCCGGGCAGCGCGTTCCTCGAGCTCTCCCCCCTCGCGGCTTACGGGATGTACGACGACGAGGCGCCGGGGGCCGGGATCATCACCGGTATCGGTCGTGTGAGCAGCACGACGTGCGTGATCGTCGCGAACGATGCGACGGTAAAGGGCGGCTCGTACTACCCGCTCACGGTGAAGAAGCATCTTCGCGCGCAGGAGATCGCGCTCGAGAACCGGCTCCCCTGCCTCTATCTTGTCGACTCGGGCGGCGCGTTCCTGCCGCGGCAGGACGAGGTCTTTCCAGACCGCGAGCACTTCGGCCGCATCTTTTACAACCAGGCGCGCCTCTCTTCGCTGGCCATCCCGCAGATCGCGCTCGTCATGGGGTGGTCCACCGCCGGCGGAGCCTACGTGCCGGCCATGAGCGACGAGACCGTGATCGTCAAGGGCCAGGGCGCGATTTTCATCGGCGGGCCGCCGCTCGTGAAGGCGGCCACCGGAGTCGACGTCTCCGTCGAGGATCTGGGCGGGGCCGACTTGCACACCCGCGTCTCGGGCGTCGCCGATCATCTCGCACTCGACGATCCGCACGCGATCGCGATCGCGCGTGACATCCTCGCGCAGCTCGAGCGGCCCACGTATTGGGGCGTGGACGACAAGGTGCCGCCTGAGCCCCCCGCCCACGACCCCGAGGACCTCTACGCCCTCATCCCGGAAGACATCCGGACGCAATACGACGTGCACGAGGTCATCGCGCGGATCGTCGACGGCTCGCGCTTCCACGAGTTCAAGGCGCTCTACGGCACCACGCTCGTGTGCGGCTTCGCGCGCATCGAAGGCTTCCGCGTGGGCATCGTCGCGAACAACGGCGTGCTTTTCAGCGAATCCGCGCTCAAGGCCGCGCACTTCATCGAGCTCTGCAATCAGCGGCGCGTGCCGCTCGCGTTCCTACAAAACGTCTCGGGGTTCATGGTCGGCCAGGAGTACGAGGCCGGCGGGATCGCGAAGGACGGCGCGAAGATGGTCATGGCGGTCGCCTGCAGCACGGTGCCAAAGTTCACGGTCATCATCGGGGGGTCGTTCGGCGCCGGGAACTACGGCATGAACGGACGCGCGTACTCCCCGCGGCAGCTGTGGATGTGGCCCAACGCGCGGATCAGCGTGATGGGCGGCGAGCAGGCTGCCACGGTCCTCTCGCTCGTCGGGACATTCAAGGACGACGCCGAGAAGGACGCCTTCCGCGCTCGCATCCGCGAGCAGTACGAGACGCAGGGATCGCCTTACTACTCGACTGCGCGCCTCTGGGACGACGGGATCATCGATCCGCTCGACACGCGCACGGTGCTTGCGCTCGGGCTCGCCGCCGCGAGGCACGCGCCGATCGAGGACGTGCGCTACGGCGTCTTCCGAATGTGACCTAGCTCAAAAGCTCGTCGAGCGTCGCGAGCAGCGCTTCGACATCGAAGGGCTTGGGGACGATCGCGTCGGCGCCGAGCATGTCCGACTCTGCAACCGCGGCGGAGTGGCCCGTAACGATCACGACCGGCGAACCGCCGAACCGCCCTCGGAGCGCTGCGACCCACTCGAGCGCCGAATCGCGGCGATATGCCTTCAAAGGAACGAGGTCGGTGATAACGACATCCGGCTTGGCGTCCGGCGGGATCGCTTGCAGGCCTGGAGCGACGACCGTGTCGTATCCGGCGTCGGTGAGGACCGTTTGAAGGAGATCGAGGATGACCTGATCGTCGTCGAGGACCAGGATCGTTGTCATTCGTCGCCTTCATATCGGATGACGTAACGGAAGTGCAACTTGCGCCAGGGCTCAAGCGCCCCCAAGTAAATGCATCGGTAACAGGCACGACCGATGCATACGGAACGTCCGAGAAAACGACAAGTTGATTGAGGTCCGAGCATGGAGCCGATGACTCCCCAGCCCATAGATCCAGCCGCGGTCGCAACCGCCGAGCGACAGACCTTGTCGCCGATGTCCGAGCGTCGGATGCGGCGGCTGCTAGACGTGCTCTGCGACGGGACCCGGCTCAAGATCGTCCGCGCCCTCCGCGATAACCAGCTCGCGGCGAGCGACCTCGCCCGGGTCCTCGGACGCAGCCGCTCCGCGACAAGTCAGCACCTGCGCGTGCTACGTGAGGCCGAGGTGGTGCAGCCCTCGCGCAATGGGAACGTCGTCCGCTACAAGCTCGCCTCCGACATCAACGCCCAGATCCTTCAGGACATAGGACGGGCTTTCGATCGGCTGGAGCCGGGCACCGCCGCCTAGCGCCTTCTCGTCTCCAGGTCGCCGGGCTCGTTCACGTCATCGCGCCAGGCACCCCGCTCGTCCGCCCCAGTCCAGACCACCTCGGCCAGTACATCCGCTTCGAGGCCCTCCACGAGCGCACGCAACCGGCGCTCGCCAGTTTCCAGGAGCTTCCGCGCCAGGGCCAGGGCAGGTGCGACCATAAGTACCGCCGGCAAAGGGCGCGGGCCGTCGCTGTCACTCAGGACGGTCGCTTTTCGCGGGATACCTGCCGCGCGTTGGGCCATGAGCGTGAGGAGCGGTGCGGTCACTCCGGGCATGTCCGCCGCGACGAGCACGGCATGTTCGCCGCTGACGTGCTCGAGGCCCACCCTCGTGCCCGCGAGCGGCCCTTCGTAGGCGACCGGGTCGCGCGCGAACGAGACGCGGTCGGCGCCATCAGGGAGCGGCGGTTCGGCCGCGTCCGGTCCGAGCACGACGACGACGTCCTCGCACGAAGCGAGGAGCGCGCGGAGCGGCCAGTGAAAGAGGGGCGCGCCATCGAGCGGCTCGACGAGCTTCGGCCGACCAAAGCGTCGCGAGGCGCCGCCGGCGAGAAGTATTCCGGATGGACGGCTCACGCTCGCGAGATCTCGACCACCGCGTTGTAGTCGGGCACGCCGGAGACGGGGTCGCGCCGCCCCGCGGCAATGAGGGCGTTCGCCTCGGGCCAGAACATCTGCACATTCCCGGCACGGATCGGGGCGACGTGGGCGCGCGCTCGCACCGTTGCGCCGCTCTCCGCGCGGACGACGACTGTTTGCCCTTCCGAGACTCCGAGGCCCGTAGCGTCCTCAGCCGAGAGGAACAGCGCGTCGCGCGTCGCACCGGTCAGTGGATCGCGATCGCGCCAGACCATCGAGTTGAACTGCTTTCCGCGCCGTGTCGAGAGGTGGTAGCGACCGGCCGGAATTGAGGTCATCGTAGGCGCCGCATCCGAAAAGTGCGCGCGGCCGTCCTGGGTCGGGAAGCGCCAACCCTCACACAACAGGCGGCCGCCCCACTGAAAGGAGTCGCCGCCGTTCACGAGGCGCTCGATGCCCGCGTACGCCGGCACAACGGTCGCTATCTCTGCGCGGATCGCCTCGGCGGAGCGGAGGCCGAGGACCGGAGCCCGCTCGGGCCGTACGCGCCGGGCGAGCTCGGCGAAGATCGCCCACTCCGCACGCGCGTCGCCCGGACGGGGTCCCGCGATCTCGGGGCTGAGCACGACGCGGCGTTCGGTCGTCGTTTCGGTACCGCCTCCCGGCTGCTCGTAACGGGTCATCGCCGGGAGCAGGAGCACTTCGTCGCCCTCGACGAGCATCTGCGGCGAAACCACGATGTCCTGGTGCACCCGCAGCGGCGTGCGTGCCAGGGCGGTGCGAACCGAATCGGGCTCGGGCAGGGTCTCGAGGAAATTGCCGCCGCTCGACCAGAGGACGTCGATCTCGCCGCGTCCGGCCGCCTCGACCATCTCGGCCGCCGTGAGGCCAGGCCGCGCCGGAACGTCGAAGCCGTACCGCTCGCTGACCGCGCGGGCGTTTTCCGGATTGACGGCGAGGCCACCCGGAAATGCTGTCGCGTACGCGCCCATCTCGGCACCGCCCTGAACGCCGGAGTGGCCGCGGATGGGCATGAGCCCCGCGCCGGGGCGACCGACGTTCCCCCTCGCGAGCGCCAGATCGACGATCCCCTGAACGCTCTCGGTTCCGCAAACGTGCTGGGTCACGCCCATCGACCAGACCAGCACAGCCGAGCGCGCGTCGCTGTAGGTCTTGGCGAACGCGCGAAGCTCAGCCGCCGTGCTTCCGGAGGCGGCGGCAAGATCGTCCAGGGGCGTCGCGGCGAGAACGGCCCGGAGCTCATCGAAGCCGAGGGTGTGCTCGCGCACGAACGTTTCGTCGATCGCGCCGTCCTCGATGAGGATCTTCAACACGCCGCGCACGAACGCGAGGTCACCCCCGGTGTGGATGGGAAAGAAGGCGTCGGCCATCTTTGTGCCGAAGAGCGCGCTCTCGAGGCTCGAGGGCACCCAGTAGTGCTCGAGCCCAGGTTCGCGAAGCGGGTTCACGACCACGACCTTGGTCCCCCGCTTTCGCGCGAGATAGAGGTACTTCATGAAGACCGGTTGCGCGTTCGCCACATCGGCGCCGAACAGCACGACGAGGTCGCTTTCGATCACGTCCCGGTACGAGCACGTCGTCGCCGCTACGCCGATCGCTCGCCGAAGCGCTCCGGTCGACGGCGCGTGGCACACGCGTGCCGCGTTGTCGATGTTGTTCGTGCCGAGGTACCGCGCGACCTTCTGCGCCGCGTAGTAGGTCTCGTTGGTGAGGCCGCGAGCCGTTAGATAGAAGGCGATGCGCTCGGGACCGGCGGCGCGGATCCGCTCAGCGGCGAGGTCGAGCGCATCGTCCCAGGTGACGCGGCTGAACCCGGCATCGCCGCGCCGGCGCAGCATCGGGTATGGAAGGCGGCCGAGCGCGCGGAGCGCGCCGGCCGCCCGCGGAAGACGCGCCGCGTCGGCAAGGACGTTGGGGTCGAGTGCGCGCGCCGTGTTCAGCTTGAGGAGGTCGAGACGCGTGGTGCAGAGATGCACGCCCTCCATCGTCCAGTCGTGGAAACCTGCAACGCCGAGCGCGCACCCGTCGCAGACACCCTTCGAAAGGATCCGCCAGGCGTACGGGAGGTCATGGCGGTTGTCCCAGATCGTCCGGACTATTTCGAGATAGTGATTTGGCTTGGTCCGGCCGATCCCGTACGGTACGAGGCTCACCCAAAGGCTTGGCCGGAACACGGAGCGAGTCTAGGTCGCGGAATTCGCGTGGCTGGGCGCGCGTTGTGGGTCGCGATGGACGTCCAAGAGATGCGGCGCGCGAAGGACCACTACTTCGGGCACGAGCACGACTCGCCGCTCACTGTGGCCCAGCGCACCCACTTCGATGGCCTGCGGTACTTCCCCGAGGACGAGAAGCTCCGCTTCACGGTCACCGTAGATCCCGAAGGAGGTGGCGCGGTCGAGGAGGTCGAGATGAGCGACGGATCGACCGACCACCTTCCCCGCGCGGGGACGGTGCGCTTCGATGTCGGTGGCGAGCGCGTCGGCCTCATCGCGTTCACACAGGGCGACGGACTCTTCATCCCGTTCCGCGATTCCACGAGCGGGACGGAGACCTACGGCGCGGGGCGCTACGTCGAGGCGGGGCCCCTGGGCGACAGCCGCTTCGAGCTCGATTTCAACCGCGCGTACAACCCGTACTGCGCGTACAACGACGCATGGCGCTGCCCGCTGCCGCCACGCGAGAATTGGCTCCCCGTGCCGATCCGCGCCGGCGAGCTCTCCTTCCACTAGAGGGTCGCGGCGCCGTCTAGAGTTCGCGCGATGGGCGAGACGGTGACGCTGACCACGGAAACGCGCGGCATTTCGCGCATCACCATCGCTCGGCCGGAGCGCAAGAACGCGTTCGACGCCGCGCTGATCGCCGAGCTGACCGCGGCGGTAAAGCGGGTCGATCCTTCAGCACGCGCGGTCGTGCTGCAGAGCGAAGGCGACACGTTCTGCGCCGGCGCGGACGTCGAATGGATGCGCGGCATGGCTGACTACTCGCTCGATCAGAACATCGCGGACTCCAAGGCGCTGGCGGGTATGTTCCGCGCCCTTTACGACCTCGAGATGCCACTCGTCGCGCGGGTACAGGGCGCCGCTTTTGGCGGCGGCGCAGGCCTCGTCGCTGTCGCGGACATCGCGGTTGCCTCGACCGAGGCCAGTTTCGCGTTCACGGAAACGCGGCTCGGCATCCTCCCGGCGGTGGTGTCACCGTACGTCGTGCGCAAGATCGGACCGGCACGCGCGACCGCGCTCTTCGTGACCGGATCGCGCATCGATGCGAAGCGCGCGCACGAGATCGGACTCGTCGAGCGGCTCGTCGAGCCGTCAGACCTGGACGCCGCCGTCGGGAGGGTCCTCGACGCGATCCTGTCAGGGGGGCCGAAGGCCGTGAACGCGGCGAAGCGGCTCGTACGCGAGATCGAGGGCCGGCCCATCGACGAGATCGCCGACCTCACGGTGAAGCGGATCGCCGAGATCCGCGTGAGCCACGAAGGTCAGGAAGGCCTGCGCGCGTTCCTGGAGCGGCGGGACCCGCGCTGGTGACGACGCTCCTCGTAGCGAACCGCGGCGAGATCGCGCGCCGCGTCTTCCGCACCGCCAAGCGCATGGGCTTGCGGACAGCGGCCGTGTACTCGGATGCGGATGCCCGTCTCCCCTTCGTTCGCGAGGCCGACGCCGCGATCCGTATCGGGCCCGCACCGGCGTCGGAGTCGTACCTCGCGATCGATCGGGTGATCGCGGCCGCACGGGAGGCGAAGGCCGATCTCGTTCATCCGGGCTACGGTTTCCTTGCGGAGCGTCCCGAGTTCGCAAGCGCCGTCGACGCCGCCGGCATGCGCTTCGTGGGTCCGCCCGCGAGCGTGCTCCAGAGACTCGGCGACAAGGCCGAGGCCAAGACGATCGCGGAGCGCGTAAAGGCTCCTGTACTCCCGGGGTATCGCGGCAAGGATCAGAGCGATGACGCTTTCGTCCGGGCAGCGCGGTCCGTCGGTTATCCGGTGATGATCAAGCCGGTCGCCGGAGGCGGCGGGATCGGCATGCAGACGGTGCGCGAAGAGCCGCAGCTGCGCGATGCGCTCGCGCGGGCACGTCGGATCGCGACATCCGCCTTCGGCGACGAGCGCCTACTCCTCGAGCGGCTCGTGGAGCGACCCCGGCACATCGAAGTGCAGATCCTCGCCGACGACCACGGCACAGTCGTGAGCGTCGGCGACCGCGACTGCTCGGCGCAGCGGCGGCATCAGAAAATCGTGGAGGAGGCGCCCGCGCCGATCACTGACGACAAGCTGCGTGAACGCATGGCGGCCTCGGCCATCGCGATCGCGCGGGAGGCCGGCTATCGGAACGCGGGCACGGTCGAGTTCGTGGTTGACGACAAGAGCTTCTTCTTTCTCGAGGTGAACGCGCGCCTTCAAGTCGAGCATCCGGTCACCGAGCTGGTGTGGGGCGTCGACCTCGTCGAACAGCAGCTGCGTATCGCGATGGGCGAGCAGCTCGACTTGCAGACCAAGGAACACGGTCGGCAGCACGCCGTTGAAGCGCGCGTTTACGCCGAGGATCCGGGCGCGGGATTTCTGCCTTCGACCGGCCGGCTCCTGCACGTGCGCTGGCCGGACCGCCCCGGCGTGCGGGTCGACGCGGGATACGAGGAAGGCGACGTGGTCACGCGGCACTACGACCCGCTGCTGGCGAAGATCATCGCGTTCGGTGGCGACCGCCGCATCGCGCTTGGAATACTCGCGAACGCGCTCGAGGAGACCGAGGTCCTGGGCGTCCGCACCAACATCGGCTTTCTGCGTGGGCTGGTTCGAAAGTTCAACGAGCCGGGAACGCGCATCGACACCGGACTCGTCGAAGCGGCCCTCCCCGATCTCGTACCCGAGTCGGCGCCGGCACCGACCGAGGCCTACGCCATCGGCGCGGCGGCAGTCGCCACCGGCGCGCGCGATCCTCGGGACCCCTGGACCGGCGCAGGTGCGTGGCGGATCGGCGAAGGCAGCGCCACCACGATCGCCCTCCGCGAAGGGACCCGCGAGCGCGCCGTGCGCCTTATGGGGAGCGGGCCGTACACGTACGCGGGCCACCGCGTCGCTCCGGCCGACGAGCCGCACCGCTGGCTGGTCGACGATTCCCCGGCGGCCGCCGCGGCGAGCGATGGCGTGGTCTGGGCGACGGTCGGCGGCAAAGTCTGGGAGCTCGAGACGACACCGCGCGAGCGCGAGGTCGAGCAGACCGCGGGCGGTGAGGTCGCCGCGCCCATGCCCGGCTTGGTGATCGGCGCCCAAGCGGTGGTGGACCGGCGCGTTCGTCGTGGCGACCTCCTGTTCGTGGTCGAGGCGATGAAGATGGAGCTGCGGGTCGAGGCTCCGGCGGACGGGAGGGTCACCCGGGTCCTAGCGACCGTCGGGCAGCAGGTCGAGCGAGGTCAACGACTCGCCGATTTCGAGGCGGACCCGGTCTGATCGACCTCTCGCCCGAGGAACGTGACGCGGCCCGTCTCGCCATAGGCGAGGGTTGGCCGGTCCTCGGAACGGCGGTGGTCGTCGGCACGACGTTCGGCGTCGTGGCGAGACAAGCTGGGCTCGAGCCTCTCGAGATCGCGGCGATGAGCCTTCTCGTGTTTGCGGGCGCGTCGCAGTTCGCCATGGTCCAGCTCTTTTCGCAGTCCGCCCCCGTTCCGATCGTCATCACGAGCGTGCTCTTCATCAACCTGCGCCATCTCTTGATGGCGACATCGCTGCGCGCCCAGCTCCACCAGCTGCCACTCTTCGGTCGGCTGGTCGCGGCCTTCTTTCTCACCGACGAGAGCTTCGCGATGGCCACCGGCCACTTTCGGCGTGGTGGACGCAGCGTCGCGTACTACTTCACTTTCGCGATCGCGTTGTTCGTTCTCTGGAACCTCGCCACGATCGCGGGCATCTTCCTAGGTGGCGCCATCGGAGATCCGCGCCGGTTCGGCGTCGATTTCGCGATCACCGCGACGTTCATTGGGATTGTCGCGCTCGCGATCCGGCGGCCCGCGGACGTCGCGATCGCGCTCGTCGCCGGGGTCGTTGCTGGCGGGCTCGCGCTCGCAGGAGCATCGACCATCGCGGTGATCACAGCCGGTGCGCTCGCTCCGCTCATCGCGGTTTTCGTCCGGAAGTGATCTGGATCGCGATCGTCGGCTCGGCGGTCGCAACCTATCTCACTCGCTCGTCGCCGTTCGCGGTCACGTTTCGTGGAAGGCTTCCCGCCGCCGCATCGCGGTACCTGGAGGCGCTCCCGGTCGCGATCATCGCGGCTCTCGTGGGGCCGGCGGTCCTCGCCCCGGCCGGCGCGCTGACGCCCGGTGCGGAGCCGCTGGCCGCGGCGCTCGTGATCGCGACGGTCGCCTGGCGACGAAGCCTGCTTGCAGGCGTGATCGTCGGGGTCGTGGCCGTTGCGGCGCTGCGCCTCCTCTGATCGAAATACCTTCCTTGGCTAGGACCAGCGGCCGCGACGCACCACGTCCGCGGCCGCTCGGTGCCCGCGCTTGAGGGACGGCGAAGGGCGGTCTTTCGGCTTCGCATACCCGACGGCGACCACGCCCACCGCGGTGTAGTCGTCGGGAATGCCGAACGTCTGCCGGAGGGTCGCCTGATCGAAGACGCCGAAGAACACCGCACCGAGTCCGGCATCGACGGCGGTAAGGAGCGCGAGCAGGACGGCCATTCCGGTGTCGACGTCCCAGTACGGCACCGGCCAACGCTTCTCGTCCCTGTCCTCCCACCCTTTGTCTGGCTCGGCGTATCTGGCCAAGTACTGGCTCTTGTTGCTGAGACACGCGATGAGCAGCGGTGCGTTGAAGAGATCCGGCCAGCCCCAGTCGGCCCGACGGTCCTCCGGCCAGGTTGCGTCCCAGTAGCGCGTGGTTTCTTCCTTCCCCTCGAGCACCAGAAAGCCCCAGCCCTGGCTGAACCCGGCGGACGGCGCCTTCTGCACGTTCGCGACGATCCGCTCGACGATCTCGCGCGGGATCGGACGATCCTCGAAGCTTCGGACCATCTTTCGCTTGCGGACAACGTCTTGAAACTCCATCAGGCCCGCCGGTAGACGCCGCGTTCGCGTCGCAGGAGCCCAGCGTCAATCAAATAGCGGCGCAGGGTCGCATGATCCGAGTAGACGCCCTGCAAGATGCGGTTGACCTCGTCCTCGCTGTACTCGCGACCGGCCGTGAACCCGCCCGCGATATGCACGAGGAGCGCCTGACGGCGCTCGCGCGCGGCAGGGATTGTCTCGAGGCGTCCGTTCCGAAAGAACGCGGCGAGCTCGGGCGGACCGTCGAAGGTCGCCCGCCGAACGTCGTTGCCTTTCGGCCGCTGCATCGTGCGACGATACGCGCGCTGTGCCCCTGACAACGCTGAAGCGAATCACGATCGTCGAGGTCGCGCCGCGCGACGGTCTTCAGGCTGAGGACCGCACCCTCTCGACCGATGCGAAAGTCGAATTGCTCGAGCGTCTCGCCGACGCGGGCCACAGCGCGATCGAGGTGACCAGCTTCGTGAGCCCGAAAGCCGTGCCGCAGCTCGCCGATGCGGAGGAGCTGATGAGGCGCCTCAAACCGCGGGCTGGCGTCCGCTACACGGCACTCGTCCCGAACGAGACCGGGTTCGATCGCGCGATGGCCTGCGGGTTCAAGGAGATCGCCGTCTTCGCTTCGGCGAGCGAGAGCTACTCACGCAAGAACCTGAACCGCTCGCGCGACGAAGCGATCGCGGGCTATGGCCCCGTCGTCAGGCATGCGAAGGATGCCGGCCTTCACGTTCGGGCGTATCTCTCCATGGTCGTCGCCGACCCGTGGGACGGCCCGACCGATCCCGCCGTCGTCTGCGCGGCGGCAAACCGCTTCCTCGAGTTCGGCTGCGACGAGCTCTCCCTCGGGGACACGATCGGTGTCGGCACGCCCGGTGACGTTGTGCGGCTGCTCGACGCCGTCCGCAGCGCGGGAATCCCGATCGAGAAGATCGGCTTTCATTTCCACGACACGTACGGTCAGGCTCTGGCCAATGTCCTTGCCGCGATGGCCGAAGGAATCGCGGTCTTCGACGCCAGCGTTGGCGGCATAGGTGGCTCGCCGTTCGCGAAGATGGCCGGCGGGAATCTCGCCACCGAAGATCTCGTCTGGATGTGCCGAGGCATGGGGATCGAGACCGGCGTCGACCTCGACAAGCTGGTCGCTACGAGCCACTGGCTTGGCGAGCAGCTCGGACGCGAGCTCCCCGCACATGTGTCGCGGGCCCTGAGAACCCCGAAGACCTAGGCGACTCGCACGCCGCCCCGATACACAGCCCAGACGCGCCAGAGCGCGCGGGCGTCGGAGAGTGGATCGCCGTGAACGAGGACGAGGTCGGCCGGCATGCCCGTCTCGATCCGTCCGGCATGATCGTCCCCGAGTAGCTCGCCGCCGGCGCGCGTGGCCGCGACGAGGGCTTCGCGCGGCGTGAGCCCCGCGGCGACGAGAAGCTCGACCTCCCACGCGAGATGGCCAGCTCGCACGGAGCCGCCGCCGAAGTCCGAGCCCGTCGCGATACGCACGCCGGCGCGCTTCGCCGCAGCGACCGCCGCGTACGCCCCCTCCCTGCGCTTCGCAATGCGCTGGCGGCCATCCTCCGTCGTGAAGCGCTCGATCGCGGTCGTTCGGGAAAACGTCTCCCACGACGCGAAGATCGAGAGCGTCGTCGTGAGCGTGATGTCGTTCTTCTTCATCGTGCGCGCGATGTCGTCGTCGAGCTCCATGCCGTGCTCGATTGAGTCGACACCCGCCTGAGCCGCGACGCGCGCGCCGTCGAGATAGCCGCAATGACAGGCGACGCGCGCACCGCGCGCGTGCGCCGCGTCGGTCGCGGCCTTCACGGCAGCGACGCTGAACGGCGAGTCCTTCGCGCCGCCGGGTGCGTCCATGTAGATCTTCACCAGGTCGGCACCGAGGTCGAGCTGGGCGAGCGCGGCGTCCTTCAGCCCGCTGTCGTCCGTCGTAACCCACATCGATGGATAGCCGGTCTTCCCGATCCAGGTCCCCGCGACGCGGATGTACGGGTTGCCGGCCTTACCGGAGAGCTCGTCGCGAACGTCGACCGACAACGGCCGGCCGTTCGCCATCGGGGCACCGACGTCACGCGCCCACAACACGCCGGCCTGCACAAGCCGCTTGGCGTTCTCGCGCGCGACCTGGCGGAGGACCGCAGGTGGATCGTCGCCACGCTCGATCCAGTGACTCCCGCCCTGCATCGTCAGGTGGCTGTGGCAGTCGACCATCCCAGGGACGACCACCGCACCGCCGGCGTCGATCACCTCGGCGCCCGCGCCATCGATCTCGTCGTTCGCGCCGATCGACTCGATACGACCGTCGGTGATAGCGAGGCTGACCCCGAGTCGGAGCGAATCGGACGAGCCGTCCGCAAGGGCGGCGTCGTGCAGGATTTTGCGACTCACGTTCGCCTAGCTCGCCGCCGCTCTCCGGAGCTCGGTCCGTCCTTCCCGCTTCTTCTCCCGGATCGCGCTGACCGCCGGGACTCCTGAGCCTCGCACGAGCTTGTCGAATGCGGGCACGTCCGTCTTCGCGATCGCGCGCCATCTGGCGAGCTGAGTCTCGGCACGCTTGCTTAGATCATCGAAGACGTCGTACATGGCTTTTGTCGGCGCGAAGTCCGCGCTCCCCACGGCCATTGCGAGGCCACCGATCTTCAGATTTAGCTTGGCCGGGTAGTTGAGCGTGTCCTGGCGGCTCTTGGCCTTCACCTGGATGAGCTCTTCCTCGACACCGGCGAGCTTGGTCTTGAGAGCGCCGGCGGCTCGACGCAAAGGCGCGCCGCCGCTTCCTTCCGCTCTCTTCTCCCAGCCCTCGATCTGGGTTCGCAGCGCGCGGATGGCGTTAATCGCCTCGTGCACCTCGGTGAGCTTGTCGCGGACGCGCATACGCAGGGCGAACTGGGCGTCAAAATCCGACTGCGTCGCCGAGACGCGCGGGTCTTTGCGGATCTCGAAGGCGGCCTCGTGGCGCTCGCCGCCGACCTCCAGTCGAACGCGGTACTGGCCGGGCGTCGAGATCGGGCCGGCGAGCGTCGCCTCCGCCGCATCCCACGTCGGGTCGTCCTCGACACGCGCGGCGTCGGGCTGGCGCATGTTCCAGGCAAAGCGGTTGAGCCCCGCTTCGTTCGGGACCTTCGGCTCGCGCGCCTTCTTGCTCTCCTCGGCGCGACGCTCCTCCGGGGTGAGCGCCTTTTCGTCCTTCTTGTGCTTCGGCTCGGGCGGGGCGCTCTTGAATTGACGGATCTGCTTGCCCTTCGCGTCCATGAACGTGAGGGTAACGTCGCCCTCAGCCTTGTCGCGCAGCCAGTACGAGACCAGCACCCCGTCCGGCGGGTTCTGCCCGGCGTCGATGTTGACCTGAGCCTTCTCGCCGGTCGGCTGATCGACCTGGCGGTAGGTCACGATCGTGGCGCCGGTCATGCGGTAGTTCTTGCCGGACTTCGCCGGCTGCGGGAAGCCCATGTCGGTGCGGAAGCGCACAGTCGGCCGCGGCGTGAAGAGCCGCGCCTTGCCCTTTGTCGCCTCGGCCGCGAGCTGGCGGATCGGCGAAAGGTCGTCGAGCACCCAGAACGACCGCCCGTGCGTACCGAGCACGAGGTCCGTGTCCTTCACGACCAGGTCGTGGATCGGCACGACCGGAAGGTTGCCGCCGAGGCGATTCCAGCGCGCGCCGACGTCGAACGAGACGTAGACGCCGGTCTCGGTGCCGGCGTAGAGAAGACCCTTGCGCGTGAGGTCTTCGCGGATGACGCGGGTGAAGTCGTTCGCCGGGATCCCGTTGGTGATCTTCGTCCACGTGCGCCCGTAGTTCGTCGTCTTCCAGAGGTACGGCCGGAAGTCGTCATGCTTGTAGCGGGTCGTCGCGACGTAGGCGGTGCCCGCGTCGTGCGGCGAGGGTTCGATGATCGAGACGAGCGAGAACGGCCGGATCGCGGCGGGCGTCACGTTCTTCCACGTCTTCCCGTCGTCGCGAGACACGTGAATCAGCCCGTCGTCGCTCCCGGCCCACAGCACGCCCCGTTCGACCGGCGATTCGGCGAACGCGAAGATCGTGCAGTAGTACTCGGCGCCGGTGTTGTCCTTCGTGATCGGTCCACCGGATGGCCGGAGCTTCGATTTGTCGTTGCGCGTGAGGTCCGGGCTGATCCGCTCCCAGGTCGTGCCTTCGTCGTTGGTGCGGAAGACGTGGTTGCCGGTGTGATAGAGAACGTTCGGATCGTGCGGCGAGTGGACGGTCGGCGCGGTCCACTGCATCCGGTACCTGACGTCCACCGCGCCTTCGCCGGCGGTCGATTCGGGCCAGACCATGATGTTCCGCGCCTGCCCAGTGCGACGGTCGTACCGGGTGAGGATGCCCTGATAGTTGCCGGCGAAGACCACGTTCGGATCGTCCGAGCGGACCGCGATGTAGCCGGACTCTCCCCCACCGACCGCGAAGGTGTCGGCGCCGGTGATGCCTGCGATCGCGGAGCGGCTCGGCACGGTCATCGTGGTGTTGTCCTGCTGCGCACCGTAGATGCGATACGGCGTCTGCGTGTCGGTGATCACGTGATAGAACTCGGCGGTCGGCTGGTTATAGACGGAGGACCAGCTCTCACCGCCGTTCTGCGTGACGACGGCGCCGCCGTCGTTTCCGTTGATGATCCGATCCGGATTCTT
This sequence comes from Chloroflexota bacterium, assembly GCA_030854525.1. The sequence goes on along the minus strand of JALYSZ010000365.1, from coordinate 6,366 downwards.
GGGATCGATCCAGAGGTCGTGATGATCGCCGTGCGGGATCGAGAGCTCCTGGAAAGTCTTGCCGCCATCGCTCGAGAGCCACGCCGAAACGTTGAGGACCCAGACCGTCTCGGGATCCGTTGGGTGCGCATAGATGTGGTGGTAGTACCAGGCGCGCTGCCGCAGATTGCGGTCCTCGCTCCCCCGCTCCCAGGTCTCGCCGAAGTTGTCCGAGCGGAAGATCCCGCCATCCTCGGCCTCGACGATCGCGTACACGCGGCCTGACTTCGCGGCCGACGCCGAGACGCCGATCTTGCCGAGCATGGCTTTGGGAAGACCCTTGTTGCGGCTGATCTCGGTCCAGGTGTCACCGCCGTCGTTCGAGCGGAAGAGACCGCTCCCGGGTCCACCTGAGACGAGCTCCCAGGGTCGCCGAATCGCCTCCCAGAACGACGCGTAGATGATCCGCGGGTTGTTCGGATCGATCGAGATATCGACCGCGCCGGCGTTTTCGCTGCGATAGAGCACTTTCTTCCACGTCTTCCCACCGTCCCGGGTGCGGAAGACGCCGCGCTCGGTGTTCGGCCCGTGGGCATGACCGAGCGCCGCGACGTACGCGGTCTCGGGGTCTTCAGGATGGACGCGGACCTTGCCGATGTTGCGCGTGTTCTCGAGACCGAGGTGCGTCCATGTCTGCCCCGCGTCGGTCGAGCGATACACCCCGTCGCCGTGCGAGACGTTGCCGCGGATGCAGCTTTCGCCCATTCCGACATAGATCACGTTCGGGTCAGCCTGGGCCACCGCGATCGCACCGACCGACGCGCGCTTGAAGAACTTGTCGGTCGTGTTCTCCCAGTACTGGCCGCCGTCCATCGTCTTCCACACCCCGCCGCCGGTCGATCCGAAGTAAAAGGTGTTCCGTTCCCGCGGATCCCCAGCGACGGCGGCGACCCGCCCACCCCGGTATGGGCCAGCGTTGCGCCACTCGAGGCGATCGAAGAAGTTAGGGGTCTCTCGCGGAGACGCGCTCGGACCGCGCGTGGTCCTAGCCGAACGGCGCTTTGCTGGCATTGACGCCTCCCGATGTGCGTGGTCGAATCAAAAATCTAGTCCTTCTCGCTACGCTCTGCCCCGCATGTCACTACCTCCGGTCATCCGCGACGCGATCCGCCTGCTCTTTCTGGTTGTGCTCGACCATCAGTACTTCCTTCTCTTCTTCGTCGTCGCGATCGAAGAGGCCGGAATCCCGCTTCCGGCTCCGACCGATGTCGTCATCGCCTTCTACGGCTACCGCGCACGCGGCGACCTGCCCGCGCTCGCGCAGGTCGTGCTCATCTGCGCGCTCGCGTCCACCGCCGGCACGCTGGTGCCGTACTCGCTCGCGCGGCGTTTCGGCCCGAAGGTTGCGCACCGGCTCGCGGGGTGGATCGACATCGATCCCGCGCAAGTCGATCGGTGGACCGAACGGATCCATCGGCACGGCTTCATCGCGGTCGCGATTGGCCGCCTCGTCCCAGGTGCGCGGGTGGTGATGTCCCTCGTCGCCGGGACCGCGAAGGTTCCCGTGTACCAGTTCTCGCCCGCAGTCTTCGTCGCCGCTTCCATCTACTGGACGTTCTGGGTCACCGTGGGCGTCGCGTTGGGCCCGACGTTCCGTCGCATCGCCGGTCCCTACATCACGTACGTCGTGATCGCGCTGCCACTCCTCGTCATCACGTTCTTCGTGTACCGGCACCTTCGGGCGCGCCGGAAATGGGCATCGAGATCGAGATCGGCCGCTACTCCGCGTACCTGACCCTCGGCCTGGCGGCCATCGCGGGACTCGCCCTGTGGCTCGGCCTTTGGCCGCTGGCGGCTCTCGGGCTGGCGTTCCTCGTCGGCGGCCGGCGTGAACCAATCACGCGGATGGCCGACGCGATCGTGTTCGTCGGCCTCGCCGGTTATGCCGACCCGCTCTGGGTCGCGTTGCTCGTGATCGCGAGCCTCGCCACGCGAGAGCACGACCCGCGCACGATCCTGATCCTCTGCTTCGCGGCGCTCGCGGCGATCGTCGTCTACGTGGACTGGACGATCCTCACCGGGCTGCTCGCGATGATCGCGACGATCCGTGCCGCGTTCGCGACGCGACGGGTGCTGCTACCGGCGTAGCTACCAGCGGTGGTACGCCGGGTGGCCCGGCTTCACGGCTACGAAGGTCCCGCGAGCCGTAGCGCAGACCTTGCCGCCCGCGCGAAGCTCGGCCTCCACCACCGCGCGATCGTCCGCGATCTCGACCGGCCGCGCGACGAGCTCGATAGGACCGTTGGTCGGCGTGGGACGGAGAAACCTCACGGCGTACTCGGCCGTGACCGTGCAGGGAGGCGTCGCCGCGCCCGCGCGCCGCATCAGGTGATAGGTCGCGGTCCAGTTCGAGTGGCAATCGAGCAACGTTCCCGTTATCCCGCCTGAGAGCGCTCCCTCGAACGCCTCGTGGTGCTTTTCCGCGTGCCAGGTCGCGACGATGTCGTCACCGCTAACCCGGCTCTTGATGCGCAGACCCTTGTCGTTCTTGGGCCCGCATCCGAAGCACGTGCCGTTCGGTGCGTACATGTCCTGCAGTGCCGCCTCCGTCACGGCACGAGGCTAATCGGCAGAATCGGCGCGTGCGCGGTGCGTGGTGGCGCGAGGGCGTCTTCTACCAGATCTATCCCCGCTCGTTCCAGGACTCGAACGGCGACGGCGTGGGCGACCTCGCGGGCATCACGGCGCGCCTCGATCACCTGAACGACGGCACGCCGAGATCGCTCGGCATCGACGCGATCTGGCTCTCTCCTTTCTATCGCTCACCGATGGCCGACTTCGGGTACGACGTCTCGGACTACTGCGACGTCGACCCGACCTTCGGGAATCTCGACGAGTTCGACCGCCTCCTCTCCGAAGCGCATCGCCGGGGCATCCGCGTCATCGTCGACCTCGTCCCAGGCCACACCTCCGATCGTCACCCGTGGTTCGTCGCGGCCCGCTCGTCGCGCCGGGATCCCAAACGCGACTTCTACATCTGGGCCGATCCGCGCCGCGGCGGCGGCCCGCCGAACAACTGGCGCGCGGCCTTCCGCCGCGTCGGGAGCGCGTGGACGCTCAATGGCGAGACCGGCCAGTACTACCTGCACCACTTCCTGCCGCAGCAGCCGGACCTCAACTGGTGGAACGAAAACGTCCGCGCCGCCATAGACGGCGTCATGCGGTTTTGGCTCGATCGCGGCGTCGACGGGTTCCGCGTCGACGTGGCCTCGGGTTTGATCAGAGACGAGCGCCTGCGCGACAACCCGCGCTTCCAGCTTCTGGGCTGGCCGCGGCTGCGCAACTGGGATCTCGATGAGGTGCACGAGATCCACCGCGGCTGGCGGAAGACGCTCGACTCGTACGACGGCGACCGCGTGGCGGTCGGGGAGGTCGGCGTGCGAAATCTCCGACGGCTCGTCCGCTACTACGGCGACGACGACGAGCTGCAGCTCTCGTTCAACTTCCACTTCCTCCACCAGCCCTGGAGCGCGGAGCGCTTCCGCGCGGTCGTCGAGGAATGGGAGCGGCTCCTGCCGAAGACGTCGTGGCCGGACTACACGCTCTCGAACCACGATTGCCCGCGCGCCTCTTCCCGCTACGGTCCGGAGCGCGCCGGCGTCGCCGCGGTCATGCTCCTCACGCTCCGGGGGACGCCCTTCATCTACTACGGCGAAGAGATCGGGATGACCGACGTCCCGATCCCGCGCGAACGCGTGGTCGACGTCGACGGCCGCGATCCCGAACGCACGCCGATGCAATGGGACGCTTCACCGAACGCCGGCTTCACGGCCGGCGATCCGTGGTTGCCACTCGCGGCCGATCACGCGAAGCGCAACGTCGCGGCGCAGCGGGACGATCCCGGGTCGCTCTTCTCGCTGTACCGGCGCCTCAATTGGCTCCGCAAGTCATCGCCGGCGCTTCGACGCGGCTCCTATCGCACCGTCCCGGCCCGGCGCGGGGTGTTCGCGTACTCACGCGAAGCGGATGGCGAGCGCGTGCTCGTCGCGCTGAACTTCACGACCGACACTCGCGTTGTCTCATTCGGGAATGGCCAAGCACGCGTGCTGCTCTCGACGCGTCATTCGCGCGACGGCGACCAAGTCGATCTCGGGCGTGTCGAGCTCAGCCCCGACGAAGGGATCGTCTTGGCGCCCGTATGATCGAGTTCACCCCGGCACCAGGACCGCCGCGTCACGCGCGCCGACTGTGGTGCCGCCGCTGACCCGTTTTCCGGTCAGGAGATCGACGCGGTCGCCATCGGGGAGGCAGACGTCGCTCGGGAAGTCGCCGGTGTTGACCGCGACGTACAGCTCGTCGCGCGGCGCATCCGCAGGTGCGAGCGGACCGGTCGACGAGCGGCGGTACGCGTAGATCTGCCGGTCGTCGTCGACGACGACGTCCTCGAACGCTCCCCACGAGAGCCACGGTCGTTCGCGGCGCGCACGGATCAGCGCACGGTAGGTCGCGAGGATCCGCTGGTCCTGTTTCAGCGGATCCCACTCCATGCAGCGGCGGGAATCCGGATCATCGCCGCCCTCCATGCCGACCTCGTCGCCGTAGTACACGAGGGGCGCGCCAGTCGCGGTGAGCAACAGAACGGCGGCGAGGCGGGCTCGGTCGGCGCTGCCGCCGAGCTCGGTGCGGACGCGCGCGGTGTCGTGGCTGCCGAGAAGATGCATTAGCCCGGGAGTCGCGGAGAGGTCGTACATGTTCCGGATGCCGGCGGTGCGACCGGCGAAGCGGCTCGGGGTGATGTCGCGGCGGACGTAATCGAGGACCGCGTCGCGCCACGGATAGTGCATGACCGAGTCGAACTGCGCGCCGTCCAGCCAGCGGATCGCGTCGTGCCAGGCCTCGCCGACGATGAACGCGTCCGGCTTCGCCGCCTTCACCCGATCGCGGAACGCACGCCAGAAACGGTGATCGACCTCGTTCGCGACGTCCAGACGCCACCCGTCGACGTCAGCCTCGCGGATCCACTTCTCGCCGATGCCGACCAGGTAGTCCCGCAGCTCGGGGTTCGCGGTGTTGAGCTTCGGATGGCTGCGGGCGCGATTGGCGAAGGTCTCGTAGTTCACTTTGTCGAAGTCGACCGGGAAGCTCTCGATGCGGAAGAACCAATCGCGGTACTTGCTCGCCTCCCCCTTCTCGCGAACGTCCTTGAAGGCGAACCACCGGTCGCCCGAGTGATTGAAGACACCGTCGAGAAGCACGCGAACGTCTCGGTCGTGCGCGTCGCGCACCAGCGCGGCGAGGTCCTCGTTGGTCCCGAAGCCAGGGTCGACGCGCTCGTAGTCAGACGGGTCGTACTTGTGGTTCGACGGAGCCGCAAAGACCGGCGTCAAGTACAGGCCGCCGACGCCGAGATCGGTAAGCCAGCCGAGGTTCTGACGGATGCCCGGAATATCGCCGCCAAAGAAGGATTTCACGGTCGGCGCCTCGCCCCAAGGACGCTTCCAGGCTGGATCGTTCATCTGGTCGCCGTTGGCGAAGCGATCAAGAAAGACGAGATAGAAGGTCCGTCCGGCGACCCACGGCGGGAGAGCGAAGCGGTCGATGGGGAGGTCGTACGGGTAGAAGAAATGCCCGGCGTGATTCTTGCGCGCTGGACGCTGTTCGAGGAAACCGTGTTCGTTGAAGAAGCGGGTCTCACCCGCGCGGTCGGTGAGCTCGAAGAAATAGCGCAGCCGCGACGTTGGCATCGGCAGGACCACCGACCAGTAGTCGCTGACACCATCGGTCGTATCCCGCGTGAGCGGCAGCGTCCCCTCGTGCCCCGCCTCGTACTTGTCGGCGAAGTGGCAGAACACCGCCGCCAGGTCACCGGCTTCCGCGAGAAGTCGTAGATAGAACCGATCGCCGGCAAGTGGCTGCACGAAGGGTGCGCGCGCGCGATGACGGATCGCGGCGAGTCTCAGATCCGGGCCTTCATTCCGCCGACGTTAGCGCGAAGAAGGCTGTTGTGTGAACCCCCGAACCCGAAGGCGCGTCACTGGGCTGCGCGGAGGCCTGGCTGATCGAGAAGCCAGCCGGATCCGGAGCGCACGAGGTACCACGTTCCGACCCAGTGGCGCACAGTCCCGTCGGTCCGCGTCTCGATGAGGTCGACTGCGACCGCCGCCGAACCCGGGCCGGCGATCGTGAGAGAAGCCGAACGCGCGACGATGGAGCGGGTCGCGTCGAACCGGCCCCAGATGTTCGTTTGGGGTGGGTAGCTGGCCCGCATGCGATCGCTCCATAGTCCCGAGGCCGAGACGTAGTCGTGGCCGGAGATCAGCTGATAGAACGACACGATCGTTCCCGCCGGATCCCCGCCGACGGTCGTCGCGACGACCGACGCGGGCG
>JALYSZ010000355.1 GCA_030854525.1 Chloroflexota bacterium | reverse complement strand
GCGTGATCCGTTTCTGCACGACCCCGCCGTCGTAGAGCAACACCATGCGTGTCTCGACGCCAGGTGCCCCGTTCGGGATCTTCGAGAAATCGCCGAGGCCGAGCTGCTTCTGTTTCGGCAGGCCCTGGTAACCCTCTTTCATGCAGAACGGGCAGTGATCGGTGGACACGACCTGCAGGTCGTTGCGCGCGAGACCCTTCCAGAGCTCGTCCTGATGCCAGCGCTCCCGAAGCGGTGGGCTCATGACGTACTTCGCTCCGTCGAACCCCGGCTCGTCGTAATTGTCGATCGAAAGGAAGAGGTACTGCGGGCACGTTTCTGCGTACGCGGGCAGGCCGCGGTCGCGGAAGAGCCGCACCTGTTCGAGCGCCTGCGACGACGACAGATGAACGATGTAGAGCGGTATCCCGCCGGCCATCTCGGCGAGACGGAAGGCGCGATTGGTCGCCTCCCCCTCTGCCTCCGGCGGCCGCGTCAGCGCGTGCCACTTCGGCTCGGTGTGCTTCGCCGCGAGCGCGCGCTTCACAAGGACGTCGATGACACCGCCGTTCTCGGCATGCATGCAGATGAGGCCGCCGTTCTCCGCCGTCCGCGAGATCGCCTTGAAGATCGACCCGTCATCGACCTGGAACACGCCGGGATACGCCATGAACAGCTTGAAGGACGAGATGCCCTCTTTGACCATGACGTCCATCTCTTTGAGCACTTTGTCGGTCACGTCGCGGACGATCACGTGCAGCCCGTAGTCGATCGCCGCTTTGCCGCGCGCCTTCTTCAGCCACGCGTCGCGCGCCTTCTCGAGGGGCTCGCCCATCCCCTGGACGGCGAAGTCGACGATCGAGGTCGTGCCGCCGAACGCCGCGGCGACGGTGCCGGTGTAGAAGTCGTCCGAAGCGAACGTGCCGCCAAACGGGAGCTCCATGTGGGTGTGCACGTCTATGCCGCCCGGGATCACATACTTCCCCGTCGCGTCGATGGGCTTCGCACCTGCGGCCTTGATGCCCTTGCCGATCATGGCGACCTTTTCGCCGTCGACGAGCACGTCGGCCTTGTACGTATCGGCGGCGGTCACGATGGTTCCGTTGGTGATGAGCGTCTTCCCCATGTGGCACTCCCCTCGTTTAGCGGGGCGGATGCTAAAGGAGAGGCCTGAGCCGGGCGGCCGACCCTTAACGCGCCTCGACGGGCTCGTTCGTTTTCTCGATCGCAAGGGCTCCCGCCCCGCGGAGCGAGAGAGCCTGGCCTTCCTCCCATGCTGCGGCGAACGCCGTCAGCGAGAGCCTTGCTTGAGCGGAGCCGAGATAGCGATCGAAGGCCGGTCTGTCCGTTGGCTGGATCTGGATCCCCATGCCGCGAAACCACCCGTCCACCGCGCCCAGGAGGAGGGTCGCTCGCTCGGCGTGATCCTCGGCGATCGCCGCGCCCGCAAAGCCGATCAACGCGTACGCGACTCCCCAATCGTTTTCGAGCGAGCTGAAAGCAATAAGGGCTTCCGCCCAGAGGTCGCGTGCCATCGCAACGCTGCCGCGCTTCAGGTGAATGTGCGCCGAATTCATCAGGCTCTGGGCCACGAAGAACCGGTCGCCACTGTCCCGCCCGAACTCGATCGAACTAGCGAAATGAGCGAGCGCGTCGTCTTCCCGACCCTCGGCGCGACGGACATCGCCAACGAAGGAATGCACCCAAGCGAGCCAGAACGACTCGTTTCGGATGGTCGCGACTTCGATCGCTTCGCTCATCAAGCGATCGACAGTCTCGGGATCGGTCTCGACCACCCGGTTCGGGGCGAACAGGAGCATCGCGCAGACGATCGTCGCGGGGTCACCGGAGCGGCGAGCGGCGGCAAGCCCGGCATCGCCAAGCGAGAACGCATCGGCGTTGCGACCCTCCTCGTATGCGAGGAAACCTGCCCATGCCAGTGCCAATGCAGTCTCCCGGTCACGTGCGCCTGCCAGGTTCGGAACAACCAGACCGAGCCAGCGCTGGGCCTCGGTGTTCCGCGACCGGAGCATCCAGTACCAGCACATCGATACGCACAGGTTGACGGCCAGGTCTCGCTGTCGCGCCGCGACCGACCAAGCCAAGGCGGATCGAATGTTGTCGATCTCCGCGTCGATGCGCGCGAGGGCGACGAGCTGCTCGCCTGACCGCAGCTGGGGATCCAACTGTGAGACCAGAGTCTTGTAGTGCTCGGCGTGGCGCCGGCGGGCGGCTTCCGCCCGGCCGCTTGCGTCGAGCTTCTCGCCGGCAAATTCACGGATGACGCCGAGCATCGCGAAACGGCGCCCATCAGAGCGGATCAAGCTTTTGACCACCAGCGAGTCAAGGCCCCCGATTACCTCACCGGCCTGGAGTTCGCCGACGGCCAGGACCGCCTCCGCGTCCTGGAGCGCGCACCCGCCGTTGAAGACCGAGAACTGGCGGAATAGCGCTCGCTCCTGCTCATCGAGCAGATCGTGGCTCCAGCCGATCGTCTCGCGGAGAGTCCGTTGTCTCGCAGGCGCGTCGCGCGCCCCTCCGATGAGAAGCGGAAGACGACGCTCGAGGCGTGCCAGCAGCTCATCGGGGGCGAGGACGCGCACTCGAGCGGCCGCGAGCTCGATCGCGAGCGGCAGGCCATCGAGACGATCGCAGATGCTCTCGATAGCGGTCGTCACCTCGGATGAGACTTCGAGGTCGGGCCGGACGTCGCGAGCCCGCTCGATGAAGAGCTCGACCGCGGGGGAACGGCGATGCGGCTTTCCAAAGTCCCGGGCGACGACCTCGAGTGGCGGGACAACAAACTCGCGCTCACCGGTTAGTCGTAACGCTTCGCGGCTCGTGGTAACGATCTGAAGATGTGTCGCGGTGGCCAGCAGCTCGCTGACATACGGAGCTGCCTCCAGCAGGTGCTCGAAGTTATCGATCACAAGAAGCAAACGTTTCTCGCGGAGGTAGTCCGCGAGAGTCTCTTCGACCGAGCGGCCGGGCGCATCGCGCAGGGACAAGGCATCAGCTATCGCTCCCGGAACAAGCCGAGCGTCGGACACGCGCGCGAGGGGCACGAAGTAGACGCCGTGAACGAACGCGTCGGTCGAGCGAGCCGCGAGCTCGAGCGCGAGACGTGTCTTCCCCACGCCTCCTGGCCCGGTCAATGTGACTAGCCGATTGCGTTGATCCGCGAGCAGCGGTTGGAGCTCGCCGAGTTGAGTGTCGCGACCGACGAGGGTGGTGCGCGCGACCGGCAAGTTGTGGGGACGCTCGTCCAACGCGCGGAGCGCCGGAAAATCACGATCGAGGCCGGGACCGGTGAGCTGGAAGATCCGCTCGGCCCGCAGAAGATCTTTGAGCCGATGCTCGCCAAGGTCGCGCAGCGCCAGGCCACCCGACGGGACATCGGCAAGTATTCCCGCGGCCACGGCGGATAGGAGAACCTGTCCGCCGTGGCCAAGAGCCATCAGCCTCGCGCAGCGGTAGAGCGCGGGACCGAAGTAGTGTCCGTCGCTGAGCTCGACGTCGCCGACGTGGATCGCCATCCGAACCCGTAGTGGCCCCGTCTCCTGCCACGCCGCATCGGCCAGCTCGCGTTGCGCAGCAACCGCCGCACGCGCGGCGTCTTCGACTCGCGTGAACGCCGCGTACACCGCGTCGCCGATGGTCTCGAACACCGCGCCGTGGGCGGATTGAACGGCTTCGCGAAGGATCGAGTGGTGAAGAGCGATGGCTTGGGGGTACGCGCGCGGATGCCGCTGGAGAAGGCTCGTGCTCGCCTCGACATCGGTGAACAGGAACGTCACCGTTCCCTGCGGCAGTTCGGTCAACACGATCGTCTTTCCACGACTCGACCACTCCCCTCGTTGGCGCGCGGATGCTAGCCGAACGTATCGCGCGCGATAGTCGCCATCACCCGGGACGCTAGGCTCCACGCGATGGCCCGGCCGAGCGACTACCGGATCGAGCCCGTCGATCTGCAGGCCGCGACGGATGCGGAAGTCCAGGAGATCGCGCAGTTCCGGCAGGACCTCGCGCTGGAGGAGAGACCGGAGGATCCGCCGACGCCCCTCGTGGTCATCACGCAATGGCTGCGCGCGAGGCCGCCCGGACAATGGCGAGCAATCTTTCTCGCGCGTGACCGCGCGAGCCGGCTCGCCGGCTACGGCATCGCAGCCCGTAATCTGAAAGACACCGAGAACGCGCACATCCGGTGGTCCGAGATCGCGGTCAAACCGGAACACCGCCGCCGCGGACTTGGTCGCGCGCTGTTCGCCCACGTGGTCGGCTCGATCGAAGGGCAGGGTGACGAGATGCTCTTGATCTCGGAAACCAAGGACCGCATGCCTTCCGGAGAGGCCTTCGCCAACGCGATCGGCGCGAAGCCAGGCCTTCCGATGAAGATCAACCAGCTCGACCTCGGGCGG
>JALYSZ010000315.1 GCA_030854525.1 Chloroflexota bacterium | reverse complement strand
GGTCCGAGGTTTCGCGCCGCGTTCCAAGATCGCCACATTCCGCGAACCCGTCTCAGGGGCAACGAACGTGAGCAGGCGCGCGCCTTCGTCTCCTACCGCGACGCGTTGGCGCTTTGGCAGGCGGTTGAGGACGGCGATCCGAAGCGTCGCGGCTTTCGGCTCGCGTTTGATCGTCCACGTCGCACCGACGAAGCCGTCGATGAGGACGGTGCCGAAGTTGGGCCCTTCCATCTAGCCCATTTTGTCGCGGTCACCAGCGCGGAGGACACGGGTGCGGTCGGCGTGCGACAGCAGGAGGTTGTCGTACACGGGGAGGAACCGCGGAGGGGCGGGAGTCTCGGCATCGGGTAGGGGAGCATCGGGTATGTCGAACAGTTCGCGGCCGTTCTCGTCGCGGAATGTCCGCAGCCGCGGCCGGAGACTATCGAAGACTTCTGCGAGCGCGCTCAATCCCGACCAGGTTCGCGCATCGCTCACGGTGGCCGGGCCGAACGCGGCGAGATAACGAAGGATCATCGCGTCTGGCGACCGCTTCTTACCGAGCGGACGGCCGAGCCACGCTTCAAGGGTTGTCCGACGAGGCTGCCCGCTCGCGCCCCAAACGCCGCGCGGCGGGACCTGCACGAGCGGCAAGAGATAGCCGATGGCCGCCGCGAGTGAGTCCTGGTCGCGCTTCGGCCAGCGCTTGTGCAGGAGCGAACGGAGCTCGGCGCTCGTGCGCGGACGCTCGTCGACCAACGCGCGGCCCAGATCGATGAGCCGCTCAAGGTCAACACCGCTGAGCTTCCTCCCGAAGGGACTCGCGCTGTGAAAGAGGCGCTCGAGGGCGGGCTGCATGACCGGGCGGAGCGTCAAGGCGTCGCGCGCTGTGACGAGATGAATCGTGGCGCGGAAGAGACTCATGCGCACGGCATTCCGCTCGGTGATCAGGGTCGCGAGGTCGCCCGTCCTGAAGTTGTCGATCCGGCTCCACAGCGCGATGTATGGGTCGGCAGGGACCTGCGCCTGCATCCCGACGAGCCGCTCGATCGCATCCGCGGTCGAAATGTTGGATCTCTGGAGCAGAAGCTGGCGCTCGAGCAGGGCGCGATTCAAGGCGCGTGCGTCGAGCACGCGCGTCACTCGGGCGATCTGATGGGGCGAGCGCGCTCCTCGGCCAGGGAGCTCCGCGTGGCCGGCGTTGACGCGCGGCGGGTCGCGAGCACCGAGCCGAGCACGATCAGCACGAAACCAATCGCGATCCCGACTGTGAACGGCTCGCCGAGCAACGCGACGCCCAGCGCCAGCGCGACGGCGGGGTTCACGTATGTGATCACGGTCGCCCGCGGCGCACCGACCTCGGTGATCAGTGCGAAGAACATGACGAACGCGAGCGCCGTGCAAATCACTCCCAGGACTGCCACCGCGAATAGCACGGACGGCGACGGAAGAGCCGACGGCAGTTGTGCCAGGCCGAATGGCGCATACGCAAGCGCTGTGATGCCGAGGGACGCGGCCACAACGCCGAGCGAAGGAAGGCCTCCGAGCTTCCGCTCGATGATCATCGGGCCGATCGCGTAGCCGAGCGCGACGAGCGCGACCTGGCCGATCGCGCCTAGGTCGTCGGCGCGGACGTCCAGGCCGACGAGCGCGGCGACGCCGACGAAGCCCAGGACCAGCCCGGCGATCCGTCGCGAGTCCAAGCGATCCCGGCCCCCGGTGACCACGGCCAGGACCGCGCCGATGGATGGCACCGCGGCGATCAGCAGGCCCGTCAGCGAGCTCGAGATCCGCCGCTCCGCATCGGAGAGGAGGAACCACGGTGCGGCGACCTCGACGAATGTATAGGCGAGGATCCATTTCCAGTAGGGAAGCAGGGGTGCGAGATCCTTCCGAGCCACGGCGAGGGGCAACAAGATCGACGCTCCGATCAGGCTGCGGAGGAAGACGAGCGTCGCCGGCGTGAGCTCGCCAACCGCGATCTTGATGAAGAGGTAGTGGATGCCCCAGATCAGAGCCATCGCAGTGAACAGAAACCAGCCTCGGCGCGTCACCGGATCACGTTAGCGGTGGACGTCGGTCCCGTTTATCGCCGGTTTTACATCCAGCCCCGCTACGACTTCGAG
>JALYSZ010000299.1 GCA_030854525.1 Chloroflexota bacterium | reverse complement strand
TCATACGTCGCAAGGGGCCCGGGCTAGTGCGCGGCGCTTCCCTCTCGGACGAAGACCTTGGCCCGATCCTGCTCCACGCCGAGCGGCTCACCGAGGCGCTCGCGCACACGCACGTGGCGCGGGTGCTCGCGGAGCGCGCTCGGCGAGCACGCGTGCCACATGCGTGTGCGCGAGCGCCTCGGTGATCCGTTCAGCGTGAAGCAGGATCGGGCCAAGGTCTTCGTCCGAGAGGGAAGCGCCGCGCACTAGCCCGGGCCCCTTGCGACGTATGAGGCGGCCGATAAGACCCCGCAGCGCGCCGACGACGTGCCCGCGCGCCGCGGCGAAATCGGATCCGACCCGGCCGTCGAATGAGGCGTTCGCGAGTGTCCGGCTCGGTCCGCGACGAAGGAGCGACAGCGCCGCGCGCGGGGATGCGGGACGCCGCATCGCTGCCTTCATGAGGTCCCTCACGGCCATGAGCGATTGGATCTGCGATGTGCCCTCGTAGATCGGCGTGATCAGGCTGTCGCGCATGAAACGGCCGACGTCGTACTCGTCGACGACTCCGACGCCACCGTGGATCTGCAGCGCGAGGCGGCACACGCGGACCGCGCCTTCGGTCCCGTACCACTTCACGAGCGGCGTGAGCTCGCGCAGGTCGCGGGCGGCTTGCTCGTCGCGGCCGAACAGGACCAGGTCCTGGAGGACCGCGGCCTCGTACGCGAGCGCGCGCGCGCCGGCGACCGTGGTCTCCATCTCGAGGAGCATCTCCGCCACCATGGGATGCTCGCGGATCGGCTTTCCCATCTGAACGCGCTGGGTTGCGTACTCGGAGGCTTTCTCGAACGCCGCGGTCGCGACGCCGATGCCCTGGATACCCACGCCGAGTCGCGATTCGTTCATGAACGTGAGGATCTGCTTCCAGCCATCTCCCGGCTTGCCGAGAGGCGTCGCGCGCGTCCCTTCGAAGAGCAGCGCGCATGTCGGCGAGCCGCGGATCACGAACTTGTGCTCGGCGCGCTCGACGATGTAGTTGTCGCTTTCGCGCTCGGCGATGAACATTCCGAGACCATCAAGCCCGGTCGAACCGGGGACGCATCGCGCGAGGACGATCACCAGCTCGCCCTGGCCGGCTGAGATGAACTGCTTGCGTCCCTGCAGGATCCAGCAGCCGTCCTGGCGCGGTGTCGCTGTCGTCGTGAGACGGCCGACATCCGACCCTGCCTGGGGCTCGGTCATCGCGACAGCGCCCATGATCTCGCCCTTCGAGAACGGGGGGAGGTAGCGCGCCTTCTGTTCATCGGTGCCGAACCGGTAGATGAGCGCCGCCGGCGAGTTCCACCCGATGCCGTGTTGCACCTGTGTGGAGAGATCGGCTCGCGCGAGCATCTCGCCGATCATCATCGTGACGGTGAAAGGCAGCCCGGCTCCGCCGAACTCGACGGGGACCGAGGGCGATGCGAGCCCGAGCTCCGCGAGGCCCCGAAGGTTTTCCGTCATCGGCTCGTTCATCCGCACCTCGCCGTCCTCGCGGATGACCCCGATCTCGTCGACCTTGGCTGCACGCGGGGCGATCTCCGTCGCGATGTACCTGCCCGCGAGATCGAGGACCTCGCGCCAGGTCGAGACCGTGCCCGCGACTTCGGCGCCGGCGCCCTCAACCGCGGCGACCACGCGTGGCCACGGTACGACCCTGTCGAATACCTCGACGAGGTCCGCGTTGCCGGTGAAGAAGTTCGCCACGCTCACAGGCTGAAGTACGGCCGTTTGGATCGGAGTGAGTCGACCGGCGCGTGCCGGTCGCCGCGCGCCGCGGCGAGGCGCTCGAGCACCGTGACGACGTGTTGCCGCTGCGCGTCCGCGTAGCGGAACGGTCCTCCCAGGAACGGCGGGAAGCCGAGCCCCAGCACCGCCCCGAGATCGCCCTCGGCCGGTGACCGGAGAACGCCCTCGTCGAGGCAGCGCGCGGCCTCGTTGACAAATGTGAGCGTGAGCCGGTCCGCGATATCCCAGCCGCCTGGATGGGTCGGCGGGCCGAGAAGTTCGCGCACCCGCGGGTTCGGCGTGCGCCGCCGGCCCTCATAGCGATAGAAGCCGCCGCCCTTGTGCTTGCCTTTGAAGCCCTCGGCGACAAGTGCGTTCACGATCGACGGCGCGGTAATGCCCTGCGCACGCGCGACGGTTTCGCCGGCGTGCCCGGCAACCTCGAGCCCGACCTCGTCGACCAGCTGCAGTGGACCGACCGGCCAGCCATGAGCGGTCATTGCGCGATCGATCGCCTCGATGGATTCGCCCTCGGCGAGGATCGTGAAGGCCTCGCCGATCATCGTCGAGAGCACGCGCGTCGTGTAGAAGCCGGGTCCGTCGCTGACGACGATCGGCGTCTTGCCGAGCGCAATCGCGGCGGCCACCGCCGTCGCGACGGCGTCCGCATCCGCAGCGACCGGGCGAACGATCTCGATCAAGGGCATCTTGTGCACCGGCGAGAAGAAGTGCATGCCAACGATGCGTTCGGGCGAGCGCGCCTCACGGGCGATCTCGGCGATCGGCAGCGCCGACGTATTCGAGGCGATGACAGCGTCGGGCCGCAGCACGTCCTCTAGCTCGGCGACGACGCGCCGTTTCGCCCCGACCTCCTCGAAGACCGCCTCGATGACCAGATCGGCGTTGCGGAAGCCGGCGAGGTCGGCCCCGCCGCTTATCCGCCCAACGATTCGAGCGGCCTCGCGCCGGTCGAACACACCCTTCTTCGCGGCGTCGGTGGTGAGCTCGCGGATCGTCGAGAGACCCTTGGCGACCGCGGCGGCGTCGCGGTCGCGGGCGCGGACGCGAAGGCCCGAAGCGGCCGCTGCCTGAGCGATGCCCGAGCCCATGAAGCCGAGACCGACGACGCCCACGTTGGCGATCGCGCGCGGCTTGCCGAGCCCTTCGAAGGCGGCCTTGCGCTGGCGGAGGGTGAGCATCACGAGCGCGGTCAGGCTCCGACCGGTCTCGCCGATGGCGAGCTCGCCGAACGAACGCGCCTCCGCGTCGAGTCCCGCGGCCATCCCCTTGGCGAGACCGATCGCGACCGCGTCAATCGCCGCCAGCGGTGCGGGATACCGGCCCTTCGTCTCCGCGAGCGTCCGCGAGCGCGCCTGGCGCAGGGCGATGGCCCGCGCTGGCGCGAAGTGAGTCGCGGCGCGCTCGATGAGGGTCGCTCCGCCGTTCGGCTTGCGCTTCTGGTCTCGCGCTGCGTGATCGACCGCCGCGCCGAGCAGGACAGCGGGATGCACGACCTCGTCGACCACGCCCGCGCGGAGCGCGCGCTTTGCCGTGAGCTGGCGCGCGGTCAGGATCATGTCAAGCGCTCGCGGAAGTCCAATGAGCCGCGGCAGCCGCTGCGTCCCGCCCGCCGCGGGAATGAGGCCGAGACGGGTCTCGGTCAAACCGACGCGGACGTTCGGCGCATCCGCGGCGATCCGCGTGTCGCACGCGAGCGCGATCTCCAGTCCGCCGCCCAGCGCCGGGCCGTTGATCGCCGCTACGGTGACGAACGGAAGGGCGGCAAGGTCGTCGAGCACGCGCTGCATCGAGCGGCTCGCCTTCTCGATGTCGTTCTGCGAAGTGCCTCGTAGCAGCGACAGATCGGCGCCGGCGACGAATTGCCCGTCCTTGCCGCTCGAGATGACCAGACCGCGCGGCCGCGCGGCGCGCGCCGCGGCGATCGCGGCAGCCAGATCTTCCATGAGTCGCACGTCGATGGCGTTCACCGGGTCGCCCGGGCGGTCGATGACGATCCGAGCGACGCCGGCGGCGTCCGCCGGAACGAACGTGACGGATGGCCGCGGGTCGGGGACCGGCGCCACTTTCTCGGCGGGCCGCGAGGCAATCACGCCGCGCGCTCCAGGATGATCGCGGCGCCGTTGCCGCCCGCGGCGCACGCCGTTGCCAGCCCGTACCTCGCGCCGCGCCGGTGCATCTCGTTCGCAAGCGTCAGCACGATGCGAGCGCCGGTCGCGCCGAAGGGGTGGCCGAGCGCGATCGATCCGCCCATGACGTTCACCTTCTCAACGGGGACGCGGCCGACGCCGTTGCGCTCCAGGACCGCAAGCGTCGAGAGGACCTGCGCCGCGAACGCTTCGTGCATCTCGAAGACGTCGATGTCGTCGAGCGTGAGACCCGCACGCCGGAGGGCGATCGGGATGGCGTACGCGGGTGCGATGAGCAGCTGGTCCGCGGGGTCGACCGCGGCGTACGCGTAGCTGCGAACCGCCGCGAGCCCCTTGAAGCCGAGCGCTCGGGCGCGCTCCTCACTCGCGAGGACGACCGCCGCCGCGCCGTCCGTCAAGGGGCTTGCGTTGCCTGCCGTGATCGTCCCGTGCTCGCGGTCGAAGACCGGCCGGAGCGAGGCGAGCTTCTCGGCTGTCGAGTCGCGCCGAATGTGGTTGTCAGCCGTGACGGCGTGGCCGTCGATGTAGACCGGCGCCACCTCTTTCGCGAGGCGCCCGTCGTCCCACCCGGCCGCTGCGAGCCGATGGCTGCGGAGCGCCCAGGCGTCCTGGTCCTCGCGCGAGATGGCGTTCATCGCAGCCATGCGCTCCGCCGACTCGCCCATGGTGAGCCCGGTCGAGGTCTCCCGGATGCCCGGCGCGACCGGAGCGATGTCGGATGCGCGGACATGTGCAAGGGATTGCGCTTTCGCTGGCAGGCTCTTGGCCTGCGAAGCGGCGATGAGCGCACGCGCGAGGCGTGGGGTCAGCGTGAGCGGGACATTGGTGAGCGATTCGCTCCCGCCCGCGACTACGACGTCGGCGTTGCCGCCGGCGATGTGGTCGGCGGCGCTGGTGATGGCGACGCACGCCGATGCGCACGCGAGTCCTACGGTGAAGGCCGGGATACGCGTCGGCATGGAGAGCGACAGAACAACTTCACGCGCGAGGTTGTGATAGGCGACAGGCCGCGCGACGTTGCCGAAGATCACCTCGTCGACCTGGCCCGGATCGATCTCCGTGCGCGCAAGCGCTTCCGCCGTTGCCGCCCGGGCGAGGTCGAGCACATCGAGCTCGGCGAAGTCGGTCCCCGCCCTGACAAACGGAGTCCTGGCGCCGCCGAGTATCAACACACGCGGCATTGCGCTTGCATGGCTAGCGGTCAAGCGAGTTTCCACGTTATGAGCATGATGCAGTCGGTGGGCCAATGGGAAGCGGCATATGACCCGGGGGTTCCAAGGCACCTGACCTACCCCGGGATTCCCCTCCATGCCCTGCTCGAGCAAACCGCCCGCAACCACCCTGACACCGTCGCCACCGTATTTGGTGGTGCCGTCGGCCACCGGTGCATCGACTCGGCGATGACGTACCGCAATCTCGACGAGCTCGCCGACCGGTTCGCCGCCGGACTCCAGCGGCTCGGCGTCCAGAAGGGCGACCGCGTCGCCCTCGTCCTTCCGAACTGCCCGCAGTTCGTCTACTCGTTCTACGGCACGCTCAAGGCCGGCGCGGTCGTCGTTCCGACGAACCCGCTCTACACCGTGCGTGAGCTACACAACCAGCTCGCGGACTCGGGTGCCCGAGTTGTCGTCGTCCTCTCACGCCTCTACCCGCAAGTCGCTGAGGCGGCGACCTCTACGTCGGTCGAACGAATCGTCGTCACGAACGTGAAGGAGCACTTCCCCGTCGCGCTTCGCGTCCTCTTCACCGCCGTGCGTGAGCGCAAAGAGGGTCATCGCGTCGATATCAGTGGCGATCGGCGCGCGATGTGGTTGAAGGAGATGCTGATCGACCGCGGTGCGCGGATCCCCGTGTCGGTCGCGCCTTCGGATCTCGCGGTCCTTCAATACACGGGCGGCACGACCGGTGTGCCGAAGGGCGCGATGCTGTCGCATCGCGCGCTCGTCGCGAACGTTCACCAGTGCCAGGCGTGGCATGCGTCGGTCGGAGCGGGCGATCGGATCCTGGCGATCATGCCGTTCTTCCACGTCTACGGTCTCACCGTCGTGATGAACCTCGCCGCCCTCAAGGCGATGACGATGGTTCTCATCCCGCGTCCGGATCTGAAGCACATCTTCCTCGCGATCCAGAAACACCGGCCGCGCTTCTTCCCGGGGGCGCCGCGGATCTACATCCTTCTCAATGACTCGCCCGAGCTCGCGAAGTACGACCTGCGGTCGATCGAGTGGTTCCTGTCCGGGTCCGCGCCGCTTCCGGTCGAGGTCATGAAGCGGTTCGAGGACCTCACCGGCGGAAAGGTCCTCGAGGGGTACGGCCTCACCGAGGCCGCACCGGTCACGCACTCGAACCCGCGCGAGGGTGTTCGCAAGCCTGGGTCGGTCGGGCTTCCGATGCCCGACGTCGACTGCAAGATCGTCGACATCGAGACCGGCACGCGCGAGGTCAGCGCGGGCGAGGCGGGGGAGCTGTGCCTCCGTGGGCCGAACCTCATGGACGGTTATTGGCAGAAGCCCGAAGAGACTGCAGCCGTCCTCCGCGACGGTTGGCTCTACACCGGGGACATCGTCCGCATGGACGAGGACGGTTACTTCAGCGTCGTCGACCGCAAGAAGGAGATGATCATCGTCTCTGGTTTCAAGGTGTACCCGCGCGAGGTCGACGAGGTCCTCTATGCGCACCCATCAGTGCTGGAGGCTGCGGCCGTCGGTGTCCCGCACCCCTCGAAGGGTGAGGTGGTGAAGGCCTTCGTCGTGTTGCGGCCGGGCGCCAAGGCGACTGCGCAGGAGCTCATGGACCACTGCCGCGCGAATCTCGCGCCGTACAAGGTTCCCGTCGACGTCGTATTCCGCGCCGAGCTGCCGAAGACGCTCATCGGAAAAGTGCTGCGACGCCAGCTCGCCTCCGAGGAACCTGCCGTTCCGGTTGTCCCGCTGCCGCGCGCTGGCTGAGGTTTCGTCAGCCGGCCCTTTGCCTCAAGAGGTCGAGGATCTGGTTCTGGCCCTGCAAGATCTCGATCTGCTGCTTGGACATCTGATGGAGCGCGGTCAGCGTCTCGTGGTCGGCCTCGGCTCGCGCGTCCTGCGCGGCGGAGATCACGTTCTGCCCGACGATGATGATCGGAAGGAGGACGAGTTGGAGGAAATTCGACGAGAGCCAGTTCACGAGGATGGTCGCCGACCCCTGCTGGATCGCCGCCGGCAACGCCACCAGCGCGATGAGCGTGAAGACGTAGGCGCAGTACATCGTCCCGACGATCTTCGTGATCCTGACCGCTACGGCCGCGTTGAAGCGACCCATCCGGCTCGTGCCGTGTACGCGAGCGTGGACGTGTTCGGTTAGCACCAGCCTGGGTACGTGCGTCAGAGGGCTTGTCACTTGGGTCATCGCGTCTCCTCCAAATTTTGATGGAGCTGGCGGCCTTCTAAGAAATCTAGCTGTGACGTGCGAGGGCGCGGGGTCGGGTGTGATTCACGTCGTCGCGCATGCGCGCATTACCCGGACGATGTCCGCGACGCGCTTCGCTCGCGTCTCCGGTCTCTTCGCCGTGACGAGGGCGCGCAGATGCTCTTTCCGGCGTCCTGGCGTGAGCGCTTCGAACTTCCGTGTGCCGGCGGTACCCAGCGCTTTTTGCAGATCGTCGGGCACCTCGAGCGCCTCGACGCCGTCGAGAAGCGTCCAGGAGCCGTCGCGCTTGGCGGCCGCGATCTTCGCGAGCCCAGGCGCTTCCATCCGTCCCTCCTTGAGTAGGCGGGCGATCCGCACCTTATTCGTGCGCGACCATCCGCTCCCGGCTTTGCGGGGTGTGAAGAGCAGAGCCGTGTGCTCCTGGTCGAGCGGCTTATTCACGCTGTCGATCCAGCCGTAGCAGAGCGCATCTGGAATGGACTCCTCGTAGGAGAGCCGTGCCTTGCCGGTCGCGGCTTTGTACGCGACGAGCCAGACGCCTTGCGCCTCGTCATGGTTGTCGCGCAGCCACCGGCGCCACTCGGCCGCGGTCTTCGGGTGGACGCGCGGGTACGTCCCAACCCCCGAGCCATGTACGGAGATGCGCCGCACTAGGCGACGATAGGTCCCCAAAAGACCTAGGCTCCGGGCCTCAAGGGGAGGTGTGGTCATGTTCGCCTGGCATCGCTCGACCGCTTTCGCTTTCGGCCTCGCGATCGTCGCGTCGGCCTGCGGCGGGACCGCGGCTCCATCACCGGCTGCCGGAAGCCCGACGCCGAAGCCTCAGGACGCTGTCGGGTTTGTGAGCACGAAGCTCGGTGATGGCCCGCTCGATACGCTGCCCACGCTCCCGCTCTTCATCAACATCCTTGACGTGCCGCAGCCGCCGGCGAGTCCGATCGTGCACGCCCACATCGCGGGTTTTGTCTACGCGGTCAACGGCGTGCATCAACTCACCCTCCAGGGCTCCGCGGCGCAGGACGTGAAGCCGGGCGAGGCGGCATTCGTTGCCGCGAACGTCGCACACACGCACGCCAACCCGGGCACGACGCCGAACGAGTGGTACTTCATGGGTCTCCGGAACACGGCTGCCCGTACCGGCGCGCCGCTCTTCCCCGGACAGATCACCCTTTATGAGACACCCGATCTCCCCGCGACTACCTTCGCAGCCGGCAAGTACGTCGAGCAGCTCAACTCCACGACGCTCGAGAAGGGCGGTCGGACTGCGTCGCACAAGCACGGCGGTGTCGAGATATTCCTCATCCTTGAGGGTACCGTCAGCCTCCGCGCCGCCGGCCAGCAGGCCCAGACGCTCACCAAAGGCAAGGGGGCACTCGTCCCGCCGAACACAACGTTGCAGGTGTCCAACACGGGCGACGGTCAAGCGAAGTGGCTCGCGTATTTCGTGACCCTGGACAGCGCAGCCTTCTCGACGAACGTGGACACGGTGCCGTAGAAGGTGCCGATTTAGTCGCGACAACGAAGCCGTCGCTCGAGGATGAGGTGCAGTCGGCACTCAACTGGCTGAAGAGCCACAGCACCAAGGCCACTCTCGACGGGATGGCGCGCTATGCCATCTCATCGGACAAAGCATTCGGCGTTGCGATGAAAGATATGAAGGCGCTCGGCAAGAAGCTCGGGCGTAACCACGAGCTCGCTGCGGCTCTCTGGGCCACGGGCGTGTACGAGGCTCGCATGGTTTGCTCGTTCGTCGATGATCCGGCCCAGATCACGCCTGCGCAAATGGACCGTTGGTGCAAGGACTTCGATAACTGGGCCATCTGCGACACGATTTGCTTCAATCTGTTCGACCGCACACCCCACGCGTGGGCGAAGGTCACGCAGTGGAGCAACAGGCGCAGCGAGTTCGAAAAGCGCACGGCCTTTGCGCTGCTCTGGAGTCTCGCGATGCATGACAAGCGCGCCGACAACAAGCAATTTGCGCAAGGCCTAGCCCTCATCGAGCGCGCCGCCGACGACGAACGCAACTTCGTCAAGAAGGCCGTGAGCATGTCCCTGCGTGCGATTGGCAAACGCAATCGCGCCCTCAACGTAGCCTCCGTGACGGTAGCCCGGCGACTTGCGGGCTCAGAAGACGCCGCGGCGCGGTGGATCGGAAGCGACGCGCTCCGGGAGCTCACCAGTGCCGCGGTAACAAAGCGCGTCAAGGCTGCTTCCTAACCAGGCAGTAATGAGGGAGCCCGGTCGATTCGACCGGGCTCCTTGCCTGTGGCGCTACCTGTCACCTGGTGTCCCAGGCGATCGATGACTCAGGCGGGCTTTGGCGCGCGAACCGGCTCGCGGGCCGGATTGAAGACCGCCTTCTCCTTGGGAGTGACGAATGCGTGCACGAAGCCTGCGACGGCGAGGGCCAACATGATGGCGGCGAGGCCGTAGAGGAGGTTCGAGGCGAGCCCGGCCATGTCGCCGAGGACGCTGAACCCGTACACGGTCAAGAGCAAGCCGCGGAGGGTCTCACCCGTCTGCATCGTGGTGCGAAGCGATGTGGCGGCGTCGAGCTTCTTCTGGGCATCGGCTGCCGCGCTCGTGTCGTTCTTTGCCTTGGCGGCCGCGACATCGGCGGTAAGGCCGGTGCGGATCGCGCCGAGTGTCGCATACGTCGCGCCGTCGAAACCCGCACTCTTAGCGGACGCGTCCATGTGCTTGGCGATGTAGTACTTCGCGTAGCACTCTGCCTGCGGGCCGGTCTCGACCAGCTGGCCGCCGTACGTGACGAGGCACGCGGAGCCAGCCTTCCAGGTCTTCTCTTCCGTGGTCAGCTTGTCGGCGGCGGTGAACGTGATCTTCTGGGCGCTCAGCTCTTCCTTCACGTAGTTGGTTGCGAAGCTGTACTGAGTCCCGACTCCGAATGCGAGGGCAACGATGAGGGCGGCAACCATGAGGCCACCGCTTGCGAGGATGAGGTCAAGGGTCCTGCGTTTCATTTCAATTCCTTCCGTGCAGCGTGTTACCTATGACATTCACGGATGGGGCAGCCTCGGGGCAGTACCGAACGGCCTAAACCAGCGCACCGTTCGGCCCGGGCCTGTGGCGCCGACCGGGGGTCTGGTCGACTTAGAAACGGACTGTTGATTGATCGTTGCAATAGGAGACAAACGGACGTGCGTGGTCCGTCGGAGAGGGATGCAGGGTGAAGGGGCACTCGTGACCGGCTAGCGCCTGCGGATCACGAATCGGAACACGTGACCGAGCTGGCTCGACTCGATAAGATCCTGGCCGGTCGCGGCAGCCCAAGCTGTGAAGTCGTGGATCGAGTCATGGTCCGTCGTGACGATCTCGAGCAGGTCGCCCGCGCGCAGCTCAGCGAGCTCCTCCACCGTTCGGCGAAGCAGCGGCGGCTGGACCAGGCCCGTCAGATCGAGGGTCTTTGCGAAAAGGATCGGCATCGCCCGAGCGTATCTGGCCGTGGTCGGTACTCGGTAGGGAGCAACGGCACCCCCAGTGGGGTCCGACGGCACCAAGGATGGTCGGCCTTGCCTTGGGGCAATGGGCCGGCCTCGTGCCTCAGATCTCCTCCTCCGACGCGCGGGCATGTGTCCGGCTGGCTGCAACAAAGAACCGCGCGGTCAGCGTCCCCGCCGCCACAGCGACGAGGATGAGCACCGCGATCGAGATGAGCATCTCCGCGGACAACGTAGACATGAAGCGATGGTGCGGCGTAGCCGGGCGGGTCGAGTAGGGCCGAACGTCCTTGCGCCGGGGGTCGCCCGCCTCTGTATTCAGCGGTCACGCAACGCAAGGCTTCAACTAATGAAACGGCGACAGTTGTTGATAACGGCGGCAGCGGCGATGATCGCGGGCTGCGCTCCGCGCGCTGTCACGCCTTCTAAACCGACGACGCGTCTGGCCGCGCCCGCCGCGAATCCCGCGACGGGGGTGTGGCCCGCCCCGTACCGCGACGCACCGAAGGCCGTGCAAACGGCATATCGCTACGCCGCCATGAATAGCGATGTCCTCCGGTACATCCCGTGTTTCTGCGGGTGCGGCCTCTCGGCGGGGCACGTGAACAACTACGACTGTTTCGTGAAGACCGCCAATCCGGACGGGTCGGTCATCCTCGACCCGCACGGCCTCGGCTGCGGCACGTGCGTCGCCATAACTCTGGAGGTCATCGCGATGCGCGAGCAGGGGATGGCCCTCCGGGCGATCCGCGCCGCGATCGACGACCGCTGGGCTGCGACGGGCCCTGCGACCAAGACGCCCTATCCCTAGGCCCAGCCCCGGTGACCACTCCGATCGCCGTCGCCCTCCCTCGCGATAATCATTCGCCTGAGGGATCGCGCCGCACCAGTCGTTCTGCCTATGCGGCTCCGCGTCGCGGGATTCGTCCTGCCGTCGCTTCTTATCGTGCTCCTCGTCGCTCTCGACTTCGTGCTCGAGCCGCTGCTTCCGACCGGCGTCGCGCATCTCGTCCTCATGGTGGTGGGGCTCGCCGGCGTCCTCGCCTTCTCGTCCGCGATCTTCGGTCGCTTCACCGAGCTCTACCGGCGCGACGAAGCCCAGGCGGCACGACTGCGCGCGTTCGCACAGGCCCTCGAGCAGCGCAGAGCCCAGATGCAGGCGCTGAATATCGCTGGGATGTCGCTCACCTCCGAGCTCGACACGGTGACGGTCTTGCAGCGCGTCGTGGACCAGGCTCGCGCCGTCGCGAGCGCGAAGTACGCGGCGCTCGGGGTTTTCGACTCCGACGGACTCGTCGAGCAATTCATCACCTCCGGGATCAGTGACGAGGAGCGCGCGCGGATCGGCCCGCTCCCGCACGGACTCGGCCTGCTCGGTCTGCTTCAGAAGGAGCAGGTGACGCTGCGCCTTCGAGACATCCACGAGCATCCGAGCTCCGTCGGTTTTCCGGAGGACCATCCGCCTATGCGGAGCTTCCTCGGGACGCCGATCGTTTATCGCGGCGTGTCCCTCGGGAACCTTTATCTCACTGAGAAGCAAGGCGCTGAGGAGTTCAGCGCCGACGACGAAGAAGCCGTACGAACCCTTGCGGCGCAGGCTGCCATCGCGATCGAGAACGCGCGTCTGTACGAGCAGATCGAACAGGTTTCGGCGAAGGAAGAGCGCAACCGCATCGGCATGGATCTGCACGACGGCGTGATCCAATCGCTCTACGGCGTGAGCTTGCAACTCGAGGATGCCGCCGACCGGCTCGTGGCCGAGCCGGAGGCCTCGCGGAAGATCGTCGACCGCGCCGTTGACCGGCTGAACGCTTCGATCGCCGATCTGCGGAGCTACGTCCTCGGCCTGCGTCCGGTCCGCGGC
The DNA here is from genome assembly GCA_030854525.1 of Chloroflexota bacterium. The sequence goes on along the minus strand of JALYSZ010000299.1, from coordinate 4,102 downwards.
AGCGATCGTCCGCTGACCGAGTCCTTATCGACTCTCGCCGCGCAGGCGCGCACGAACGCGTTCCTCGAGGTCGACGTGGCGGTCGCTCCAGAGGCGGTCGCGGCGCTCGACGACCTGGGCCGCGAGGCGGCCTTCTACATCGCGGCCGATGCCCTCGGGAATGTTCAGCGTCACGCTCGCGCGCGACGCGCGTCGCTCCGACTCTTTGTCGAGAATTCGTCGGTCGTCCTCGAGATCGGAGACGACGGGGTCGGCTTCGACCACGACCGGGCCGTGGACGGCCACGGCCTTCGGAACATGCGCGAGCGCGCGTTCTCGGCGGGCGGCCGGCTGAGTCTCAACACCGAGCCTGGACGTGGCTCGCGGGTACGATTTGAGATGCCGGTACGCGAGGAGGTCAAAACGTGACGGCGTCAGCGGCGACTCGAGTTCTGATCTGCGACGACCACGAGGTCGTTCGGGAGGGTTTGCGCACGCTCCTCTCGCGCCACCAGGACCTGGCCGTTGTCGGCGAGGCCGCCACGATGCAGGAAGCGATCGACCTAGCTGCGAAAGCGAAGCCCGACGTCGTGATCATGGACGTCCGTCTCCCCGACGGAAGTGGAGTCGAAGCCTGCCGGGCCATCCGCGAGTCCCGGCCCGAGACTCGCGTGATCATGCTCACGTCGTACGCCGACGACGAAGCGCTCTTCGCATCGATCATTGCGGGAGCGTCCGGATACCTTCTCAAGCAGACGCGCGGGCAGGCGGTCATCGATGCGATCCATGCCGTCGCGCAGGGCCGCTCCCTCCTGGACCCGGACGTGACCGGCAAGGTCCTCGAGCGCGTCCGCCGCGGCCGCGAGCAGGAAGACCCGGCGATCGCATCGCTCACCGACCAGGAGCGCAAGGTTCTCGAGCAGCTCGCCGAGGGAAAGACGAACCGTGAGATCGGCGCGGCGCTCTTCCTGTCCGAAAAGACCGTGAAAAACTACGTGAGCCGCATCCTCGACAAACTGGGCCTATCGCGGCGAGCTCAGGCGGCCGCATACATGGCGGAGCGCAGGCCGAGGTATTAGTCGCGGAGGCCGCGGCGACTGTGTGCGCGCGCCGCCTCAAACGGTTCGGCCTGTCCTCACATCCGGCTAGGCTGAACGTAGGAAGATCCTGAACGAGCGTGGCCTGATAGAGGGAGCCAAGAGATGGAAGCGAAGAGAGCGTTTACACCCGAGGAGGCGAGGCGGATCGCTGACGAGCTCGGCCTGGACTTTGCCCGCGAACCCTTCGACTTCGAGCAGTTTCGAATGGGCCTCGCTGTCGAGTTGGAGCACGGCCGGCGCGATCCCGCGACCAATGTCACCGATGACGACCCGACCATCACAGGGCGGATCGCCCTGGCGCACCTCCGGGAGTTACCCGACTACTACACCCGCCTCGCCAAGATGGAAGCCGAAGCCGGCTCGTAGCCCGGCCAACTAGCAACCTGCGTTGCTCGGACCGCCCCCTCCGGTTAGGAAGATGCGCTGGCTAAGCGTTGGGTACTCGCCCGGTGAGCCTGATCCCTCGGACACCGTCAACCGTGAGGTGTCCTTCCTCCAGATCTCAGTTGCGAGTCCGCTAGCGCACGAGGACCAGCCTTGCTGCGTGAACGAGGGACCGAGGGTGCCACGGGCGTTGCGATTCGCGGCCGCTCCGCAATCCGCTTTCCAGATCACCGCGACCGCATCAGCGTCGGTCGTCGGTAGTCCGACGTACGCGCAGCCCTGAGGAAGTGCGAGACCGTTTGGCAGGACCTCCGCGATATAGCCGGACTCCCCTGAGCGCACCTGCGACAGGAAGCCTGCCATTGGCGCCCCTCGCCCGAGCCGGACGCAGACGTATGTGCCGAGTCCGGGTCGATCCGCGCTAATCCATCCGCCGAACAGGGTGCTGCCGACCGTTCCGATCCGCGAGCTGGTGCTCGGGCGCAGCTCGAACGTATTCAGGCCGGAGCCCTGGCCGGATGTGATGCTATTTGCGGATAGGACGCCACAAACCAGCTCGTTCGCGCTCGCGTCGTTCGTCTTCGTAGGCAGCGTCGACGTCGCGGATGCCGGTGTTGGGTTGATCGTCGTGAACGTGGGCCCTGGCCCTGCGGTCCCGACGCTCCCGCCGCACGACGTCAGGAGTAGGGCAGCCAGCATGACGGCGCGCGGCGTGTTCACCCCACCACGGTGGTCGATCTCCATCGGAGAGTCATGACCGTCTCGTCACGGGTGCCGGATGATCCTCGAGGCGACACTGTTCTGAACAACTGGCGGCCAAACGTTCTCCCTAGGTGCGGCGGATCACCACACCGAAGGAATGGTCAGTGCGCAGTGTTGTCCCTGAACCACGCCACCGTGGTTCGGACGGCATCCTGTAAAGGCGTGGCCTTCCATCCGAAGGTTCGCTCGAACTTGCTGCTGTCGACGATCCACGGCCGGTCGACCTGGTAGAGCTGCTCGGTCACGGCGCGGAGCGTTGGGTTGAAGAGCGCGATCATCTTCAAGGCGATCCGGGGCGCGACCTGAATGCGGGCAGAGCGGCCTATCTCCATAAAGACCATCTCCACGAAGCGACGCAGGCTTAGCACCGGTGCATTGGGGACGTGCCAGACGCCGCCGAGCGCTTCGTCCCGCTCGCCGAGCGCGACGAGCGCACGGCCGAAGTCGTCGATGTAGGTCACGCTGTGGGGGAGATCGGGATTGCCCAGAAGCTGCGCTGGCTTTCCCGCGAGCGCCCGCGCAAACACGACTTCGCCGACGGTCGACTGCCGGGCGCTCGGGCCGAAGAAGTCGGATCCGCGGCCGATCGCCGCGCGCACCCGACCCTGGTCGTGCGCCGACAAGAGCATCCTCGCAATGTGGGCCCGCGTCCGCCCATTGGGTCCGTCGGCTCGATACGGGAGATCCTCGGTGATCGCGCCGCTCAGGGGACCGTAGGCGTAGAGGTTGTCACCGAAGACGAGCTTCGCGCCTGCCCCCGCCGCGCCCTCGATGATGGCTGCCATCAACGGCGGATGGAGCTTTGGCCACAGGTGATACGGCGGGCTTGCGCAGTGATAGACCACAGCCGCGCCCGCGCAAGCGCGCTTCGCCTCGGTCGGCTCGGCCACATCCGCGGCTATGAACTCGGCATCGCCACGCGAAGCCGCATCCGCACTGCGGCTCACCACACGGATTCGCGCTTCCCGCGCCGACAGATGTCGTGCGACGGCAAGGCCGAGCGCGCCGGTCCCAAGGACAACGTTGAGACCTTGCGACTCGTTCATGGCGCCACTATGCGTCCGCGGGCGCCCTTCGCGAAGAGCGACGCACACAATCGCGGAGGGAATTGCCCGGCTGCCGCCGCAGGGGCGGGACCCGCGTCCGCTCCGACATGCTAGGTATTGCCAGAGGTGATACGAGACGGCTTGAATCCTCTGACGATGAGCCAGCCGGCAAGAGTCATCTCCCAAGCGAACACGGGGAGTGGCGTGATCGACCCCCACACGGAGACTTGCTGGTAAAGCCCGAACAGCACCGCGGTCGCCGAAGCGAAGATCATCGGGCCTCCGATAAGCCCCAACACCGCGATGAACCGTGGAACGAGTCCGGACCGGTACGTCAAGTACGCAAGCATCAGTGAGTTCACTCCCAAGGCGAGTTAGGTCCGAACAGGAAAGTCCAATCACCCTCCGTGACTTCAGTGGTTGATCAAGACGATTGGTCTGAAAAACCGAGAAGGCGATTGGGACTCTCTGAAACAGGCTCACGCGCTCGTTCATAAGGTGGACCCGCACCCGCCGGATGAGACGCCGTGGCCCGACGCACCGGCTTGAGCAGATATAACGGTTGTAGCAACCGATGTAGCAACGCCCGGATCCCTGTTGATCGGCCGTAGGCTTGCGCGATGAGTGCACGCCCCGTTGTGTCTTGGGATGAGGTCGAGCGTCTCTCCAGATGCGCCGAGGAGCGCCTCACGATCGCTAGGGCGGCCTTTGAGGCGGATGATCGAACCGATCGGCTCAGAAACAACGATTTCAAGGAAGCTCTAGGTAAGGCGGTGCACGACCTCGAATTGATTCGCGAGAGAGATTGGGATACGGCTCAGCGGCTCATGA
>JALYSZ010000285.1 GCA_030854525.1 Chloroflexota bacterium | reverse complement strand
ACCCGGCGCTCCGCGTCTTCACCTCGACGAAGATGTAGCCGTCCCGGTCGCGACACACCAGGTCGATCTCGCCGAAGCGCGTGCGTTGATTCCGAGCGACGACGCGAAGCCCCCTGCGGGTGAGCTCCGCCTCAGCCGCGCGCTCGCCCGCGAGCCCCAGAGCACGCCGATCCACGCGCTCTAGATCGGCGGGTCATTGCGTCGGCGTGATGCGGATGACGCGGTCGGCGCCCCCGTTGCTCGTCGTCAGATAGAGCGACCCGTCGGGGCCCTGCCGGACGGTACGGATGCGCCCGTACGTCTGGTTGAAGAAGACGTCGCGTTGAGTCGCCACCTCGCCGGTGAGCGTGAAGCGCCGGAGGTCGGATTCCTTCAGCTGCGCGACGAAAAGCGATCCGTCGTATGCGCCCCACTGGGCGCCGCGCGCGAAGTCGGCGCCGCTCGTCGCAAGCGTGACGTTCCCGGACGACCACGCCGGGTTGACGAAGCGCGGATCGCCGCACGGGCCGCGGCAGACGGGATACCCATAGTTCGCGCCGGCGCGAAGGATGTTGATCTCGTCGTGCGTGTCGTCGCCGTGCTCGATCTCGATGACCCGGCCTGTCCCGGGTTCGAACGTCAGACCCTGCGGGTTGCGGTTGCCCATCGTGTACACGGCCGTGCGCGCGGTGGCCCCCGGCATGATCGGGTTGTCGGCGGGAATGGTGCCGTCACCGTTGACGCGCAGCACTTTGCCGTTCAGGACGTTGGGGTTCTGCGCGTTCGCGAGATTACCGGCGTCGCCCATCGTCACCCAGAGCTTGCCGTCCGGTCCGAAGCGGATCCGGCAGCCGTCGTGGTTGCTGTTCGCGCGCATGCCGGAACGGATGACGTACCCGTCGAAGACCGGCGTGTTGCCAGCCATCCGATATCGCAGCACCTGATTCAGCCACTGTCCGCCGTCGGTCACCGAAGCACAGACGTAGAGAAGGCTGTTGGTGGCGAACCCCGGGTCGAGCTCGATGCCCATCAGCCCGGCTTCGCCGGATGCGCTGATGTTGGCCACCGGGAAAACGTTCGCGAGCTGCGGCGCCCCTGGCGCGGCGCTCGCGTAGATGAGGATGTTTCCGACGCGCTCGGTCACGAACATGCGCCCATCGGGCGCGAACGCCAGGTCCCAGGGAATCACGAGCCCGGAGCGCACGACCGTCGCGGCGAGACGCGGCACGCTGCCGGCCGCGAGCGGGACGGTGATCACAAGGAAGACGCCCTGGTCCTCCATCCACGCTGTGCCGTCGATCACCGGCCGAAGGTGGAGCGAGTAGGTGCCGGCGATCTGCGGCGCGCGCACCTGGAAGGTGAACGTTGCGTTCGCGCCCGGCGGGACGCTCGCCTCGGTCTGCGCGGCGACGCGATTGGCTGACAGCCAGTTCACGGCGAGCGGCGCCCACTGCGCGTCGTCCTGGTTGATCGCAAGACGCGCCTCTTGTCCGAGAACGCCCTTGGTCCAAGCGTGCGTGCCGGTGTTGCGGAAGACGATCGTGAGCGGCGCGCTCACCGTCCCCGGCTGCAGCGTCGGATACGGCGACTGGCTGACCCACGCGCTGTGGAGGCCGGGGTCGCTCACGACGAGGATGAAGACGCCCTCGTCCTCGAGGTGCTGCACGCCGTCAACCACAGGATGGAGTGGCAGGCGGTACGTGCCGGGGATCGACGGAGCCCGCAGCGTGAACGTAAACGTTCCGATCGCGTTCGGAGCGACGCTGATCTCGCTGGTCGTGGCGACGCGATTCGCGCTCAGCCAGCCCACCGCCATACCGGCGTCCGCAAACGCGGTCGAGTCGCCGGCCACGGCGAGGTTGACCTGACGGAAGGGACTCCCGCGATTCCACGTCATGTCTCCGGTGTTCCGGAAGCGGATCGTGTACGAGACCGTCCCACCCGGGCGCAGCGTCGGCCAGGGCGACTGATCGACCCACGCCGAGTGAAAGCCGGGTGCGGCCGAGGCCGGCTGGGAGGGCAGCGACGCGAGCACCAGCGACGCCAGTAGCGCCACGCCCACAATTCGCTTCATCGCCGGGTTAACGAGCTAGATGTCCTATTCGTACGAGGCCCAGGCGGACTGCCTCGTTCCACTCAACTCGGTGCCACTCCGGCGGCCTCGAGCTCGAGCGGGATCTGCTGATCCGCGGACAACATCATGCGGACCGTCCCGAAATCCTGACGGTGGAACGGCGTCACGCCGAGCTCGTGCAGGGCCTTGCGATGATCGATCGTCGGGTAGCCGCAGTTGTGCTCCCATCCGTAGCCCGGGTACTTGGCCGCGAGCTTCGCCATGAGACGATCGCGCGTGACCTTCGCGACGATCGACGCCGCCGCGATCGAAAAGGACTTCGCATCACCCTTCACGATCTCGGTGTGCCTGCCCGGCGCGAACGCGGGATCGAGAATGCGCCGCCCGTCGACGAGGACCCAGTCGTAGTCGCCGATCTGTCGTAGCGCCCGAAGCATCGCGACATGACTCGCGTGATAGATGTTGAGGCGATGGATCTCGGCGAGGGACGCGGCACCGATGCCGATCTTCACGACGCGGCCGCGGATGGAATCGAGAAGTCCCTCGCGCTGGAGGCGCGTCAGTACCTTCGAGTCATTCACCTTGCGGATGAGCTTCGTGTCCGGCGTGACCATGCACGCCGCCGCGACGACCGGTCCCGCGAGCGCCGCCATGCCGACCTCGTCAACGCCGACCACACGCAGGAGCCCTTGCGCCCATAGACGCTTCTCGTTATTGAGGGACGGCACGAAGGACTAGGTTCGCGGACCGGCTAGGCGCCGGTCAAGTCATCGGCGCTTTTCGCGGAGAGTGGCGGCCTTGCCCACGCGGTCGCGGAGGAAGTAGAGCGCCGCGCGGCGGGCATGCCCGTGACGAATCAGCTCGATCTTTTCGACGCGCGGCGAGTGCACCATAAAGGTGCGCTCCACGCCGACGCCGCTCGCGATCCGGCGCACCGTGATCTGCTTATCGACGCCGCCGTTGCGCACGCGGAGCACGGTACCCTCGAACATCTGAACGCGCTCGCGGTTCCCTTCGACGACCCGCACACTGACGCGCACGGTGTCTCCGGGCCGGATCTCGGGCAGATCGGCCTTCAGCTGCTCTCGGGCAAGCGTGTTCAAGAGGTCATTCATAGGAATGGTTAGGGCACCCACGAAGTGAAGGGAGTCTAGCAGCAACTAACGCTTCGCCTTCTTGAGGCGATCCAGGATCGTCACGTGCGACACGCCGAAGTGCCGCGCGAGCTCGCGAATGGTGAGGCCCGCACCGCGCATCTTCGAGACCTCCGCGACCGTTGGGCCGCGCTGCCCGCTGCGCGGGGGCCGGAGGCGAACACCCGCGGCCCGCAGGCGCGAGCGCACGGTCGCCGGCGAGATCCCGAATCTCGCGGCGATCCGGTACGACCCGACGCCGGAGCCGTACGCGGCTTTGAGATCGGCGTCGGAGACCCGGTCACGGACCGGAGGTCGCGGCAGTCGCGCTCGCTCAGCCGGCGTGAGGCCGGCTCGCTCGAGGAGGTCGGGACGTCGCTCGACAGTGCGGCGAACGGCCTCGGCGCGACGCCACCGCGCGATCGCGGCGTGATCGCCCGAGAGCAGCACGGCGGGCACGTGGCGACCCTCATGCTCCACCGGCCGGGTGTAGTGAGGACCCTCGAGAAGACCTTCTGTGTGCGACTCGTGCGTGAGCGACTCCGGCTCGATCACGTCGGGGATGAGCCGCGTGACCGCGTCGATCACGACCATCGCCGCGAGCTCGCCGCCGGTGAGGACGAAGTCGCCGATCGACAGCTCCTCATCGACGTCGCCTTCGATGACCCGCTCGTCGACCCCTTCGTAGTGCCCGCAGACGATCACGAGATGCGGGAGCTGCGCGAGACGCCGCGCCGCGGCCTGGTCGAAGAGCGAGCCCTGCGCGCTCATAAGGACAACGTGACCGCGCTCTCCCTTCGTCGCGCGTATCGCGCGGGTGAGCGGTTCGGGCTTAAGCACCATCCCGGCGCCGCCACCGTACGGCGCGTCGTCGACGACGTGATGGCGATCCGTCGCCCACTCCCGGATGTCGTGGACGGCGAGGTCGATCTGGCCCGCGGCTCGCGCGCGCGCGACGATGCTCTCGGCGAACGGACTCTCGAACATTTTCGGAAAGAGCGTGAGCACGTC
>JALYSZ010000284.1 GCA_030854525.1 Chloroflexota bacterium | reverse complement strand
CGGCGAAGCGGCGCTGCTCGCGGTAGCCGTGGATGTCGCGAGCGGTGCGGCGCTTGGCCCGGTCGCGGTCGTGCCCGCGCATCCGGCGATGAAGGCCGCGAGAACTGTCGTCGCAATGAGTCGCATCGCGGACATGATTACCGAGTTCGAGCGCGTCCGGGGTAAGACTTCGCTAAAGACCTACCATCACCTCGTGCAAAGCACTCGCAGCAGCGTAGTGAGCATTCTGACGGCGGTCGCCGTTCTCATCCTCATCGTTGTGTTCGGGCTCGGCCTCCTGTACGCATTCAGAGCTTTCTCACCCTAAGCACACCGCGCGGGCTTGCCCTTGGGCGTGTCGGGGGGCGGCGGCACGACACCGAACATCTTCGCGAGCTCAGCCGGCATCACGTGCGACGGCTCCTCCTCGAAGATCGCGCTCGTGCGCTCGAGGGCGCGAGCCACGAGTCCACTGCAGATCAGCTGGCCCGGGAAGCCGAAGGTGAGCTTCGCGCCGGTCAGCAGCGAGAGCGTGATGCTCACGATCGTGGCCCAGTCGTACTGCCCGCCGAGCCAATGCTCCGCAAACGCGACCATCTGTCTACGGTCCTCGTCCGACGCTTCGATATGGACGACGGTGTACTGGGTGCCCTCGTAGGCCGCGAGCGTGTTCCGTTGCACACCGGGGCCGAGGGCCTCGATGAGGGCGCCGTCCGCGGAAACGATTAGCGCGCTGTGATTCCAGTACGTGTACGGCCGGTCGCTGCCCGTGAAGCGAAGGCCCTGGCCGAAGTGGATAACGCGGCTGAAGAATTCGCCACCGTGCGTGAGGATGAAGTCGCCGGGCAGCGGGTCGCGATCGGCCTCGCCCGGCGGGATGTGTTCAAACCTCGCCTTCATCACCGCTCGACCCTAGCGGGCCACGTGCCCTGCACGAGGAGGATCAGGTGGCAAGGCCTCGAGGAACCAGACTGCGCACGTTCAGAGGCTCCGCGCCACTAGCACGGTCAGCGTTCTGACCCGATCCAGCGGAGATAACGCTCCGCCGATTTCTCGACCGCGCCAATCCCGCCTGAAGACATCACCCGATCCCACCAACCGCCGTAGATGCGGTCGAAGCGGTATGGGCGAACTCGATCGACGATGTGTCGGATCTCGTCCGCCGGGAGTGGTACGAGATTCGGATAACTTCGCATGAAGCTGACGAAGCGGACATCCGGCACGACCGTGATCGTGTCGCCGACGAGGAGCGCGCCGCGACCCTCCGCGCCGTCCGCCCAATGCAACGCGGCGCTGCCCTCGAAGTGGCCGCCGCATTGGACAAGCGTCACGCCGGGCGATAACTCACGAGTGCCACGCCAGGTGACGATCGCCGGATCGTCTCGCTGGACCCACTCGCGGTCCGCGACCGGGATGAAGATCGGGGCACCCCCGAACGCGTGGCTCCACTCGACCATGGCGCCGTAGAAGTGCGGATGCGAGAACGCGATGCCGTGTATCCCGCCTTGTGCGCGGATCGCCGCAACGGAGGCATCGTCGATGTAACCGACGCAGTCCCAGAGGATGTTGCCCTTCGCGGTCCGCACGAGAAGCGCCCGTTGGCCGATGCCGAGGGCCGGGGTTACGCCGACGCCGACGAGCCCCGGCTCGAGATCGCGGAGCTCGATCCGGTGGCCCATCAGCCGAAGCTCTTCGAGAGTCGTCCAGGCCTGACCGCCCTGCCGCACGTACTGCCGCTCGTCCTCGCAGATCGGGCAATGCCTTGGCGGCGCCTCGCTCGGCGGCTGCTGCACCGCGCAGGTCGAGCAGATGTAGGCCCTCATTCGGCTGCGGTCGGCTCCGTGCGAGCTTCCTCGCTCTCTGCTGGCTCGTTCAGGTTGTAGCCGCGGAGTGGGGTGAAGTACGTCACCGCGACCGCGAGGAGCGCCGATGCGCCGGCCACCGCGAACGCGGCCGACGAGCTCGCGATCGCGACGACGAATGAGAGGAACGGCGCTGACAAGCTGTTGGAGATGAGCACGAGCGTGCGGAACGCCCCGTTCGCGCGTCCGCGGATGTGCGCCGGGACTTCGCGCTGGCGCGGCACGAACGCGTAGATGATGAAGCTCATCCACGCGGTCTCTCGGGCCGCGAAGCCCGCGACGATCCAGCGCCAGTCGCGCGCGAGGGCGGTGAGCGACAGGATGACGCCCGCCGCCGCGGCCGACCCGAGCAATGTGTGGCCGAGCGGCCGACCGCGCGCGAGGCGCGGCGCGATGAAGCTCGCAAGGACCGTGACGGCGCCGGCGAGCGAAAGCGCGAGTCCGATGGTGACCTCGTCGAGGCCGTTCTCCTCGCGGAGGACGTAGAGCACGAGCGTCTGGATGCCCTGCTGCCCGAGATTCGCGATGAACATGAGCACGAGGAGCCAGCGGAGGATGTGGTTGCGGAAAACGAAACGGAAGCCGTCGGCCATCTCGATCGCGATGTTGCGCGCGGTGATCGCCGCGGTCGGGCGGTGCTGGTCGTAGATCGGCGGCATGAGGAAGAACACGAAGATCGTCGGCACGAAAGCTAGCGACGCGATGTACATGGCGTTCGCGGTACCGAAAGCCGCGATGGCAAGGCCGCCGATCGTTGGGCCGAGGATCCGCGCGGTCCGGTCGATCCCAAAGTAGGCGGCGTTCGCGCTCGTGAGCTCGCCGGGTTCGACGAGGGCGGGGATCACGCTGAAGTCCGTCGTCACGCCCCACGCGACCTCGACGGTCCCGAGCAGGAAGCCTATGAAGTACAGGAGGTTGAGCGAGAACACGCCGGCCGCGACCGAGACCGGGATGGCGAGCGTCAGCGCCACGCTCAACGCGTCGCATGCGATGAGGAGCTTCCGCTTATCCGCGCGATCGATAAGAACTCCGAGGATCCCGCCGAAGAACACGTACGGGAGCGCCTGGACCAGACGGAGCGCCGCAGCCGCGGCGATCGAGTGGGTCAGGTCGAGGATGAGGAGCGGTAATGCGAGTCGCGCGACTTCATCGCCGAGTCCGCCGAGGCCGACGGAGCCAGAGAAGGCGGCGAACCAGGGGTGACGGAGCGGGCCGAGCCGCATACCCAGCGAGCATACGAACGAGCGCGGGGTCGCGGCACGCTGCTTGCGAGAGGTGCGACCGGCTTAGCACGAGGAGGTTCGAAAAATGGGCCAGGTAAACGTCAACCCGCCGGCGGGCGGGACGAGCGATGGTGGCTTCGGCGCCGGGATGATCATCGGGATCATCCTGCTCATCCTGATCGTTCTCGTCCTGATCTTCTACGCGGGTCCGCAGATCTTCAACTCGGGCACCAACACGCGGTCCTTCCTAGACGTCCTTTCCGTCGGCTGATCGCGAACGAACCGCAAGTACGGTGGTGGCGTCGGGCATCCGCTCGGCGCCATCGCCATGCTGAGCGCGTGAAGCGCGTTCTGTTCCTCTGTTCTCATAACGCCGCACGCTCCCAGATGGCGGAAGGATTCCTGCGTGCGTACGCGGGCGATCGCTTCGCGATCGAGAGCGCGGGTACCAAAGCGACGAGGCTCGATCCGCTGGCCGTGCGCGCCATGCGCGAGATCAGAATCGACATCGCCGGTCAGCGGAGCAAGTCGGTCGACGATGTCGGCGAAGGCTGGGACGTCGTGGTCACCGTGTGCGACGCGAATTGCCCGATCCCGCCGCACTCAGGCATGAAGCTCCGATGGTCCTTCCCCGATCCGGCTCTCGCCGGTGGCGACGAGGAGCAGCGCCTCGCGGCATTCCGCACGGTGCGCGACGGAATTGGGAAGCGGGTCCGTTCGCTCGCGACGCGACTCGGCTGAGTTCAACCGCAGCGCAAGTTCGCTACGTCGTAAGCGATGGGCACGACGAATGCTCGATCGTTCGGTGCGCCTTCACAGAGGCGACATCTCATCGGAGGCCGTTCGATGCAGGAGAAAAAGGACCAGCCGGGTCAAGACGACATGGGTGGAGAGAAGAAGGAGTGGCCGGGCGACGAGGCCGGCAAACAGGGCGGCGAGGGCGACATCGGCAAGAAGGGCGGCAGCGGTGACGTCGGCGATAAGGGCTCGATGCCGGGCACCGAGAAGAAGCTCTAATGCAGTCGAAGGATCTGCCCAAGCGTCCGGGTGAATACGGACCGGACGACGTCGGCAAAAAGGGTGGAGCTCCGCTCGAGAATCCGAGCATCGAAGGACCCACTGACATACCCGACAAGGGCGGCGACGTCAGGCAGCCTCCGGCCTAATCCTCGCGACAACTGAATAGCACGTGAAGACGTGAGAGCGCCGGCTTTAACCGGCGCTCCTCGTTTTTCTCAGGAGCCGTTGTTGAGCGTGTTGATCGATCCCGTCGTGTCGAGGAGCTGACCGAAGATCGCGAAGATCGCGTATCCCGCGATCAGCGCTGTGACGACGAGGGCCGCCACCATCGCGAGCGAAAGTAGCGCGGCTTGACGCGTCGCCGCTCCGCCAGAGAGTTGTTTTTCCATCACGCGGTAGGCGACGCTTCCTATCTGAATTGCGGACCGCGCGACCACAAATACACCAGCCGCGATTCCCGCACCGACAGCAAGCCAGACGAGGATTGCGACTTCAACGGACATTCCGCTGATTCTGAACCCACCGGATTCACCCGACCGCGTGCCTGAGACCTCGCCCACACGGGGGTGTATTGAAATCTGACTAGCGTCGTTCTCAAACCAGATGCCCCGGAGCCCGTAGATCGTCCAGGACGCCGGCATCACCGGTGAGACGGCAAGAGGCACGCAGCAGCGCGGTATCGACGCTGCGCTCGTCAAAGCCGCCCAAGCCGGAGATGCCTCAGCGTTCGGGCAGATCTACGAGCGCTACCGCGACCCGGTCTTTCGGTACTGCTTGTCGAGGACCGGCGCGAAACACGAGGCGGAGGACCTGGTTGCCGACGTGTTCGTTCGCGCGATGGAAGCGCTCGACAGGTACGAGGACCGCGGGCTGCCGTTCGTCGCGTTCCTCTTTCGGATCGCGCGCAACGCGGCGATCGACAAGAGCCGCCGGACCAGGCCCGACATGTCCATCGACGATCTCGTCAACCATCCCGAGTCCGGCCAGAACGTCGAGGCCGAGGCTCTCCGCTCGATCGAGCGCGACGGGCTCTTCAACGCCATGTCAAAGCTCAAGCCCGACTATCGCGAGGTGCTCCTTCTGCGTTTTGTCGAGGGATATGGCGCCGCGGATGTGGGCCGCATGACCGGTCGCAGCGAAGGTGCGGTCCGCACGCTTCAGCACCGCGCGCTCGATCGCCTGCGCAAGGAGCTCGAGCGGATGGGCGAAGTCTCCCTGTTCGAGCGCGTGTCGGGCGAGGACGCGGCGGAATGATGCAAGACTCCCTCGCCCGTGCACTCGGCACCCTCAAAGGCACGCGCATGGACGACGTCGCGGCCGACGACGTCCGCAAGCGTCTCGAGCAGGCCTGGGCCACGCGCGCGAAGACTCGCCGACCACGCGTCGTCGTCCGACCGTTCGCCCGCGCGTTCCTGGTCGCGACGCTCATAGTTATTGTCGCATTCAGCACGATGCGCGCGGCGGCCGACAACCCGCTGTACAGCGCGCGGGTCGCTATCGAGGATTCCCTCGTTGCGTTCCAGTCCGACCCGGTCGGCTATCTGAGCCAGCTCTATGACGAACGCATCGCGGAAGCCGCCCGATTCGAGGCGACCGGCAACGCGCTCGCCGCGTCGCGCGCGCGTGCCGCGCAGAGCGAGGCGGTCCGTCTTCTGAATCAGATCTCGCCCGAGCCGAGCGAATCTCCCGAGCCATCGGCGAGCACCGTGATCACGCTGCCCTCGCCGACCCCGACGCCCGAGACGCCTGCCGTGGCGAGCGCATCGCCCACGCCCGAGCCGACCGCCACCCCGGCTCCGCCTGCCGTCCGCACCCCGACGCCGACACTGACGCCAGCCACGCCAACGCCGACACTGAAGCCGACGACGCCATCGCCGAAGCCCGTGACCCCGAAACCCACCGTTGCGCCGACGCCGACGCCGATGACGGTGCACGCCACCGGTGAGGTGCTCTATGCGGACGGCTCGCGCGTGAATGGTGCATGCGTTTCTACCGCGCTCGACGGCCTGTGCGTCGCGGGGACGATCAACGGAAAGATCGACATGCAGTTCACCGCGAAGAAGGGGCAGTTGATCACGCTCTACGTCCGCAACTACGACGCGGAGCGGGGTGGCACGCTCCACGGCAAGGTCACCGTCACCGTTGGTGGCACCGAGGTTCTGCTCGGCACCATCACGCTTCGCTAGCGCCTGGTCTCAGCAGCGCCGGCGTCTTCTTCGCTCGGCCCCTCGTGGGATCGCGATGGACCGCTTGCCAGGGGCCGCTCGCTCAGAAGACCCCGACGCTGCTCCACAAGCGACATCTTCGCTCGGCCCCTCGTGGGATCGCGATGGACCGCTTGCCGGGGGCCGCTCGCTCAGAAGACCCCGACGCTGCTCCTACTCGGGGCGAGAAAGCTCGTCGATCACCTCGACGACGCCGGGGACGTCACCGGCAACAGCTAGCGGGTTCTCGGACGCGTGCCGAGCCGGGTCAGGTCGAGGCGAGGTACTCGAGGAAGAGCGCTTCGGCGAGCGTCGAGCGCTCGAGATCCTTGAGATCGACGCTCTCGTCCTCGGAGTGAGCGTTGGAGAAGGGGTCTCCCGCGCCCGTGAGCAGGAGCGAGGCCTTCGGGAAGGCCTCCGCGAAGTCCGCCACGAACGGAATCGTCCCGCCGGCGCCAATGAGGACAGGGTCGCGACCGAATGCTTCCTTCATCGCGCGGCGCATCGCGTCATAGGCGCCGCCTTTGCCTTCCAGCTTGTACGGCTTACCGGCCCCGCGCGGCGTGATTGAGACCTCGGCGCCCCAGGGCACATGTGTCCGAAGATGCTCGGTGAGCGCTTTGAGCGCCGCGTCAGCGTCCTGGCCGGGCGGGATGCGCATGGATACGCGTGCCTTCGCCGAAGGCACGAGCTGGTTCGTCGATTCGGTCAGCTTCGGGGCGTCGATCCCGAGTATTGAGATCGACGGCTTCATCCACATGCGGTCGGTGATGCCGCCTTCACCGATGAGCTGCGTCCCTGGCCGCAGCCCGACCTGCTTGCGGAGCTCCTTCTCGGTCAGGTCGAGCGGGTCGGCCTTCCCGCGCGCGATCCCCGCGACGGCGACGTCGCCGCGGTCGTCGTGCAGTGTCGCGAGCGTCTTCGCAAGGACCGTGAGTGCATCGGGGACGGGCCCGCCGAACTCACCCGAGTGGACGGCGTGATCGAGCGTGCGGACCTCGATGTCGCACGCGACGATCCCGCGCAGCGAGATCGTGAGCCCCGGCTCTCCGGTGCGCCAGTTGCCCGAGTCCGCGAGGATCACCGCATCCGCGCGCAGCTCGCTCCCGTATTCGTCCAGGAACTTCGCGAGGTTGGGCGAGCCCCACTCCTCCTCGCCTTCGACGAACACAGTTACGCCGACCGGAGGGCGCGAGTCGTGCGCACGCAGCGCGCCCGCGTGCATGACCACGCCGCACTTGTCGTCGGAAGTCCCGCGGCCGTAGAGGCGGCCGTTCTTTTCGATCGGGTCGAATGGATCGGAGTGCCAGAGGTCGCGCGCGCCGGTCGGCTGCACGTCGTGATGCGCGTAGAGGAGGACGGTCGGCGCATCGGCCGGTGCGGCGACGTGCCCGATGACCCCAGGCACGCCTTCGATCTCGACGATCTTCGTCTCGCAGCCCGCGTCGCGCAGGATCTTCGCGGTTGCGTCGGCCGACCGTCGCAGCTGAGAGGGGTCGTGGCCGGGATGGCTGATCGAGGGAATGCGAACGAGCGTCTCGAGCTCGCCGCGGATGCGCGGCATGTCCTCGAGGACGCGATCGCGCAGCGTTGCCGAGGAGGCTTGCGTCTTCATGGGAAAAGCAGCCTACTCCGCCCCCGTCCAGGCCGCGCAAGGCACAACGGCCGAGGATCGATTTCGTTGCGACTGAAGTCTGGTACCTCCGCGACATTGACCGAAACGTGCCGCCCAAATTGAATGCGCGTCATGAAGAACCCCTCATGGCCTAAGGCCCTAGCGTTCATTGGCTTCACGATCTTCGGGCTCGCACTCGCGTACTACTCCACGGCGATCGCGACCGCCGGCGTTACCGCGCGGATCGTTGGGTCAGACCGCTCGGGCGACTGGCTCTCGACGGGAAGCGCCGTCCTGATGGTCGGCATCGCGGCCGCCGCAGCGTTCGGCTTCCTCGCGCTCGCGAACGTTCGCGCGCTCACGCGTCGCGGCTAGCCCCCTCTAAGCCTTCAGGGCTTGCGGCCCTGTCAGGGGCCCCTGCCCCTGGGCGCCGGAGTGCGATGACTGATCACCTCCGGCGCCCAGAGCGTGACCCGCACAGCGGCGAGATCTCGATCACGCGCGTTTAGACAAAGCGATCGTGTTCCTCGTCCCACCGCTGCAGCAGCTTGAGGCGTGGCTTGCCATCGCGGACTCCGTCGATCGCATGAACCGATTGGACGACGCGGCGCGTCGGTTCTTCCCAGCGGCCGATCGAACGGAGATGTACGGCGAACGCGATCTTTGAAGCATCGGCGTCGGGGACGCCACAGCCATCGCAGATCTGCGCGAACGCATCGTCCGGTCCGTCGGCATGGAGAGTCGCCGCGAGTGAGACGCCCTCTTTTGCCAACTCGAAGATCCGGCGCACGTCTGCGCCCCAGATGTAGCCGGGCATCGCAGCGCTCTTCGTGATCTCGGGGATCACGAGGTACCCACCGGCGCTGGTCTTCACGAGCTCATCGACGATCTCGCCGTCTTCGGCGAGCGTCTTCACGGGAGACGACGCCGGGCGCTCTGCGAGGATCGCCCGCAGCACGGTGCTCTTACCGGCGAGGCGCGGCACGGCGAGGACGATGAAAGAGCGCCTGCGGCGCGCGACCTCGCGCAGCGTAGCGGCGACGTCGGGTGACATCGTTCGATTGGCGACCAGGTCGTCGAGGCGCAGCTCTTTAGTGATGGCCTGATGCTACGGGGACGCTCTCGCACAGCGTGCCCATTGCCACCAGCCAGAGTCGCGAAGGTCGAGTGACCGCACCCGCTAGCCTTCGGGCTATGCATCCAGTCGAATTCGTGATGGTCGGGGCGGGCAACCGAGGCCATCTCGCGTACGGCTCCTTCGCGCAGCGCAACCCGAGCGAAGCCAAGTTCGTCGCTGTCGTCGAGCCCGACGATGCCCGGCGTGCGCGGTTCGCAAACGCCCACGGCATACCCGCCGAGCGCCAGTTCCGCTCCTGGGAGGAGATCGCGAGCCGCCCGCCGCTCGCGCCCGCACTGATCAACGCGACCCTCGAGCGACATCACCGCGCGAGCACCCTCGGATTGCTGGCGGCGGGGTACGACATGCTCCTCGAGAAGCCGATGGCGACGACACCGGGCGAGTGCCTCGAGATCGCGAGCGCGGCTGAGTCACAGGGCCGGCTGCTCCAGATCGCGCACGTCCTGCGATACGCGCCGTTCTTCGTCGCGTTGCGCGAGATCGTCACCTCAGGTCGTCTCGGCGAGATCGTTTCGGTGGACTGGCGAGAGAACCTCGTGTACTGGCACTTCGCGCACAGCTACATCCGCGGGAATTGGGGCAACACAAAACGTGCGGGCCCGATGATCCTGACGAAGTGCTGCCATGACCTCGACCTCCTGGTGTGGATTTTCGGCCGGTGCGAGCGGCTTTCGTCGTCCGGCTCGCTCACGCATTTCACGCACGACTCGGTCGGCCCTGAAATACCTGACCGCTGCACGGACGGCTGCCCGATCGCCGAGGCGTGCCCCTACTTCGCGCCGCGCGTGTATCTCAATCGTCTAAGCGAGAACCCAGGCAGCTTCGCTGTCGCTGCCGTGACGCTCGACCGGACGCCCGAGGGCGTCATGCGTGCGCTGGAAACAGGGCCGTACGGGCGCTGCGTCTACCGCAGCGACAACGACGCCGTCGACCACCAGGTGGTCCTTATGCGCTTCGCTGACGGGCTCTCCGTCAGCCTTACGATGCAGGGGTCGTCGCACATCGAAGGTCGCACGATCCGCATCGACGGCATGCGTGCCACGCTCCTGGCGAATGAGAGCCGCGGCGAGGTAGAGATCCACGACCACCTAACGGGCGAGGCCGAGCGCATCACCAGGCCTCGCGGCGTCGGCGGCCACGGCGGCGGAGATGACGGGCTGATGCGCTCGTTCGTCGGTGCGATCCAGGGCGGGCAGGGTGCGCGCGTGCTCACGTCGGCGCGCGAGGCGGTCGCGAGTCATCTGATGGCTTTTGCCGCGGAGCAGGCGCGAGTGAGCGGTGAGGCGGTGGACATGGAACGCTACCGCCAGTCGGTTTCCTAGAAAGCGCCCGCCGCGATCCGCTGGCCTTCCGCGCTCTTGGCGAATTCCAAGAACGCTCGGATAGCCGGCTTCAACGCCGCCGCGTTCGAGTAGATGACGGCGAGCGGGCGGACCATTTTGTACGCGCCGCTTGCGATGTTCTCGCGGGTCGCGGCCACACCGTCGACTTTGATGATCTTGACGCGCGTGTCGGTTGCCGTCCGCGAACCCGTGCTCGCGATGCCGATCGTGCCGCGGAACGAGTTGACGGCGCTGAGCATCGCCTCGGCCTCCACCTGTTGAATGACGTTCTTGCCGTACGTCGCGACGGACCCACCGAAGACAAACGCCTCGAAGGTCTGGCGCGTCGCGGCATTGGGCTCGCGAATGTACGGCCGAATCGTCGGTTCGAGCCACCCCAGCTCCAACCAGTTCGTGACCTCGCCGGTGTAGATCTGACGGAGCTGTTCACGGCTGAGGTTGGTCACCATATTCGCCGCATTCACCACCACGGCCGTTCCGCTGAAGCCGATCGGGACGCCCGTCACCTGTTGCTTCTCGGCGTCGGTCAGGGCCCTGCTTACGAACCCGAGGTCGGTAGTGTTAGAAACGACGAGCTTGATGGCGGAGTTCGACCCGCTTTCTGAGACGATCAAGGTGACTCCCGGGTGCAGCTCCTTGAACCGTGCGGCCAGCGCCTGGACCGCCGGAAGGGCGCCGCCTCCACCGCTCGCGTTGTACGTTCCGGTCAGCGGCTCAGGTGTCGGTGCGGAGGGACTTGCCGCGCCGCACGATACGAGCACCAGGAGGACAGCGGCCATCCCCGCGACAAGGGTCGCGTGTCGGCGCGAGCTTGTGCGCGAGGTCAACACATATTTGCTCGCCACAAGTGTCGTCGTCGCGGCGGAGGACCGACAATCCTCAAACCGCACTAGCAATGACCTAGGTCATTTGATGGAGAGCACGTGAAGATAGGACCGATACCTGTCCCGCCCGCCGGCGAACGCTCGACAGGCACATTCACGTTCGCGGGGGACGAGGGGCTCGCGAAATACCAATGGCCGTACATCGCGATCGCTGGCCTGATGGCCGGCCCGACGGTGCTCATCACCGCCGGGATCCACGCGGCGGAGTACACCGGTATCGAGGCGGCGATCCGTCTCGGGCGGACGATCACGCCGGACGCGGTGCGCGGGACCATCCTCATCCTCCCGCTCCTCAACCGGCCCGGCTTCTACGAGCGCAGCATCTATGTGAATCCGGAGGACGGCGACAATCTGAACCGCCTCTTCCCGGGCAAACCGGACGGAACCTGGGGCGAGCGCTTCGCGCATCGCCTGCTCACGGAGATCATCACCAAATGCGACAACGCGATCGACCTCCATGCCGGCGATCTCGTCGAGGATCTCGTCCCCTTCGTCATCTATCGCGAGACGCAGAACGGGGCACTCAACGGGCGCATCCAAGCGATGGCAAACGCATACGGTGCCCGCTGGGCTGTGAAGAGCGCGCCGACCGGGGAGCGGCCGGGCACCTTGATGGCCGTCGCGGCGCAGAACGGAGTCGCGGCGATGCTCGCCGAATCCGGTGGCCGCGGCCAACTCATCGAGGAGGACGTCGCGCGTCATGTGACCGGCGTCACGAACATCCTGCGCACGATCGGCGCGATCAGTGGTCGCCCGAGCGGCGTCGAGCCAC
The DNA here is from genome assembly GCA_030854525.1 of Chloroflexota bacterium. Next base: position 56 of record JALYSZ010000284.1, on the reverse strand, counting down.
CGACGGTCGTGAAGAGCTTCGAGTGGCTGCGCTCGCCGGTCGAAGGGATCTTCCAC
>JALYSZ010000272.1 GCA_030854525.1 Chloroflexota bacterium | reverse complement strand
CGTCTTCAACGCCCGCGGCAACAACCTGAAGGGCGTCACCCTCGAGGTGCCGATCGGCCTGATGACGTGTGTGACCGGCGTCTCCGGCTCGGGCAAATCGACGCTGGTCAACGACACGCTCTACGCGGCGGTGGCCAAGCACCTCTACAACAGCCATGCCGAGCCGGAGGCGCACGACGCGATCGAAGGCATCGAGGCGTTCGACAAGGTGATCGCCGTCGACCAGTCGCCGATCGGCCGCACGCCGCGCTCGAACCCGGCCACCTACACGGGCCTGTTCACGCCGATCCGCGAGCTGTTCGCCGAGGTGCCGGCGGCGCGCGAGCGCGGCTACGGGCCGGGGCGCTTCAGCTTCAACGTGGCCGGCGGGCGCTGCGAGGCGTGCCAGGGCGACGGCGTGATCAAGGTCGAGATGCACTTCCTGCCCGACGTGTACGTACCGTGCGAGGTCTGCGGCGGGAAGCGGTACAACCGCGAGGCGCTCGAGATCCATTACAAGGGAAAGTCGATCGCCGACATCCTCGAGATGACTGTCGAGGAAGCGCTCGAGTTCTTCAAGAATGTTCCGATCGCCGAGTCGAAGCTGCGGACTTTGAACGACGTCGGCCTCGGGTACATCCACCTCGGCCAATCCGCTACCACGCTTTCCGGCGGAGAGGCGCAGCGCATCAAGCTCGCCACGGAGCTCAGCCGCCGCGCGACGGGTCGGACGCTCTACATCCTCGACGAGCCGACCACCGGCCTCCACTTCGCCGACGTCGAGCGTCTCCTCGAGGTGCTCCACCGGCTGGTCGACGCGGGAAATACCGTGGTCGTCATCGAGCACAACCTCGACGTTGTCAAGACGGCCGATCACGTGATCGATCTCGGACCCGAGGGTGGGAAGGCCGGCGGCGAGGTCGTCGCCGAGGGAACGCCAGAAGCGGTGGCGCGCGTTCGACGCTCGTTCACCGGCCGCTACTTGAGAGATCTGCTGGCGACCGGCGAAGTGCGCGGCATCGCGTAGTGGAACACTCCGGCCGTGCGTCCGGAGACATGTGACGGCGGTCGCGCGGGTGGCACGGGGGAGCGGGTTGCGCGCGAGCCGTTGACCGGCCGCGTCATAGCGCCCGATGGCGACGCGGGCGGAGCGGACCGGTAGGCGAGCGCGCGACCCCGACCCCGGGACAGGACCCGCGCGGCCGAGCGCCACTAATCTTCGGGGGCGTGACTGATCGAAAAGTTGACGCACTAGAGGTCGAGCCAGGCGCCGGCGCCGTCGCGCCGAGCTCGATCCGCTTCGAAGCTCTGGGCCTGCCGACGTTCCGGTGGTACTGGATCGCGAGTTGGATCAGCTCGACGGGCGACGGCATGGAAAACGTGATCCGCAACGTGCTCGTAGTACAGCTGGCGGGGCCAACGGCGCCGTTCTGGCTCGGGATGATGGTGTTCGCGCACTGGGTGCCGTTCACGTTCTTCTCGCTCTACGGGGGAGTGCTCGCGGACCGCTACGACAACCGAAAGGTCCAGATCGTCGCGCAGGTACTCCTGATGACCGCGGCGGTCGCGATCGCGGTAGTGACGATCGGGGGCGTGGTCACGACCTGGTGGCTTTTCGGGCTGCTCCTGCTCCATGGGTTCGCGGGCGCGATCGGCGGCCCTGCCCAGCAGACGCTCATCCATTCGATGGTCGGGCCGTCGAAGCTCCTCTCCGCGGTCAGCCTCAACTCGACGGCGCGCCAGTTCTCGCAGGTGATCGGGCCGGCCGTCGCGGGCTTCATCGTCATCGCATTCGGACCAGGGTGGGGATTCCTCATCAACGCGCTCACGTTCGTCCCCCTTCTCGTGTTCCTGGCGGTCGTCCGCGTAAAGGCGCTCGGCGCCCGCTCGACGACGCCGATCGGCTCTGCGCTTCGCGATGGCCTGCGGTTCGTCCGCGGGCGACCGTTCATCGCGGCGCTGATTGGCGTGGAGATGCTCGGCGTGATCTTCCTCGGTCACACTTTCAACTCGTTCCTGGTGCTCTTCGCGTACGACGTGTTGCACGTTGACGCCCTGGGGTATTCGTTCCTCCTCGTCGGGAGCGGCATCGGTGCGGTCGCGGCGGCCTTCTACCTCGCGTACGCGCGCGATCGCAGCCACAGCGGCCGCTTCATCGTCGCCGCGGCCATGGCGGAGATGGTCGCGATCCTCGTGTTCGCCTTCTCGGCCAATTACGCGCTGTCCTTCCTCCTGCTCGTTGTCGTCGGCGGTGCGGCGGTCCTTACGCAGTCCCTCACCAACACGAAGATCCAGCTCGCCGCGCCCGATAACCTGCGCGGCCGCGTCATGGGTGCATACACCTTCGGCACGCAGGGCATGCGGGTGCTGAATGGGCCGCTCCTCGGGGGCGCGGCGATCCTGTTCGGTGCGCCAATGGCGGTGGCGGGTGCGGCTGCGGTCGTGTTCGCCGGCCTCGCGGCGATCGTCGCGCGCGTGCCCCAGTTGCGCCAGGACCGGTAGACTTCAAAGATGGCCATCGACGGAAGCGCAACGACGATCGAGTTCACGCCCGAGGCCGCCACCAAGCTTCAGGAGCTCCGGGCAGATGATCCAAAGCGCGCGTTCCTGCGGCTCTACGTTTCGGGCCGCTCCTGCTGCTCGTTTATGTATGGGCTCGCGTTCGACGAGAACGCCGACGAGACGGACGCGGTGACCCAGGCGGCCGGCCTCAAGGTCGCGATTGACCCGCAGAGCCTGCCGTACTGCGATGGCGCCAAGGTGGAGTGGGTGGAAGGTCCTGAGGGCACCGGATTCCTTGTGCGCAACGCGTCGCTGGGCGGGGGCTGCGCGTGCGGCGGTTAGCTAACTCGCGTTAGACAGCGACTCCCACAGCACCTCTGCGAGATGCCGGACCCGCGTGGCTTTCTCGCGCGCGTCCATGGCGCCCCGCAGATGCGTGAGGCATCCGGGGTTGTCCGAGATCACACAGTCCACACCCGTGGCGTCGATGTTCGACAGCTTGCGCTCGAGCACCCTGTTGGCGACCTCCGGGTACTCGAAGCTGAACGAGCCGCCGAACCCGCAGCACACGGCCGATTCGGCCATCTCCACGATCTCGACTCCGGCGATCTCGCGCAGCAGCGTCCGCGGATCCTGATGGATGCCGAGTACGTTCGCGGACTGACAGGCGTCGTGGTAGGTCGCGCGTAGTCCGAGTCGGCGTCCGCGAATTGGACGCTCGCGAAAGACCGAGGCGACGTACGGCGTGAAGGCGCTGACCCGCTCCGCCAGCGTCCGGGCCCGCTCGACCCAGAGCGGGTCGTCCGCGAGGATGCGCGCGTAGTCCTGCGCGATCGTGATCGCACACGACGACGACGGGATCACGATGCGGTCGGCACTGATCCGCTCGAGGGACTCGATCGCCGCCTTGGCCATCGCGATCGCGGTCGGGCGGTCGCCGCTGTTCAGCTGCGGCAGCCCGCAGCAGCGGCGGCCTTCCACCACGTGGACCTCGGCGCCCATGGTCTGAAGCACCCGCGCCGCCGCATATCCGGCGCCCGGCAGGAAGTGATCGACGATGCACGACGGGAACATCGCGACGCGCAGTGACGGCGAGGCAGGATTGCTCTGCGTGATCTCACGGGCTCGGTAATGGAGCGGGTTGTCCGCGACAGCGGGCAGGCTCTTCTCCTGCGCGAGGGAGCCGAACGGGAGGCGCACGCTGCCGTTGCGACGCAGGGGGTTCTGGAACGTCGCGAGCCATCCGGTGATCCTGTCGATCCGATCAGGGGTCGACCACTGATGTAGGAAGAGCCGCTTCGCCCAGGACATCCCGGTTCTCTCAACCGACTTTGCGCGAACGTCGGTGATCAGCGACGCGAGCGGGATCGTCACCGGGCAGACCGTGTCGCAGGCGTTGCAGCCCATGCAGAGCGACTGCTCGTGAGCGACGCTGTCGATGCCGTGATGCCACGGCGAGACGACGAGTCCGATGGGGCCGGTGTAGATATGCCCGAACACGTGCCCGCCCACTTCCTGGTAGCTCGGACACACGTTGCTGCACGCGCCGCATCGGATGCACCGGAGCGCATCCCTAGCGAAGGGATCCTCCCGCATCGCCGTCCGGCCATTGTCGAGCAGCACGAAGTGGAGCTCCTTCGGGCCGTGCACGCCGATCTGGGACTTGAGCTCGATGTCGGCGGTCCGCGACGGCCCGGTGATGAATTGGGTATACGAGGTGATCTTCTGGCCCGTTCCGCTTCGCGCCAGGAGCTTCACGATCGCGATCGCGTCGTCGATCGTCGGGACGATCTTCTCGATGCCAACGACGGCGATGTGCACGGCGGGCAGCGTCGTTGCGAGATCGGCGTTTCCCTCGTTGGTGACGAGCATGAGCGTGCCGGTGTCCGCGATGAGGGCGTTGCCGCCGGTGATGCCGATGTCCGCGTCGATGAAGTACTGCCGCAGCTCCTTTCGCGCGACCGCGACCAGTGAGGCGACGTCGTCCGGGACCGGATGGCCCACGACCTTGCTGAAGAGCTGCGCGACCTCCTCGCGCGTCTTGTGGATCGCCGGCGCGATGAGGTGCGACGGACGCTCGCCGGCCAGCTGGATGATCCACTCGCCGAGGTCGGTTTCCACCGCGTGGATGCCCTGGGACTCGAGATGATCGGTTAGTCCGATCTCCTCGGTGGCCATTGACTTCGATTTGACCACGAGCTTCGCCTTCTTCGCGCGGCAGATCGCCGTCACGATGCGGCGCGCCTCCTCCGCGTCGACGGCGCGATAGACCTTCGCGCCGACGGCCTCGGCCTCACGCGTGAAGCGTTCGATCAGCTCAGGCATGTCGTCGATCGCCTTCGCCTTGCGCGCGCTGAGATCAGCGCGCAGGCCCTCCCAGTCGATCTCGCGCATCCGGGCGTCGCGGCGTTCGCCCAGCTCGGGCAGGGCGCGACGGAGCGCGGTGCGCAGACGATCGGACGCCAGCGCACGATCGAGACGTCGTTTGAACTCGGTCTTCGATGCGGTCAGTGCGGCTCAGCCTCCCCCCGCAGAACGTAGCGCAGTCGCGGTCAGCCCGTGCGGTACGCCTCGTCAAGCAGGTCGAGCAGGTGCACGACCCGGGTCTTCGAGCCGGCCTTGCGGAGCCCGCTCTGGATCTGCATCAGGCACCCGGGGTTCGCGGTCACCACGGTGTCCGCGCCCGTGCGCAGGATGTTCGCGACCTTTCGCTCGAGTATTGAGCGCGCCAGGTCCGGCTGCGTGACGTTGTAGGTGCCCGCGCTGCCGCAGCACCAGTCCGCTTCCTCGAGCGGGACAACATCCAGGCCCGGTATTGCCGCGAGGAGCGCGCGCGGCTGCTCGCGGATCTTCTGGCCGTGGAGCAGGTGACACGGATCGTCCCAGGTGACCCGGCCCTGAAGGGCCCCGGGCCGCTCGCTCATGCCGAGGTCGCCAAGGAACTCGGTCGCGTCCTTGACCTTCGCGGCAAAAGCTGACGCCTGAGCGGACCAGGTCGGGTCGTCCTTGAGAAGCCAGCCGTACTCCTTCATCGCGGCGCCGCAGCCCGCTGCGTTCACGATCACGGCGTCCGTGGCCGCTCCCTCGAATGCCGCGATATTCCGGCGCGCGAGGTCGCGTGCGAGCTCGCGCTCGCCGGCGTGTGCGTGCAGTGCGCCGCAGCAGGTCTGATCGATCGCCGGGATGACCTCGACGCCGTTCCGGGCGAGGACTCGCGCCGTCGCGGCGTTGGTGTCGCCGAAGACGCTTCCCATCACGCAGCCCTCAAGCATCGCGACGCGGGCGCGCCGCTCGCCGTGCACGGAAGTTGTTGATGGGAGCCGACGCGCGCTCGCCCGATCGGGCAGCAGGTCGAGCAGGTCCGCCATTCGGCGGGCGACGGCTAGACGCGTCGCCCGCATGAGCGTTCCCATCCCGAGCCGCTTCGCGGCGATGGAGAACATCGCGAACGCGCTGAGCACGCGTCGATGCGGCAGGAGCCACTCGAACGCGGCCGCGCGTATGAGACGCTCGAATGGTGATCGAGGACGCGCGACGACGATCTGCGACCGCACGCCTTCGACGAGCTTGCCGTACTCCACGCCGGAGGGGCACGCGGTCTCGCACGCTCGGCAGTCCAGGCACTTGGAGATGTGATCCTCCAAGCCGGGCGAATCCGCGCCGAGCCGGTGCTCCCACACGGTCTTCATGAGATGGATGCGCCCGCGTGGCGAGTCCATCTCGACCCCGAGGACCGCGAAGGTGGGGCAGGTCGGCAAGCAGAAGCCGCAGTGCACGCACGCCGCGATCAGATCTTGCGACGGCGCATCCGCATTCGGGTAGGGGAGCGGCACCGGTCCGGTCATACGAATGCCGAGCGTCCGGGTTCCAGGATGCCGGCCGGATCGAAGGCCTCTTTGATGCGCCGCATCAGGAAGTCGCCGTTCGGTCGGGTCGGCCAGGTCGAAAGGCGAGAGCGAAGATGCTCGGCCCGGCGTTCGATGCGTCCCGTTCCGCCGACGGCGCGCGCGCCGAGCAGCGACGCTTCCGCCTCGCGGATCACTGCCTCGTCGTCGCCCACGAAGTGCGCGCGTGCGAGTCCGCTCGCCGCGTCGGCCACGAGCGCGGCGAGGGTCTCGAAGCGTCCCGCCGTATCGGCGAATGCGGATGATGCCGCCAACGGCAGCGAGACCCGCACCAACGCGCCGTCGATCGCCCGCGCCGGAAGCTCGCGCATCCGAGCAAGGTCATCGCCGAGCTGCGCAACGTCGCCCTTGCGTGCCGCGACCTCGCGGCGCGCATCGTCCAACGCCCGCTTCACAGCGGGCTCGCTCCCGCGGGCCTGCACCGCGAGCCGCCACGAGTTTCCCTCGCTGCGCTCGACCACACAGGCCTCGACCCGCGAGGCCCCGCGGACGATCGCATGTGCCGCGGCGAAGGCCTCGGCCGAGCCCGCGAACCGCGCGACGAGACCATCGCTCGCCACTGGGGTCGGGAGGACCTTCAGCGTCGCCTCCACGATCACCCCGAGCGTGCCGAACGATCCGACGAGGAGCTTGTCGAGGTCGTACCCGGCCACGTTTTTGACGACGCGCCCGCCAGCGCGCGCAACGGTCCCGTCGGCGAGCGCGATGCGCGTCCCGATGAGCACGTCGCGAACAGCGCCGTATCGCGTGCGCCAGAACCCGTTCGAGTTCGCCGCGATCACGCCTCCGATGGTCGCTTCGTCGGCATGGGGTGGATCGAGCGGCAGGAACTGACCCGCGCGGGCGAGCGCCGCCGCCAGCTCCGAGACGCGGGTGCCCGCGCCAACGGTCACCGTCAGGTCCGCGGGCACGTGGTCGACCACACCCGCGAGCCGAGCGCTGCTGAGCTCGATGTCGGTCGGACCGGTGTCCCCGATATAGGACTTCGTCCCCGAGCCGCTGATGCGAACCGTGCGGCGATCCCCTGCCGCCTCCGCGAGAATTCGCGCGCACTCGGTCGCGTCGGCCGGGATCGCGCGCGCCACGGTGGCGCTCACCGCGCCGTCGACGCGAAGGCGAACTCCCGGCATCGACTCGGTGTGGGAAAGATCTTGCCGGGATTCATGAGGCCATCGGGATCGAACGCATCCTTCACCCGCTGAAACGCGGCAAGATCCGAGGGTTGGAACTGGAGCGGCATGTAGCAGTTCTTTTCCATGCCGACGCCATGCTCGCCGGTGATCGAGCCGCCCGCCTCAACGCAGGCGGTGAGGATCTCAAGTCCCGCGGCTTTCGCGCGTTCGAGCTCGTCGGGTCCGAGGCGCGAGTCGAACAGGATGAGTGGATGAAGATTGCCGTCGCCGGCGTGAAAGACGTTGGCGACGCGCAGCCGGTGCCGCGCTCCGGCGTCCTTGACGAGCCTCAGGATGTCCGGCAAACGCGTGCGAGGAATCACGCCGTCCTGTACGTAGTAGTCCGGCGACAGGCGACCCATCGCCGCGAACGCGCCCTTGCGCCCTGCCCATAGCCGCTCGCGCTCGAGGGCGCTCGCGGCGACCCGAACCTCGGTCGCGGCGTGCTCGCGGCAGATCTTCTCGATCCGCGCGCGCGCGTCGTCGAGGCCGTCGCGAGGACCGTCGACTTCGACGAGAAGGATGCCGCCCGCCTCGAGGGGGTAGCCGGCGTGGACGGACGCCTCGACGGCCTGGGTCGCGAGCTGATCCATCATCTCGATCGCGCTCGGCACGATGCCGGCCGCGATGATCGCGGACACCGTCTCCGATGCCTCGTCCATCGTCGTGAACGCGGCCATCAGCGTCCGCCTGTCCTCGGGGAGCGGCGTCAACCTCACGGTGATCTCGGTCACGAGGCCGAGGGTTCCCTCGGATCCAACAAACGTGCCCACCAAGTCGTAGCCCTCGTCCTCCACGGCCTTACCGCCGAGCCGCACGACGGTCCCGTCGGAGAGCACAATCTCGACCCCGGTCACGTGGTTGGTGGTCACGCCGTAGGCGAGCGTGTGGGGTCCGCCGGAGTTCTCCGCGACGTTCCCCCCGAGGGTGCAGGCCTTCTGGCTCGACGGGTCGGGTACGAAATACAGGCCGTGTGGCGCGACCGCGGTCGAAAGATGCAGGTTGATGACGCCCGGTTGCACGACGGCGCGGAGGTTCGGGACGTCGATCTCGAGGATGCGAGCCATTCGCGCGAACGACACGACGACGCCACCCTCGACCGGGATCGCCCCACCCGACAGGCCGGTGCCCGCGCCGCGTGGGACGATCGGCACGGCGTGCTCGTGGCAGAAACGAGCAAGGGCGGCCACGTCGGCGGTGCTCTCCGGAAGTACGACCGCGTCGGGCGTCGCGGTGTCGACGGCGCCGTCGTACTCGTAGAGAAGCAGGTCGTCATGCGCGCCGAGGACCTTTGCCGGACCGAGGAGCGCGATGAGGCCACGCACCAGCGGCGCGCCGCGGAGTCCGGCGCGAACGGTCGTGGCGGTCGTCAGGACGCCGCCCCGGTCTGATCGCGGAGCGCGTCCGCGAGCTCCGCTGCGGCGCGGCGCAGCATCGGTGCGAGCTCGGCGCAGCGCTGCCGAGTCATACGGCTTGCGGGCGCCGAGATCGAGAGCGCGGCGACCGGCGCACCCGCGGCGGCTTCGCGGCCCGGAGCGCTCAGGACGGCCACGGCGACGCAGCGCACTCCCTCGTCGTACTCCTCATCGTCGAGCGCGTAACCCTTTTCACGGACCTCGTCGAGCGTGCGGCGCAGACCCGGCCGGTCGACGATCGTCCGCGCGGTGTAGCCGCGTAGGTCGAGCTTCTCGAGAAGCGCGTCCCGGCGAGCAGGCGGCAGGTTCGCGAGCAGGGCTTTCCCGGCGCCCGTCGCGTGGAGCGGCGTGCGGTTTCCGACCGCCGTGAAGAGGCGCACCACCTGGGGCGACGGCATCGTCTCGATGTAGACGGCCTGCAGGTCGTCCAGGACTACGAGGTTCGCCGTCTCGCGCGTCGCGTCGGTGAGCGAACGGAGGAGCGGCCGCGCGCGAAGGCGGAGCTCTCCGAATCGGGAGCGGCCCTCGGCCAGCGTCGCCAGCTTTGCGCCGGCGTAGTAACGGCTGGTCTCGGGGTTCTGGCGCACGTACCCGCGCCTCAGGAGCGTCGCCAGCAGCCGATGCACTGTGCTGACGTGGAGCCCGGTCCGAGTCGCGAGGGCCGTGATCGCGACCTCGCCGTCTGCCGCGACGAGCGCTTCGAGTAAATCGAGCGCCCGGTCGACCGATTGGACAGACCGACGCGCTCGCTTCGGCGTGACGGTCGTGTCTTTCACCGAGCGGAACCCCCCATCTGCGTGGCGGAAGCATACCCGCGGACCGCCTAGCGATACTCGATAGGTGGACAAGACGTCGCGACGGGAGTCGCTCGAGGCCCAGGTTGCCTCGTTTCCGGCAAAACCGGGCGTTTACCTGTTTAAGGACGCCAAAGGCCGTGTCCTCTACGTGGGCAAGGCGGACGTGCTGCGTGACCGGGTGCGGGCGTACTTCGGCCCGAGCCTCGAGGTCCGCCACGTCCGCATGGTCGAGCGCGCCGAGCGACTCGAGTACGTGCTCACCGACAGCATCTCGGAGGCATACCTCCTCGAGTCGAACATCATCAAGCAGCACCATCCCCGCTACAACATTCGCCTCAAGGACGACAAGTCCTATCCGTATGTGAAGGTCACGCTTGGAGAGGACTTTCCGCGGATCCTCCGCACGCGCACTCTCGGCGATCGCAGCGCGCGCTACTTCGGACCGTTCGCGAACGCGAAATCGGTCGATCAGTCGCTCGATCTGCTACAGAAGCTTTTCCCGTATCGCACCTGCAAGCTGAACATCGTCGCTGGAGAGGACGGCCGCGGCCGGACCGTGCCCCCGTCGGCTTTGCCCGGAGGCCGTCCCTGCCTTCTCTTTCACCTAAAACGCTGCACCGCACCCTGCGTTGGAAACACAACGCGCGCTGAGTACCGCGAGACGATCGACAAGAGCGTGCTGTTCCTCGAAGGGCGCTACGAAGCGTTGGCGCGCGACACCAAGACCGAGATGCAGCAGGCCTCCGATGCACTCGCGTTCGAGCGAGCCGCAACGCTGCGCGATCGGCTCGTGGCGATCGAACGGACTCTCGATCGGCAGGAGGTGCACGCGTACAAGGGCGACGACTTCGACGTGCACGCGGCCGCGGTCGACGAGGGCGACGCCGTCGTTCAGGTGTTCCGTGTGCGCGATGGCACGGTCACGAGCCGCGATCACTTCTCCCTCGAGGGATCGGAGGGCGCACTCGCGCCGGACGTCCTCGCATCGTTCCTTCGTCAGCACTACGCGGTCGCGGCGGCGGTCCCGCCGGAGATCGTCGTGCCGGTGCCGATACCGGAAGCGGAGGCGTTCGAGGCTTTCGCCGCCGAACGCCGCGGCGGCCCAGTCCGGATCCTCGTGCCGCAACGGGGCAAGAAGCGTCACCTCGCGGAGCTCGCTGAGCGCAACGCGAAGGATGCGCTCGAGCAGGAGCGGGTGCGGTGGCTCGCGGATCGCGGAAAGACCGACACCGCTCTTCGCGAGGTCGCCGACGCGCTCGGACTCGAGGGCGTTCCCAAGCGGATCGAGTGCTACGACGTGAGCCACGTGCAAGGCACGAGCGTTGTGAGCTCGATGGTCGTGTTCGAGGATGGACGGCCCGCCAAGCACGCATACCGGAGATTCCGCGCGAAGATCGTCGACCGCAACGATGACTTCGCCAACATGCGCGAGACCCTGCGCCGCCGCTTCCAGCGCTCCGCGACCGACGGGGCGGGATGGCCGCTACCGGATCTTGTGATCCTGGACGGTGGAAAGGGGCAGCTGTCGGCAGGCCAGGCCGCGCTTTCCGACGCCGGTCTCCTCCAGATCCCGATCGCGGCGCTGGCGAAGGAGCGCGAGGAGCTGTTCGTGCCGGCGCGGGCGGCCCCGATCGTCCTTCCGCGGACCTCGCAGGGGCTGTACCTGGTGCAGCGGATCCGGGACGAAGCGCACCGCTTCGCGGTGACCTATCACCAAAAGGTGCGCGCCAAGAGCGCCGTGCGGAGCGTGCTCGACGAGGTGGAAGGGGTCGGCCCGACAAAGAAGCGTGCGCTGCTACGGCGATTCGGCAGCGTCAGGGCGATGCGCGAGGCGCCCGTCTCGGACCTCGCGGCGGTCGCCGGGGTGGGGAACGCCCTCGCCGAACGCATCAAGCAGGCGATCGAGAGCTAACCCGACCTAAAGCTTTCGCATCCTCGGCTACATATCTCTGAGTTTGGCTTGACTTTCGATGAGTACCGCGAGCATCTTCAGTTCATGTCCAATCCAGTCATCGCGCGATGCCCCATCTGCGCGGAGACGCTCAGCGTGACCCGTCTGGAGTGCGCATCGTGCGGGACCCGCCTCGAAGGCGCTTTCGCTCTTGGCCGGTTTCACCGGCTCACGCCGGAGCAGCTCGACTTCCTCGAGACGTTCATCAAGGCGCGCGGCAACTTCAAGGACGTGGAGCGCGAGCTCGGAATCAGCTACCCAACCGTGCGCTCGCGCCTCGATGCCGTGATCCGCGCGCTCGGTTTTCCATCGCAGGCTGAGCCGGATCGCGAAGTCGAGCGTCGCAAAGAGATCCTTCGCGAGCTCGCCGATGGGCGCATCGCGCCTGACGACGCGGCGCAGCTCCTCGAAAAGGCGCCCGTCTCATGACATTCGATCCGATCGACGACCAGCGCCGTCGCGACGCCGAGCAGCGTGAACGCGACCGCATCCAGCGCGAAAGCGACCGCGAGCGCGAGCGGGCCGATCGCGAGCACCGCCGCGAGCAGCGACGCGCCCGCCACGGGGAGCGGCACGAGTTCCGGTTCGGGCCCCGAGGCTTAGACATCAACGTGGATGTCGATCCAGACGAGATCGCGCGCTCGGTGAGCGCCGCGTTCGTCGGGATGGACAATGGCGACGACGAGTCACACGAGCAGACCGTCGAGAAGACCTTCACGGTCGACGGAATGCCCCGCGTTCGCGTTCAGAACGTCTCCGGCGAGACCGCCATTCGGGTCGGCCAGCCCAGCCAGGTGCGAGTCGTCGCGCGCAAGCGCGTCAAGGGCGGGAGCGCCGATCGCGCCAAGCGGCTCCTGGAGAACGTCGAAGTCCGCATTGAACAGAAGGGCAATGACATCTTCGTCGAGCCTCACCTGTATGAGCAGGAGCGCAGCTGGCTCGATCTGTTCCGCGGCAAGCGCTTTCGCGTGGATTTCGAGATCACGGTCCCACGCGAAACGGCGGTGGACGCCCAGACGGTCAGCGGCGACCTCGACTTGAACGGAACGCGCGGGCCGACGCGGGTCGAGAGCGTATCTGGCGATGTGAACATCGAAGACGTACAGGGGCCGATGCGCATCAAGAGCGTGAGCGGCGACGTGCAATGCACTGACTACGTCGGCTCCGTCGAAGGCAGCTCGGTGAGTGGCGACGTCGACATCCGCGGCCGCGTTCGCGCCTGCGAGCTGCACGCGGTGAGCGGCGACATTTCGATCGACCTTGAGCCCGACGTTGGCGGGCGCGAGAGCCGGCTCAAGACGATCAGCGGCGACGTCGAGGTTGGTCTGCTGACCTCGTCGTGCGTCTGCGATTACCACACAGCGAGCGGCGACCTTGACTGCGAAGTGCCGGCGCGGATCATGCGCGAGGGCCGGAAGGACCGGACGGTCGTCATCGGCGACGGACGCAGTCGCCTGTCCGTGAAGACGGTCAGCGGCGATCTCACCATCAAGCTGACCTCGTCAGCGGTGCGCGCGGAGCCTGCCGCCGCGCAGGAGTCGACGGACTCCGAGACCGAAGCACGGTCGGAAACCGATCGCGATCCGGAGCGCACCGCGCCGATGGCGCCGCCGGCGACGACGAAGGTTCGCGATCTTCTCGAGCGTCTGGCGCGGGGGGAAGTCAGCGTGGACGAGGTTGCGGCCAAGCTCGACGAGACCCGAAGAGACTTCTAGTGCCTAGCGAAGAAGGCAAACAGGTCCTCCAACTGCTCGCGGAGGGCAAGATCGACGTGGAGCAGGCCTACCGTCTGCTGCGCGCGCTCGGCGACGTTGAGGAGGGGGCCTCGAGCCCGCGGCGCGCTCTCTCTTCGCCATTCCCGCCCACGCCCCCGACCCCGCCGACCGCCCCGGGCGGACGGGGACGGATATTACGAATCCGGGTCACCGAGGACGGCGAGCAGAAGGTCAATGTCGCCATCCCGCTCGCGATCGCAAGGGTCGGGAAGATGAAGCTCGCATCGAGCGGTCTGGTCCGCGGGCATCTTGGTAAATTCGGCATCGACCTCGACGAGCTGCTCCGCACCGTGGACTTTCCCGGCAAGATCGTCGACATTGCGGACGATGAAGACCGGGTAGAGATCTTCGTGGAATGAACGCCCGATATTGATCTAGTCTTTCGCGAATGCGCATTATCTGGCGGGCGCTCATCAACGCGGTCGCCATCGCGGTGGCGGCCTTCTTCGTCCCAGGGATCACCTACGGGAACGCGACATACGGCTTCGGCGAGGCTGACAAATACATCTCTCTCCTGCTGACCGGCCTGGTCCTCGGCGTCGTGAACGCCTTCATCCGGCCGGTCATCGAGCTCATCTCCGCACCGATCACTTGTCTAACCCTCGGCCTCTTCCACTTCGTCATCGGCGCTCTGATGCTCTACCTGGTTTCCTTGGTGCCGGCCCTCGGGTTCCAGGTGGGCGGCCTCCTCGCGGCGTTCCTAGGCGCGATCGTCATCGCGGTCGTCGGTCTCGTCCTGTCATGGATCCTGCCCGACTGACCTCCACGGGTCAGCCGGACTTCGTCGTCGTCACGGGGCTCTCCGGCTCGGGCAAGTCGCAGGCGGTGAAGGTCCTCGAGGACCTCGGTTACTACACCCTCGACAATCTCCCGCCCGCGCTCATGCCGTCGGCGCTGGATGTATCGCGAAAGGGCGGCAAGCAAAAAGTCGCGTTTGTCATCGACGCGCGGAGCGGTTCGCTGTTCGCGGACGCGAAGAAGGATCTGGAGGCGCTCGACAAGGCGGGTACACCGGCGCACGTGCTGTTCTTCGACGCATCCGACGATGTGCTGCTGCGCCGCTACAGCGAGACCCGCCACCGCCATCCGGTCGACGCCCCTGGGGGCGTCCAACCCTCGATCGACGAGGAGCGCCGCATGCTCGTCGATGTTCGGGCGCGCGCCGACAAGGTGATCGACACGACGCACCTCTCGGTCAAAGACCTTCGCGACACCCTGCACTCGCTGTACGGATCGGGGAAGACCGGGATGCTCGTACACATCGCGAGCTTCGGCTACAAGTACGGACTGCCCCCCGCAGCGGACCTGGTCTTCGACGTCCGCTTCATGGAGAACCCCTTCTACATTCCGAATCTCCGCGATCTCACGGGCCGGGACCAAGCAGTGCGGGACTACGTTCTGGCACATCCCGCGACCAAGGAATTCCTCGGACACGTCGTACCCTTCCTGCGCTTCGCCCTCCCCCGGTACGAGAGCGAGAAGAAGGCACGGCTCGGTCTTGCCTTCGGCTGCACCGGCGGAAGGCATCGTTCCGTTGTCATCGCCGACGAGATCGCGCGCGCGACGCGTGAGTTCTGGCCAGGTGGCATCGAGGTCGAGCACCGTGACATCGATCGGCCCGAGGTCCGCACCTGATGCGCGATCGCCTGGTCATCGGCAACTGGAAGATGAATCCGCCGACCATCGCCGACGCGGTCGAGCTCGCCCGGAACGTCGCCGAACGGATGCCCGGCGGCGTGTCCGTCGGAGTGGCGCCGGCAGCCATCGCGCTGCCGGCCGTCGCGGACGCGCTCCGCGATGCGAACGTGGACGTCTACGCGCAGGACGTGCATTGGGAGGAGCGCGGCGCGTTCACCGGCCAGATATCGGTCTCGATGGTCACTGGGCTCGCCATCGGGACGATCGTCGGGCATTCGGAGGTGCGCCGCGATCTTGGTGACACCGACGAGCGCGTCGCGAAAAAGCTCGCGCGTGCCGTCGCTGCGGGCCTGCGCCCGGTCCTCTGTGTGGGCGAGAGCGCGTTGGAACACGCCGCCGGCGAAGCGACGGCCGTCGTCGCGCGCCAGATCGCAGCCGACGTCGCTCTGGCCGAGCGCAAAGGCCTGCAACGCTTGGTCGTCGCGTATGAGCCAGTCTGGGCGATCGGCACCGGGAACCCGGCAACGAGTGAGCACGCCACGGCGGCGGCGCGCGCCATCCGCGCGGCGCTCGGGCGCGCGGGCCTGGATGCGGATGCGACCCTGGTGCTCTATGGCGGGAGCGTCAGTGCGCGCTCCGCAGGCGAGTTCGCGGGCGCCAGCGGGATCGACGGCGCGCTCGTGGGTGGCGCGTCGCTCGACCCGGAGGAGTTCGCGGCGGTCGTCCGCGCGTTCGCTTGAGCGACGCACGCAAGGCGTCCTATCGACCGGTCGTCCTCTGCGTGCTCGACGGATGGGGAATCGCGCCGGATTCAACTTCGAACGCCGTGACACGCGCGAACACGCCCCGTCTGCGCGCTCTCTTCGAGACGTACCCGCACGCGACCCTGCGCGCCAGTGGCCGCGACGTCGGGCTACCCGATGGCGTCATGGGGAACAGCGAGGTCGGGCATCTCACCATGGGCGCCGGCTACATCCAGTACCAGGAGCTGGTCCGGATCAACGACGCGATTGCAAACGGGTCGTTCTTCGAAAACACCGCGCTCCGCGCCGCGTGCGCGGCGGCAGTCGGCGGAACACTTCACCTCATGGGACTGATCTCGACCGGCGGCGTCCACGCGGATATGAAGCACCTCGCCGCGCTCGTGGAGCTCGCGAAACGCGAGCACGTGGAGAACGTCCTTCTACACGCGTTCCTCGATGGCCGCGACATGCCCCCGCGAAGCGCGCTCGAGCTGCTGTCGCAAATTCCGGCCCAGATCGGGACGGTGCACGGCCGCTACTACGCGATGGATCGCGACAAGAGGTGGGACCGCGTCGAGCGCTCGTACCGTGCGATCGTCGACGCGGACGGTCCCCGCGTCGCGACCGCCGAGGAGGCGGTGCGGTCCTGCTACGCGGATCCGGAGTGCCGCGACGAGCTCCTCGAGCCGCACATCGTCGGCGAACGCGCGCCGATGCAAGACGGCGACGCCGTCATCTTCTTCAACTTCCGGCCCGACCGCGCGCGCGAGCTGACGTTGGCGCTCATGAAACCAGACTTCGATGGATTCAAGCGGGCGCGCGCCGTGAAGGACCTGACCTTCGTCACGCTGACCGACTACAAGCTCGCTCTACCGAACGTTCGCGTCACGTTCCCCTCGCAGGAGGTCACGCCGATGGCGCAGATCCTTGCCGATGAGGGCCTGAAACAGTTCCACACGGCGGAGACTGAGAAATACGCACACGTGACCTACTTCTTCAACGGCGGCCGGGAGCAGCCGTTCGAACGAGAGGACCGCGAGCTGGTCCCGTCGGCGAAGGTCGCGACCTATGACCTGAAGCCCGAGATGAGCGCCGCGGGCGTCGCCGCGGGGCTCGTCAAGGCCATCCGTGCCGGAACCTACGACTTCGCGATCGTCAACCTGGCGAATCCCGACATGGTCGGCCACACCGGAGACATCAAGGCGACGCTGAAAGCGATGGAGGCCACGGACGCCGAGGTCGGTCAGATCGTCGACGCCACGCTGGCCGCAGGGGGCTGCGTGCTCCTCACAGCGGATCATGGCAACGCGGAAGAAATGGCCTTTCCGAACGGCGAGCCGAACACGCAGCACAGCACGAACCCGGTGCCCGTCGTTTTCATCGCGAAGGACGCCGGCCGCGTCGCCGTGCGTGACGGCGGTCTCGTCGACGTTGCGCCGACGCTCCTCGGTCTTCTCGGTCTTCCTGTACCCGCCCGAATGACCGGGCGAAGCCTCCTGGGTCCGCTGGTCGGGACCTGATGCGCTCGCGCGCAACGCTCGCGTGGACGACGTATCTGATCCCGGCGGCCGCGCTCTCGCTTTATGCGCTGGTGCAGTGGCTCTCCGTGCTCGTCAACCGCACTCCCGTCCTCTACGGCGAAGGGGCCGTGGCGAACGCGGCACGCCTCGCGCGCGACGGCGTGGCCTACCTCGACGTCGACCCGGAACGCTTCGTCGCGGCCAACTACCCGCCGCTGTATTTCCATCTGGCGTCCATCGGCGATCCCTTCATCTCGGGGCGCGTCGCGAGCATCGCGGCGACGCTGGCGGTGGCGGCCATCGTGTTCGTATCCGCTCGACCCGCCGGCCGTCTCGTCGCGGCGGCGCTCGCCGCGGGATGGCTCGCGCTCGCGCCGGTCATGGTGTGGGGGCCGGCGCTGAAGCCGGATCTCGTCGCGCTTCTGCTGACGGCGATGGCCGTGGTCACGCTCGACCGCCGGCGCGACCTTGCCCCGATCGCGGGATTCGCGCTGGTCTTCGCAGCGCTCGCGAAACCCACCGCGCTGCTACCGGGACTGGCGCTGGTCGCATGGCTGGCGTGGTCGGATCGGATGACGCTCGGACGCTTCGGCTTCGGGGCGGCCGTGGCGGCTGTCGC
>JALYSZ010000268.1 GCA_030854525.1 Chloroflexota bacterium | reverse complement strand
CTTGTAGGTCACACCGAGTTCCCGTTCGAGCTGCTTCGCGGAGATACCGCAGCGCGTGCTCGCCATGAGGTAGATCGCGTAAAACCACAGGCGCAGCGACGTAGCCGAGTCCTCGAAGACCGTTCCGACCATCGGGTGGACGCGGTGACCGCAGAACTCGCACGACCACGATGGACGCGCCTTCTCGCGGTAATGCTTCGTGATCTTCTGGCACTTAGGGCAGAGCACGCCGGACGGGTACCGCTCGGCCATCAGGTAGTCGAGGCAGGCCGCGTCGTCCGGGAACTGCTTCTCGAACTCAAACAGCGTGTAGCGGGACTCCGAGGCCGTTCCTCGGCGGGGTTCGTTCCGGTTCACCTGGGACACAACCGCCTCACTTCCACCGACGCTGGCCGCGTTGCAGCGCCACGACCAGCCCGATGGCTAAGAGGACGAGCGCCAGAATGAAAAGAATCTCGGGCGCGCCAAACGTCATACGGCTATGTGTAGCAGAAGGCGGTACCGCCGTCAAGGGGATAGAGCGAATAGCGAGACTCCGAGACGGTTCCCCGCCTGGGCCGGTTGCGGTCTACCTTCGACACGTCGCCCTCGGCCCCTTGACATTTACCTTTAGACATTAGTAGAGTTCTGTCTGTGGAACGTCTAAATGTCAAGGCGGTAGTTGCGGACCTTCTCCGCGACAAGGGAGAGGTCAGTTCGGGCGACCTTGTTCGCAGGCTCGGCATTAGCCGTCAGACCGCCCACATCCGTCTTGTCGAGCTCGTCACGGCAGGCGCCCTTCAGCGCGTCGGGGCTGGCCGGGGAGCGCGGTACCGCCAGCCGACGACGGTAAGGGCGCAGGGCACATGGAAGCGGAAGGGCCTTGCCGAGGAAGTTGTTTGGCGACAGTTCGAGGGGACCATCGCCGCGCATGCTCGCGAGTCTGTCGCTTCGATCCTCCACTACGCCCTCACCGAGATGGTGAACAACGCCATTGAGCACTCCGAAAGCATCGGCGTCATCGCGCGCGTCACCGAGGATGGAAAGACCATCGCCTTCGACGTGGAGGACGAGGGAATTGGCATTTTCGAGCACGTGATGCAGACGCGGGGGCTGCGTACGCCGTTCGAGGCAATCGCTGAGCTGCAAAAGGGCAAGGTCACCACGGCACCTAAAGGTCATTCTGGTGAGGGTCTGTTTTTCACCTCCAAGATGGCCGACCGGATGTTCGTTGAGTCGGGAAGCACGCGCTGGGCCATTGATGGGTTGCGCGATGATCAGGCGGTGGAGACATCGCCAAAGCGCGTCGGAACCCGGGTCCACTTTGAGATCGCGCGGGATTCGGCGCGCACGACCACAGAGGTCTTCGGCGCGTTCACCGATGAAGACTTGGCATTTAGTCGCACCCGCCCATCGATCCGACTGTTCCGCGAGGGCGCCGAGATCGTGTCGAGGTCGGAGGCCAAACGCCTGCTCGCCGGGCTAGAGAAATTCAAAGAGGTCGAATTGGACTTCAGGGACGTTCGCGGTATCGGCCAGGGCTTCGCGGACGAGGTCTTCCGTGTCTGGCAACAGGAACATCCGAGTGTGAGGTTGACCGTGGCGAATGCAGGCTCTGCAGTTCAATTCATGATTACGAGAGCACGGGCAACTGCCGCCATGTCGCCCCCTCCTACCGGCTCGACTTTCCAAGTGCATGGCGGCAGCGTGCCGATGATCACCCCCGCGAACGGCAATTCGACGAAGACGAGTTCATAGCCGGGAATGTCTGACAAGAGACTGGTCCGCAAGGAGTCCGCCCCCGTACCGCCGTCAAGGGGATAGTTGCCCAAATCTGGTGTCCAATTGAACGCGGGGGCTGGCTCCCGCGCCCGTCAGGTGCGCCGAAGCCAGCCCACGTTCTCTTTAGCGGCCGATGCCGAGTAGGAACAGAAGGATGATCAGCACGAGCGGTGCGCCGAGCAGCCAGAACAAGATCAAGATCATCTTCGGGTCCTCCTTTACATCCGTGTAGTTCGGTCGGACGCAACAGGGGTCCGCCCGAAGCCGGTGCTACGAGTTCGGTAGTGGTTCACGTTCATCGGCTCGCCTGAGGCGAACCATCCGCCGACAACAGCGCCCATGAGGCCGATGAGGATCCCAAGGATGCTTCCGACCGCGGCGTTGCGAATCGCGATCGCGGTGTTCGGGTCTACCGGGGCACCCGTGGGTGCGGGAGCTCCCGGAGGCGTGAGCCCTCCGAGGTAGCCGCCACCGAGAGTGTTCGCCCCGGAAAGCGCCGCGAAAAGCAGGACGATCCCCATCGAGACGAGCCATGCGGCCACGCCGTGAAGGATCGCCGGCTCCGCCCGACGAGCGCCCGACATCTTCGCCGCGACCCAGGCGCCGATAAGACTGGCGAAGAATGCCCCGAGCACGCTGACGATGATGGTCACGGGCCCGAAGTCGGCCCACTTCAGGATGCGATCGTCTACCGCCTTGTGTGCGCCGATCGCGACCGCGATGAGAGAAAAGAGCACTGCAGCGACGAGCCCCGCAAGCGCACCAACGAACACGGAGCCCCAGCTGATGTGCCAACCGGTCCAGCTCGCGTCCCAGCCGTAAGCGTCTCGCGCGGCCGCGCGCTCGACACGTTCGACTCGGTTCATACGCTCTGCCTCCTACGCAATTTCACGGCGGAGAGCGCTAGAAAAAAAGCACCCCCGCCGCGTCTTTCAACGAGCGGGGGTGCACGGCACGTGCCAGTTACTTTCAAGGCCGGCCGAGCCGGCCCTCGGTTAGCGGCGGCGCAGGAAGCTTGGCACTTCGAGGTCGTTCGCGTCGTACTTCTTCGATTCTTCGCTCTTCGCGTGTGGTGCCGTAATCGGAGCTGGCGCGACCGCCGAAGCCGACGTTACGCGCTGCTCGACCGATGGCGCCTGCCGCTTGTATGTCGGTCCATCGAG